>JBNLBB010000074.1:0-13304 GCA_050302415.1 Gammaproteobacteria bacterium | reverse complement strand
CCACGCCCGGACGGGTTGATCCATGGCGCTGCGGAATCTCGCAAGCATGGCCGATATCGACGCCGCGCGCGATGGCCGGCCGCTGCATCCCGGTGAGTACCTCAACCGCAACTATCTGCGGCCGCGCAACCTGACCCAGCAGGAACTGGCCCGCGGCCTGGGCGTGTCACGCCGGCGCATCAACGAACTGGTGCAGGGGCGGCGCAGCCTGACGCCGGATACGGCGGTGCGCCTGGCCGGATTTTTTGGTACCGATCCCCGCCTCTGGATGAGCATGCAGACCGAGTACGATCTCTACCATGCTGCCCGCAATCTCGGCCACCGCACCAACCTCCGGGCGGACTGAATGCCCATGTTTTCGCGCGAAACACGACCTCAATCCCTTAACGGGTGTAACCCTTGCCGTTACACTCCGGTACCCAGACCATGAAACCGCAACAGACCTTCAGCGAATCACCCGCCTACCTGCTCGAGTCGGTGTTCCGCGATATCCAGGAACAGCGCATGCAGGATCTGCCGGTGGTGAACCGCGCGCTCCATGTGGAGAGCGTCGGATTCCGCCTGTGGAACGGGAATTGGCTTGGCGTTCTGGTCACCCCCTGGTTCATGAGCGTGCTGCTGCTTCCGGGCGACGAAGGCAGCTGGCCTGATCTGGATACCGGTGGCAGCACGCGCCTGAAAATGCCCCACGGCGAACTGCTCTTCATGGCCAGCGAGGAGGAGCGGATCGGCCCCTACCTGGCCTGTTCGCTCGCCTCACCGGTGCACAACTTCGCGGATCAGGCGACCATTGTGGAGACAGCTAGAGAGGCGCTGCGCATGCTGATGATGCCCGCGGTGGCCGTAGAGGGAGGCGAGAAGGGCGGAGTCCGGATGTCGCGCCGGGCGTTTCTGCGCGGATCGCGTGGAGAGCGCGGTGCTGGCTGAACGTGGCATCCGGGTGGCAGCAACCGTGCGCGACGCGGTGATTGTCGATGTGCGCATCCAGTCAGACCGGCCGCAACAGGCCGCCGCCGTCTTCTGCGGCAAACCGGTTGATCAGGTGCCGTCGCTGGCGGGCATGCTGTTCAATCTGTGCGGCAAGGCCCAGACGGCAGCAGCGCAGCTGGCTATCGATGCCGCACTCAATCGCGAATCGGCGCCGCAAGCGTTGCTGACCGCCACCCGGCTGGTCACGGCCGAGATGGTCTCGGAGTATTTGTGGCGCTTTGCCCTCGACATGCCGGGACTGGTGGAACATCCCATGGGCACCGAACCCTACCGTCAGTGGCGGGCCCAGAGTGCCGGCATCCAGGCAGACCCCGGCAACGACGATGTCTGGGCCGGCTTCCAGGCTGCACTCAGGGCATTTCTGCGCCAACAACTGCTGGGTATCGCACCGGCAGCCTGGCGGTCTCTGGATGTTGAGGCGGCCGGGGATTGGCTCGCCGGCAGCCAGGGGCTTGCGGCGGTGATGTTGCGGGAGGCGGCTCCGCTGGAACTGAGAGCGGCCGGTGGCGCACTGCTCGATACCAGCCGTACCCCGCAGGAGCTTTCCGAGATTGTGGAGGCGATGGGCGGCGTCCCAGGTTTCCTGGCCAACCCTTTATTGAAGGGCGCTCCCCGGGAAACCGGTGCCATCAGTCGCCAGTGGGAACGGCCCCTGGTCGCCCGGTTGCGCGCCCAGGGACAGAACGCCAGCGCCCGGCTGGTGTCAAGGCTTTACGAGCTGGCGGATGAGGCGGAGAATAGCGACCTCTGCTGCATGGCAGCATTCCGGTCAGGCGTTCGTTGCGGAGCCCTGCGCACGCAAGCGGAAATCGGTGCCGGCTGGGTGGAGACTGCGCGTGGCCTGCTGGTGCACCGGGTCGAGGTTGAATCTGATCGGGTGTCGGCCTACCAGGTTCTGGCCCCCACGGACTGGAATTTTGGCCCGGACGGCGCGCTGGTCCACGCCCTGCGGGGGGCTGGGTTGCCCGCGCCCGAGGAGGCGGAGCGGGGCATACGGTTCAGCTGCCTGAGCCTTGATCCCTGCGTGGCTCACACCGTGGAGGTGGTGCATGCATGAGATGAGTCTTGCCGAGGGCATCGTGCAGCTGCTGGAGGAGCATGCCAGAAGCCAGCAGTTTTCCCGGGTGAAGACCGTCTGGCTGGAGATCGGACGCCTCTCCAGTGTGGAAACGGAATCCCTGAAGTTCTGCTTCGACGCTGTTTCCAAGGAAGGGGTGGCCGCCGGGGCAAATCTGGAGATCATTGAGGTGCCCGGCAGGGCATGGTGCATGGAGTGCTCGCAGGAGGTCCTGGTGGAAGCGCTGTATGATCCGTGCCCCCGGTGTGGCGGATATCGTGTCACGGTCACCGGCGGCAACGAGATGCGGGTCAAAGAACTCGAAGTGGTCTGAGCGGAGAAACGCGATGTGTACAGTATGCGGATGTGGTGATGGTGAGACCCGGGTCGAAGGCGGCGCGCACAGTCACGACCACCACCACGAACATGATCACGGGCATGGGCACCACCATCACGCGCATGGCGACGTTCACGACCACAGTCACAGCCTTGGGCACGACCGCGACCATCACCACGGGCATAGCCACTCCCATGACGCGCACGGTGATCTCCACTACGGCAAAGGCCCCGCGCACGCCCATGTTCCCGGGATGACGCAGGCGCGCATGGTGCAGATCGAACAGGATATCCTGAGCAAGAACGACCGCTATGCCGCCGAGAATCGCCGCCATTTCGAGGACCACAGTATTTTCGCCGTCAATCTGGTCTCCAGTCCGGGATCGGGCAAGACCACACTGCTCACCGAAACCATCAGGGCGTTGCAGGGTGAACAGCAGATCGCGGTGATTGAGGGCGACCAGCAGACCACCAACGATGCCGACCGGATCCGGGCAACCGGAGCCCCTGCCATCCAGGTGAACACCGGCAAGGGGTGCCATCTGGACGCGCACATGGTGGGCCATGCCGTCGAGCGGCTCACCTTGCCTGACGGTGCGCTGCTGATGATCGAAAACGTGGGGAACCTGGTGTGCCCCGCGGCGTTCGATCTGGGAGAGGCGCACAAGGTGGCGATCCTGTCGGTGACCGAAGGTGAAGACAAGCCGCTCAAGTATCCCGACATGTTCCATGCCGCGTCGCTGATGTTGCTGAACAAGACCGATTTGCTGCCGCATCTCGATTTTGATGTGGATGCCTGTATCGACAATGCGCGCCGGGTCAATCCGGACATCGAAGTATTGCAGGTGTCGGCCAAATCCGGCGCAGGTATGGCGGCATGGCTCGACTGGCTGCGCGATGGTGTGCGGCAGGCGGGAGTGCGCGCGCAGTCCGATGTGGAATCGTTGCGGCAACAGAATGCCGCACTCACCGAAGAGATTGAACGCTTGAAGGCCGAGTTGGGCCGGTAGCGGACAGAGGTTTGATTATGGGATTGCCAGAACTATCCCAGGAGCTGCAGGCAGTCAGGTTGCGGGCGCGCGGCCAGGTACAGGGGGTTGGATTCCGTCCCTACATCTACCGTCTGGCGACGGAACTGCGGCTGAATGGTCGGGTGCGGAACAGCGAGGCGGGCGTGGAAATCGTGCTGCAGGGAGAGGCCGGTGCGGTCGGGCGGTTTCAGGATCGTTTGCGGCAGGAGCTGCCGCCGCTGGCGCGCATCGATGAACTGCACGCGGAGGCGGTCTCCTTTGATGCCACGCTGCAGGGCTTTGTCATCACCGAGAGTGCCGCCGATGGCGCGGCCACTGCGGAGATCACGCCCGACGCGGCGCTGTGTCCCGAATGTCTCAACGAACTGCTCGATCCGGCGGACCGTCGCTACTGCTATCCCTTCATCAACTGTACCCATTGCGGACCGCGCTACACCATTACCCGCGCCGTTCCCTACGATCGGCCCAATACCAGCATGTCCAGATTCCGCATGTGCCCGGAGTGCCGCGCGGAGTATGACGATCCGCTGGACCGGCGGTTTCACGCCCAGCCCAACGCTTGTCCCGAATGCGGGCCGGCTTTGGAGCTGGTGCTTGCCGATGGGGCGCCTGTCGCCGGCGAGGATCCGATCAAGGAGACGGTGGCGCGCCTGCGGGCCGGCGAGATTGTGGCCATCAAGGGGCTCGGCGGCTACCACCTCGCCTGCGACGCCCGCCAGGGGGCGGTGGTGGAGAAGCTGCGTGAACGCAAGGAGCGGGACGGCAAACCCTTTGCGGTGATGGTCGCGAATATTGCGTCGCTTAAAGCGTTTACCCAGGTGGACGCGGAGGCGCAGGTACTGCTCGAATCGGCAGTCGCGCCCATTGTGCTGTTGCCAAAAATAGCGGGCGTGGACGATGTGCTGCCCGGTATCGCGCGCGATGTGCACTGGCTCGGTGCGATGCTGCCCTACACCCCGATCCACCACCTGTTGTTCCACGAGGCGGCGGGTCGCCCGGAAGGATCCGCCTGGCGCGAAGCGCCCCAGGATCTGGTGCTGGTGATGACCAGCGCCAATCCGGGTGGCGAACCGCTGGTGATCGACAACCGCGAAGCGCAGCGCCGGCTGCGCAAGATCGCGGATGCGGTGCTGATGCACAATCGCGACATTTTGCTGCGCTGTGATGACAGCGTGGTGCGTCACAATCGCGGGCGCCTGCGTTTTATCCGCCGCGCGCGCGGATTTACGCCACAGGCAATTCAGCTGCCGCACGAAGGGCCGTCGGTGCTGGCCACCGGAGGCTGGTTCAAGAACACCATCTGCGTCACCCGCGGTGACCAGGCCTATGTCTCGGCGCACATCGGCGATCTGGACAACGCGGCCAGCTGCCAGGCGCTGGAGGAGAACGTGCAGCACATGCTTGATGTGCTCAATATCCAGCCGCAGGTGGTGGTGCATGACCAGCATCCCGATTTTTTCAGCACCCGTTTCGCCGAGTGGTTTGCCAGTGAACACCGGATCTCGAAGATCGCGGTCCAGCATCACCATGCGCACGCCGCGTCGGTGATGGCGGACAACGGACTGACCGGTCGCACCCTCGCGCTCAGCCTGGACGGTCTCGGCCTTGGTGCCGACGGCGAGCTGTGGGGCGGAGAACTGCTGGGCTGTGACGGGGCCGGCTACAAACGCCTGGCCCATTTGCGACCACTGGCGCTGCCCGGTGGCGACAAGGCCTCGCGGGAGCCCTGGCGCATGGCCGCCAGTGTGCTGCACGAACTGGGGCGTGGCGCCGAAATCGAAAGTCGCTACCCGCATCAGGAAGCGGCGCCGACCATCCGCCAGATGCTGCAGAAATCGATCAACAGTCCACGCACGCCGAGTGCCGGCCGGCTGTTCGACGCGGTGGCCGGTATCCTCGGCATTCGCGAACAGTGCAGTTACGAAGCCGAAGCGGCCATGGCCCTGGAGAGTCTGGCGGAAGGCTACGGCCCCATCGCAGCGATGGAGGGCGGCTACCTGATCAGCGACGATCTGCAACTTGATCTCATGCCACTGCTGGCGCGTCTGTTTGACATGGAAAACAAGGCGGAGGGGGCGGCCCTGTTTCATGCCACCCTGGCCAGGGGGCTGGGTGAGTGGATCCAGCGGGTCTCTCACATCGAACCGGCCGACCGGGTCACCCTGAGTGGTGGCTGTTTCCTCAATGAGCTGTTGGCAACCCAGGTGCGGCAGAATCTGGAACAGAGCGGCCTGGAGGTGTTTGAGGCCCGCCAGGTGCCTGCCAACGATGGCGGGCTCAGTCTGGGGCAGGCCTGGATTATCATGGCCCGCTCACAATACGAACAGTAGGTGACCCATGTGTCTTGCAGTCCCCGCACAGGTGGTAGAGCTGACCGACGGTGACAATGCCGTGGTCGATATGGGTGGCGTGCGCAAAGAGATCTCACTGGCGCTGGTCGAAGACGTGGCGGTGGGCGACTTCGTGATCACCCACGTCGGCTTTGCCCTGAACAAACTGGATCCTGAGGAAGCGGAAAAAACACTGGCCCTGTTTGCGCAGATGGAAGCGGGGTCGGCTTGAAGTTTGTCGACGAATTTCGCGACGGTCAGCTGGCGCGAAAACTGGCGGCCGACATCACCCGCGAAGCGCTGGACTCCCGGCGCTACCACTTCATGGAGTTCTGCGGCGGCCACACCCACGCCATCTTCCGGTATGGCATTCCCGATCTGCTGCCCGCCAATGTCCGCATGATCCACGGTCCGGGTTGCCCGGTCTGCGTGCTGCCCATCGCGCGCCTGGACAGCGCCATTGCGCTGGCGCGGCGCGAGGATGTAATTCTCTGCAGCTACGGTGACATGATGCGCGTGCCGGGATCCCATCAGATGAGCCTGATCAAGGCGAAGGCGGAGGGGGCGGATGTCCGCATGGTCTACTCCTGCGCCGATGCGCTCACCCTGGCCGAAAACCATCCCGACCGGCAGGTGATCTTTTTCGCCATCGGGTTTGAAACCACCACGCCGCCCACTGCCGTGGCCATCCAGCAGGCGAATAAACGTGGGCTCAAAAATTTCTCGGTCTTCTGCAATCACGTGCTCACGCCAGCTGCCATCAGCAGCATCCTGGAATCGCCGGAGGTGCGTGATCTCGGTACGGTGTCGCTGGATGGCTTCATCGGTCCGGCTCATGTCAGCACGGTAATCGGCAGCCAGCCGTATCACTTTTTCGCGGAGGAGTACCAGCGGCCGGTGGTGATTGCGGGCTTTGAACCGCTGGACGTGCTGCAGGCCATCCTGATGCTGGTGCGCCAGATCAACGAGGGTCGCGCGGAAGTGGAAAATGAGTTCACCCGCGCCGTGAGCTACGAGGGCAACCGCAAGGCGCAGGCGATGGTCGCGGAGGTCTTTGAGTTGCGCAAACAGTTTGAGTGGCGTGGCTTGGGCGTGGTCCCCTACAGTGCGCTGCAGATCAAGGACGCCTATGCCGAATTCGACGCGGAGAAGCGCTTCACCGTGCCGCCCTCCAATGCCCGCGAGAATCGCGCCTGCGAGTGTGGGGCCATTCTGCGCGGGGTGCGCGAACCGCGTGACTGCAAGCTCTTCGCCACGATCTGCACGCCGGAGAATCCGATCGGCTCGTGCATGGTCTCGTCCGAAGGCGCCTGCGCGGCGCACTACGCCTACGGGCGCTATCGGGACCAGGCCAACGCATGAAACGGGGCTACGTCAAACCGCTCGACCTGAAACATGGCCGCGTGGACATGATGCACGGCAGTGGCGGCCGGGCCATGGCCCAACTGATCGACGAGCTGTTCGCCGCCCAGTTCGACAACGAATGGCTCAACCAACAGAACGATCAGGCGGCTTTCGATCTGCCGCCAGGGCGGGTGGTGATGGCCACCGACAGCCACGTAGTCTCGCCTCTCTTTTTTCCCGGCGGTGATATCGGCTCGCTGTCGGTGCACGGAACGGTCAACGACGTGGCCATGTCCGGAGCCCGACCACTCTATCTGGCCGCCTCATTCATTCTGGAAGAGGGATTGCCGCTTGCGGATCTGCAGCGGATTGTTGTCTCCATGGCGGCAGCGGCCCGTGAGGCGGGTGTGCCCATTGTCACGGGGGATACCAAGGTGGTGGAGCAGGGGCACGGAGACGGCGTCTTCATCACCACCACCGGCGTCGGGGTGGTACCAGATGGTGTGGTGATTTCCGGAGATCGCGCACGGCCGGGCGACCGGATTCTGGTGAGTGGCTCCATCGGTGATCATGGTGTGGCCATCATGTCGGTCCGCGAGAGCCTGAGTTTCGGTACCAGCATCGAGTCGGACACCCAGGCATTGCACGATCTGGTGGCTGACATGCTGCAGGCCGCTCCCGGTATCCACGTGTTGCGGGATCCGACCCGCGGAGGTGTGGCCACCACCCTCAACGAAATCGCCCAGCAGTCGGGTGTGGGGATGCACCTGCAGGAGAGTGCCATCCCGGTGCGCGGCGAGGTCAAGTCGGCCTGTGAGTTTCTGGGGCTTGATCCGCTCTACGTCGCCAACGAAGGCAAGCTACTCGCCATCGTGCCCGCGGAGCAGGCGGACACCCTGGTGGCGGCCATGCGTGCCCATCCCAAGGGGGCGGAGGCCGCCATCATCGGGGAGGTGGTCGAAGACCAACACCACTTCGTGCAGATGGAGACCGCCTTTGGTGGGCGGCGCATCGTCGACTGGCTGGCCGGAGAGCAGTTGCCGCGAATCTGCTGAGCCATGCGTGTTCTTTTTCTGACCCACAGCTTCAACAGTCTGGCGCAGCGACTTCATGTCGAGCTGACCGAAGCCGGCCACCAAGTCTCCGTCGAATTTGACATCAACGATGCAACCACTGAACAGGCGGTGGATCTGTTTCAGCCGGAGGTCATCGTCGCGCCGTTTCTGAAACGCAAGATTCCGCCCAGCGTGTACACCCGTGTGCGATGCCTCATCGTGCATCCGGGCATTGTTGGTGACCGTGGTCCCTCATCCCTGGATTGGGCCATTCAGCAGCAACTCGACAGCTGGGGAGTTACCTGCATCGAGGCGGTCGACGAGTTGGACGGCGGACCGGTGTGGGCGTGGGAGACCTTCCCCCTGCGGTCCGCGAAAAAGAGCAGTATCTATCGCAACGAAGTGACTGAAGCGGCAGTGATGGTGGTCATGCGGGCGCTGGACGCTATCGCAAAAGGCGTGCCGGCCGCTCCGCCGGCGTCCGACATCGATGTGCCGGTCCGCGGTGGTTGGCAGCCGTTCATGCGGCAGAAGGATCGGGCAATCGACTGGCAGGAAGATGACACCGCCACTGTTCTGGCCAAGATCAATGCCGCCGACGGTGTCCCCGGACTGCTTGACTGCCTGGCGGGCCAATCCTGCTTTTTGCACGACGCCACCATCGAGTCCCGGTTGCGGGGATCGCCCGGTGAACTGCTGGCGACCTGGGACGGTGCCGTCTGCCGGGCAACCCGCGATGGCGCCGTGTGGATCGGCCACCTGCGCCCCGCGCTGGAGTCGGGGGACGGCCTCAAGTTGCCTGCGGTCCAGGTGATCGGCCGCGAGGTGGAAGCGTTGCCGGATGTGCGCCGGAATTCAGTGGAACCGCGGGGACGCCGGAACATAGCCTTCCGCGTCGAAGACGGTGTGGGTTTCCTGGAGTTCGAGTTCTACAACGGTGCCATGGATCAGCACCAATGCCACGCGCTGCGCGAAGCGTTCGATGAGCTCTGCGCCCTCCAACCGCGAGTGGTAATCCTGCTCGGGGGGAATGATTTCTGGTCCAACGGCATCCACCTCAACCAGATCGAAGTGGCGGAGAGTGCATCCGATGAGAGCTGGGCCAACATCAACGCCATGAACGATCTGGCGCAGGCCATCATCACCCGAACGGATCTGTTGACGGTCTCGGCGCTGCGCGGCAATGCCGGTGCCGGCGGGGTATTTCTGGCACTGTCGGCCGATCGGCTCTGGATGCGCCGGGGGTGTGTGCTCAACCCTCACTACAAGTCGATGGGCAATCTCTATGGATCCGAGTACTGGACCTATCTGCTGCCCCGACGCATCGGCGCGACGGAGGGAACCCGCCTGACCCAGAACCGGCTGCCGGTGGGTGCCGGTGAGGCGCTGCGGATCGGCCTGGTGGATGAAGTGCTGGCGGGTGACCGCGAAACTTTTCAGGCGGAAGTGACCGCGCGGGCCAAAGCCCTGGCTGCGAGCGAACAATACCCTGCGTTGGTCGCAGCGAAGCGGAAACGGCGGCAACACGATGAGGCCGTAAAGCCCCTGGCCGACTATCGCGCCGAAGAGCTGGAGCGCATGCGGCTCAATTTTTACGGCTTCGATTCCAGCTACCACGTGGCACGTTTCCACTTCGTGCACAAATGGCCCAAGTCGCGCACGCCGGTCTGGCTGGCCGGGCATCGCGCGCTGCGCAAATGATTCCGTGACCATATTCTTCACCCGGCTGCTGGAGCTGCTGATCCTGCCTCCCACCGGTCCGCTGCTGATGGTGGTGGCGGGACTGCTGGTCACTCATCGCCGAAAGATCTGGCGCCGCGCGCTGCTCGGGGGCGGACTCTTCACCCTCTACCTCTGCATGCTTCCGGTGACGACCGGGTGGCTGATGTCTGTGGTTGAGAAGCACCCGCCGCTCAACCCGGACAGTCTGGAGCAGCTGGATGCCGGTGCGATTGTGGTGCTGGGTGGCGGACGCCACGTGGACGGCCCTGAATACGGCGGCTCCACCTCCAACGCTGTTGAGCTGGAACGCCTGCGCTATGCCGCCTTCGTGCATTTGCGTACCGGATTACCGATCGCGGTGGTGGGTGGTGACGGATTGCGCACGGGGATTGCCGAGGCGGATCTGATGCAAGCGGTGTTAACCCGGGAGTTCCGGGTGCCGGTGCGCTGGAACGACGGGCGCAGCACCAACACCATCGACAATGCGCGCTTTGCCTGGGAGGTGCTCTCGGCGTAAGGTATTGTACGGATTGTCCTGGTGACGCACGCCAGCCACATGCGCCGGGCCGCCGCGCTGTTTCAGCGGGCCGGTTTCGAAGTGATTCCCGGACCCACCAGCTTTTACCGCCCAGGCGTGATGGAATCCGGCTGGCTCTCGCTGTTGCCGCACCCGGGTTCCATGCGCCTGAATGATCGGGCGCTGCACGAACTGCTCGGGTTGATGTGGAACCGGGTGGTGCTCTAGTTCACCTTGTACTGCTTCAGCAGATCCCTCAGTTCCGTTGTCGACAGCATCACCATTTTGGCAAGTTCGTGGAGTGTGTGCGCGGTATCCAGATTGATGGAGGCGGCCTCGTCGGTTTTGCCCATCTGATCCACCAGGGCCTGCACATGGGAGGCGACTTCGATGATGGCATCGGAAGTGGCATTCACCCGGGTGATGGATTGCGAGGTTTTTTCCCGGGTTTCGCTGGCTTCCTCTTCCCACTGTTCCACCTTTTCCACCAGGTGTTTCATCTCGCTCACGCTGCCGGTGATGCCCTCGGAGACGGCGGTGATGCTGGAGTCCATATTTTTCAGAATCCCTTCAATCTGAGCCAGGCTGTCCATGGTTTGGCCCGACAGGGTGCGCACTTCGTTTGCCACCACCGCGAAACCTCGGCCATGTTCCCCGGCACGGGCGGATTCGATGGCCGCGTTGAGTGCCAGCAGGCTGGTCTGATCGGCGATGCGGCTGATCATATCCGTGATCTTGCGAACTTCCGCTCCCTGCTTCACCAACTCCTCAACGGCAGTCAGGGAGGCGGAGGCTCGGCGGTTGGTCCGTTCGATGTCGACGGTCATCTCCTCCTGGACATCGGCGAACTTGTCCATGATGGCGATCATTTCGTGCATCATCACGTTGGTCATCAGGATCTGGTTTTTCGCCGCGTCCAGGCGCTGGTGTGCGATCTCCGTTTCGCGAAGTGAGGCTTTCACCTCGTCTGCCTGATTCACAGCGGTCGACTTGATGACGTCCGAGTTATCGGAGATCTGTTCGCTGTTGGCGTAGTGCCGCTCGAAATGTTCGTTCAGTGTCGACACCAGGATCTGGATTTTTTCGAACAGGTGATTGATGGAGGCGGCCAGGGGGCGGATGTCCCGGGCCAGAGTGTCGGCGTTGACGCGCCGGGTCAGGTCGCCGCCATGCGCAGCGATATCGGCCACCAGACCGGCAAAGGCATCCAGTTTGCGCTGCTGTACACCGCGCCGGTAGTAGGTGAAGACGACAAACAGGAGCAGCATGCCCATGCCGCCAAAGAACAGTACCTGGCGCAGCAGGTGGGCGCCCCGTTCGGGGGCGGTGGCGTTGGCTACCAGGGCGGGGGGAATACGGTAGCTCAGCTCCCAAATACTGTGGTCATTCACGGCCAGAGGGGCGTGAATCAGCATCGGGCTGGCATTGGCAGCCAGCTTGGCGATCTCCTGGCGCAGGCCCGAAGCACGTCGATCGTGGACCACCAGCTCCTTGTCGCGGTTGCTGATCATGAACGGGATCGGCTGTTCCGGCAGCACCAGCGAAATCCGGTCGGCCTCCGCCTGGTCCTGCACGGTGATCGGCACAAAGGGGAGGTCCATGAGCAGCGCTTCCAGCACGTTCAGCCGCACGATGGCGCTGATCACACCGTTCATGCGGTTGTTGAGATCGTAAAACGGCACGGAGTAGATGAACCCGAAGGACTCCTGCACATGGTCGACAGACTCGGACAGATACTGGCTGTTGTCGCAGGTGCGCAGGGACCCCGAGGTCACCGCCGGGATATCGTTCAGCCGGGAGTAGTTGAATCGGGGCACTGATTCGTCCAGAAAATCGAGTTGGCGGAGCAGCTCGGCATACTCTTCAACCTCGCTCTCTTCCGGAAAATCGGCGGGCAGAGCTGCCTCCTGTGCCGCATTGTTCACACCGCCCGCAATGACGGCGCTGTCGAACATGAAAAACGGAAACTCACCAGCCTCCGGACGGAAACCGGCCGCAGTGGCATAGATTTCGGAGACTGAGACGTTTTCCACCAGGTTGTTGTAAATCTGCTGGACCGTCTCCCAGGCGTCATGGGAAAAACGTCCGCTGTCGACAACCGACTCATCTTCGCTCCGGCGGTTGCCCCCGCTGATGCCGCGGACGCTCGGTAGCAGCGAAACCGTGCGGATGGCTTCATACATCTGCTTGAAGGCGAGTTCCACCTGCTGCTTCTTTCGGGAGAACTCGGTATCCCGAATCTGGTCGCGCAACTCGTTGGTTGCCAGGTTCAGGTGTTCGGTATGGAGTTGCTGGAGCCAGAATCCGCCGGCAATCAAAACCGCCAGCCAAGTGCCGGTGGCCACTATCAGACGCGCCATTCTTCGCTCCCTTTTATGTTATGGAAAGGAGCATAGTCAAAGAACTGCGGGCACGCCTCCCCGGTTTCCGGGCAATAAAAAACCCGATCGTATGATCGGGTTTCGGTCAAATGGCTCCCCGGGACGGGCTCGAACCGCCGACCCAGTGATTAACAGTCACTTGCTCTACCTACTGAGCTACCGGGGAATTTCCCTCGTCGGGAGGCCGCGTATGTTACTGGAACGACTACAGCATGGTCAACCGCGTCCGACCACCGATTTTCATCATTCAAAAACACAGAAAATCTTGCCTCTTCCGGGGCCAGGACAAGGCTCTCCACCGCAGAATTTCCGGTGAGTGGGCCTGTCGGCGGCAATTTCTTAACTGTTTGATGTCAGGAATGATTTTGCTGCTGTTGCACATTTCCGACTTGGGGCAAAAAGCGGTTGAACCCACCCATGGGCTGCATTACAGTTCGAGGGGAATTCAATCTCCGACTGTTTCGTGTGCTCTTTCCCATTTAGGTTGACGGGGCGCAATGAGTGGGCGGCGGGGATTGGAGAAGATAAGAAGTTGCATGGC
>JBNLBB010000073.1:0-13541 GCA_050302415.1 Gammaproteobacteria bacterium | reverse complement strand
CAAGCGGCACCGGTGCCGACAGCCAAACTCCTTGCCGATCTGGATCGCGCGGCCTATGGCGGCGAGAGCCGTGAATGGCAAGGCGGGGAGCTGTTCGATCAAATCCAACCGCTGCTGAAGGAATCGAAGAAACCAGTCCACAAGACAACCGTGTTGCCCGATCTCTATGCACGTTAAGTACCGTCAACACCCGGCACGATCTGATCCGGTCGATCATCGGTTTCGACCAGCAGTGGAACTAGAGCCATCTGGAACAGGATAGTGAATGGCGTCAGCAACGGCGTGACGTACAAATGTGCCAGTTGCCACGATCCACTCAGCTTGGCGCCAACCGGTGCGGGCAGCAGGGTTGTCCGCTCGCGCCTGCCGGTGGCCCACAACCGGTCAAATATCTGCCTGAGCTGCGAGGTTAAATAGCGCGGTCAGCGCCACCTACTCCTTGAGGCGGGTGGAGACCTGCACCGACGCGCTGTGCAGCGTCCGGTGAACCGGGCATTTGTCGGCAATTTCCAGCAGCCTTTGCCGTTGCCCGGCGTCCAGATCGCCGACCAGCTCGATCTCGCGATCGATGAGATCCAGCACCTTCCCCTTCTCACCACAATCCTCGCTGTCGGCGACATGCGCCTTGCGGTGCCGCAGGTTCACCACCACCTCTTCCAATGGCAGCTGTTTGCGATCAGCGTACATTCGCAGGGTCATTCCAGTACAGGCGCCCAGCGCGGCGGTCAGCAGATCATAGGGGCTGGGTCCGATGTCCGTGCCGCCGACCGACAGCGGTTCATCGGCGCGCAGCGGATGGCCATTGGCCACGATGTCCGTGAGGTAACCCTCCGGACCGGTGCGGGCAACCACCCGGTTGTCGGCGGCGGGCCGTTTTTCCGCCCGCGCCTCGGGCAGGGGCAGATACTTCCCCGCCCAGGCGGCAACCACCTCGCCCACATAACGCGAATCGGATTCATGGCTGAGCAGATGATCGGCATGATCCAGAGTGACGAAGCTCTTGGGGTGCATGGCCGCCTGAAATATGCGTGCCGCGTTCTCCACGTCCACCACCGCATCGACCGGCGAATGAAAGATCATCAGCGGTTTGCGCAACTGGCGAATCCGAGTGGCCATGTCCACCGCTTCGATGTCGTCCAGGAACTGCCGCCTGATGACAAAGGGCCGCCCTCCCAGACTGACCTGCGCTTCTCCCTGTGCGCGAATTGTCGCCACCTCCTTTTCGAACTGGCGCGTGACGTGGCCCGGTGCGTAGGGCGACGCGATGGTGACCACGGCGCGAACCGAGGGAATATCGGCCGCTGCCGTCAGCACAGCCGTCCCGCCGAAGGAGTGGCCGATCAGCAGATCGGGCGCCGCGTAGGTGCGTTCCAGGAACGCCGCGGCATCCTGCAGATCGCGGACGTTGGTGGAGTAGTTGGTCTGCGCAAATTCGCCCTCGCTCTCACCCAGTCCCGTGAAATCGAAGCGCAGCACTGCAATGCCGCGACCGTTCAGGGCGCGGGTGATGTTGGTCACCGCCTTGAGATTTTTGGAGCAGGTAAAGCAGTGAGCGAACAACGCCCAGGCGTGGGGTTGACCGTCGGCGGGAATGTCCACCAGCGCTTGCAGTACGACTCCGGCCTGATTCTTGAAATTGACCTTGCGGGTAGTCACAGAAAATCTCCATTGTTCGCTTGGGGATAGAGTATAGGAACCGGGCCGCCCGATTTCCCTTGCAGACCGAACCATCCGCGAGCGGGCGCGCCTAACCTTTGGGCACCGCAACGGACGGAAACGGACATGGACAGATCTCTAAACCGGTGGACTCTGGCGCTCACCGCATCCCTGGTCCTGGTGACCGGCACCACTGCCGGCGCGCAGGCCGGATCCAAGTTTGGCGGCATCAGCCAGGAGCCAGATCGCGTGCTGTCCAGCGGCCGCGATGGTGACGTGATTCTGATTGACGGGACGGGCCGGGCCGTAAAGATTGACGATACCTTCCATCGCCGCCCCCTCAGCGGCATGCGCCACCAGGTGGATCACCCGGATTTTCATCCGCGCCGCCAATGGGGCCATGGTCGCGGTGGCCGGCAGCTTCGCGACGATCGGTTCAGCCGCCGCCACTAGCCGATCAGCGCACCACCACGTAGCGCCAGTTGCTCCCAAGTAAAAGTTGTACAAACTCCTCCGGATGGGCGATGCCGGTCAGGTGCAGGTAGCACTTCACCGCAAAGCGGTTCAATGCCAGTGCCATGTAGATATCACTGATCACGTCGTCGGTCTCCCAGGCACCGACATCTGCGCTGCGGATGATCCCGGCGCGTCGCGCTTCGGGCAGCACGGCCAACTGCGTGGCATGCGCCAGGTACTCCTGTGCGGCATTGCTCAGACGCGGTACCCGGGCGTTGTGTTGCATGATCGCGTGCGCCACTTCGTGGGCGATGACCCCCGCATAGTGGTCCCGGTCAAACGGTTCTTCGTACATGGTGGCAAGCGTGGCGCTGGCCAGGATGGTGTCCAGGGTCATCACCTCAATCCGATCACTCTGGCTGTTGTAGCTGCCGAAGACCGCGTGCCCCGCGCTCTCCAAGTTGTGATCCACCATGGCGATACGGATGGTCCGCTTGGGCTGCAGGCCGAAGCGGGACAGAAAATCCACGGCACGCTGAGCCGAGGCGCAGGCAAATTCGTGGTCTGCCCTCTCCCCCGCCTCGAGTTCAACCAACGGGTGTCCGCACTGGACGGTCTGACCACCGGCCGGGGTTGCTGCCAACACCAGCACCATCCACAACGGCACACAACGCAGTGACATCCGCATGGTTCACCTCGCGCAGTTTCCGGAGGTTACTCGGGCCCGCCCGGTCCGGAGGGTTATTTGGAGTGCAGGGAACGCTCTTTCAGGGTTTGGACCGGTGCGCCTTCACGGTGTTCGCCGATTGAGCCGATTGGCTGAGTTGGATCAATTGCGCTCAGGCGCTGGCGTCGCAATTGGTCTGCAGCAATGGGGTCAGTTCATGGGCCGGCTGCGGCATGCCGAGATAGAAACCCTGGGCCGAATTGCAGTTGAGAGAGTAGAGGCGCTGCCACACCATCTGATTCTCCACCCCTTCAGCCACCACGTTGAGACCCAGGCTGTGGGCCAGGTCAATGGTGGTCCGCACAATGTGGGCATCGTTCTTGTCCGCATTCATGTTGAGCACGAACGACTTGTCGATCTTGATCTCCTCCACCGGAAAGGCCTTAAGATAGGCCAGGGAGGAGTAGCCGCTGCCAAAATCGTCAATCGCCAGGCGGATGCCGTCCTCGGCCAGCAGGGAGGCGACACTCATGGCACGTTTGGGATCAGACATGATGGCGCTCTCGGTGATCTCCAGCAGCAACTGGTTGGGCCGGGCCCCTGTCTCCTTCAGAACGTCGCGTATCTGCATGGGCAGATGCTCGTTGTGCAGCAGACTCAGAGAGAGGTTGACCGCCATGGTCATCTCCAAGCCCTGGTCAGTCCACTGCTTCACCTGTTTCAGGGCTTCGCGTAGGACGTAGAAGGTGAGCTGCTCGATACTGCCGCTCTCCTCCGCCAAAGGAACAAATACATCGGGTGACAACAGACCTCGCTCGGGATGATCCCAGCGCACCAGGGCCTCAACGCTGTTGATGTCTCCGGATTTGAGGTTCACCTTCGGCTGGTAGTAGACCCGCAGCTGGTTTTCATCCAAAGCCCGCCGGATATCGCACACCAGCGACAGACGGTTGAGGTTGTGGCGGTCGTCCTCGATTTCATAGACCGAGAACCCCTTGTTGCTGCGCTTGGCGGCATACATGGCCACATCCGCCCGGCGCACCAGGGTGGCTCCATCCTCCCCGTGCGCGGGAAAGAGCGCGGCACCGATGCTGGCACCCAGGTGGAGGTTGGAGGGACCGATCACATAGGGGACGGCCAGCGCCTCCTGGACCTTCTGCAGCAGGCCCAGGATCTCCTCGTAGACGGATACCGGAGCCACGATGCAGAACTCGTCGCCGCCAAACCGGGCGATGGTGTCCGACGCGCGCAGCGCCCCCTTCAACTGTTTGGCGATGTGTTTCAGCGCCAAATCACCCACCTGGTGGCCCAGGGTATCGTTGATCTGCTTGAAACGATCCAGATCCAGCATGAAGACCGCCAGGTAGCTGCGCTTGCGTCGCGCGGTGCGGATGGCCTGTTCCAGCCGGTCGTCGAGCAGCAACCGGTTGGGCAGTCCGGTCAGCGCATCGTGCAGTGCCATATGCCGCAGCTCTTTCTGGTAGCGCTCCTGGTGGCGGCTGATGCGTCCGGCCAGCACCACGGCCGCCCACACGGCCAGCCCGATCACGAGCACCGCAACCACGATCAGCCGACTGCCCAGGGTGGTCAGTGGCCGGGAATCGCCGAGGGTGCGTGGATGCAGACGGATGAGGCTACTCCCATCAGCGAGATGGAAACCCACCCAGAGGTAGTCTGCGGACGTTGCCTCAACGACACCGCTCTGGGATTCCGCGGTCAATTCGCTGCCCATCAGGCTCTCCAGCGTATGGGCATCCAACGGCCATTCACCGGCGGGCGACATCCGCCAGATGCCGTCGCGTGACCGCAGGGCCCAGAACTGGTGCTTGGCGTCGGCCTGGGCCAGCAGGGCCGCGGGAGAACGGCTCCGTCCCTCTTCGACGGCCAGGTGTTTGAGCAGGGCAATCTGTCGATCGTCACCGGTTTCGGTGGCGATGCGGTGGGCGAGAATTCCAAAGAGACCGAGTACGAAAATCGCGATGGCGACAAAGGCGGTGATCAGGCGCGCCCGCAGGGTCAAGTGACTCTCCTCCGCAATCGACTGCGGTAGGGTTGGAAACCCTCCGGCATTTCCGGATGATTCGGAGGACTCGTCTGCGGAGCACCGCGCATCAGCTGCTTCCTAACCCGTTCGCTGTCCCGTATCCGACGGGATGGCATACCCCGATCCAGGATCTGTTTTTCTGCGATGGGCTAATGTAATCGAAGGCCGCGCGCGGCCGCAACCGCGCGCGTCAACTTCCCCAGCTATTTGCCGCTCAAATCGACAATGACCTGGTTGAGACGTTTCACGAAGCCGGCGGGATCGTCGATCTGCGCCCCTTCGCTCAGCAGCGCCTGATCCAATAACAGCTGCGACCAGATGCCGATTTCTTCCTTGTCTTTCAGCCCCTTGAGACGGACCACCAGGGGATGGGTCGGATTGATTTCCAGAATGGGCTTGAAGTGGCCGACACTCTGCCCCACTGATTTGAGAATCCGCTCCAGATTGGCGCTCATGTCGTGCTTGTCGGCAACCACACAGGCCGGGGATTCAGTCAGACGATGGCTGACCCGGACCTCTTTCACCTTGTCACCCAGCGCCTCCTCGATGGTTTTACGGACATCGGCGAATTCCGCCTCGGTCTTTTCCCGTGCCTCCTTCTCTTCGGGTTTGTCCAGATCACCCAGATCCAGTTCGCCCTTGGCCACTGACTGCAGCGGTTTACCTTCATATTCCGTCAGCGCGGAGACCAGCCACTCGTCGACGCGGTCGTGCAGCAGCAGCACTTCGATATCGCGCTTGCGGAAGGCCTCCAGGTGGGGACTGTGTTTGGCGGCGGCAAAACCGTCTGCCGTGATGTAGTAGATGGCCTTCTGGCCGTCCGGCATGCGGCTGATGTACTCGTCAAGACTGACCGACTCCTCGTCGGTATCGAGTCGGGTGGAGGCGAACCGCAGCAGCTTGGCAATGCGCTCCTTGTTGGCGAAGTCCTCGGCGGGCCCCTCCTTCATCACCTTGCCGAAGGCACCCCAGAATTTCCCATACTTCTCCGCGTCTTCAGCGGCCATGCTCTCCAACTGGCCGAGAATCCGCTTGACCGAGGCCCCTCGAATAGAGTCGATCACCTTGTTGGACTGCAGGATTTCGCGTGACACATTGAGCGGCAGGTCATCGGAATCAACCACCCCGCGCACAAAGCGCAGGTAGTTGGGCATCAGGTGCTCCGCGTCGTCCATGATGAATACCCGCCGTACGTAGAGCTTGATGCCATGTCGCTGGTTGCGGTCCCACAGATCGAACGGTGCGCGACCGGGAATGAAGAACAGCGAGCTGTACTCGTTTTTACCCTCCACCCGCGAGTGGACGTAGGCCAATGGATCCTCGAAATCGTGGGCGATATGCTTGTAGAGTTCGTGGTACTCCTCCTCGGTCACCTCGCTCTTGTTGCGCATCCAGAGCGCCGAAGCCGCATTGACCCGTTCAAATTCTCCGGGTTCGTCACCCTCTTTTTCCGGCCGCTGCCGCATGTGGATCGGCCAGGAGATGTGGTCGGAGTACTTGTGGATGATGTCGCGCAGGCGCCAGTCATCGAGGAACTCCTGCTGGTCATCGCGCAGATGCAGCACAATCTCGGTGCCATGCCGGTCGCGGGTAACGCTTTCCAGGGTGTATTCGCCCTGACCTTCGGAGACCCAGCGGGTGGCCGAATCGGCCGGCTCCCCGGCCCGCCGGGTGATGAGAGTCACCTTGTCGGCAACAATGAAACTGGCGTAAAACCCCACACCGAACTGACCGATCAGGCGCGAATCCTTGGCCTGGTCACCCGTCAACGCCTGGAAAAACCGCTTGGTTCCGGAACTGGCGATGGTGCCGATGTTGTCCACCACCTCGTCACGGCTCATGCCGATACCGTTGTCCCGCACAGTGATGGTCTTGGCCTTGGCATCGAACTCCACCCAGACACCCAGCTCGGCCTCCCCCTCGTAGAGTGACTCGTCGGCCAGGGCGTTGAAACGCAGCTTGTCGTTGGCGTCGCTCGCGTTGCTGATCAGCTCGCGCAGAAAGATTTCGTGGTTGCTGTAGAGGGAGTGGATCACCAGATCCAGTATCTGCTTCACCTCGGCCTGAAAACTCCGGGTCTCGGAAGCGACCTGCGCATTCATCGTATAGGGTCTCCTAATATTTTTATCAATTCAAAAAGTTACAATGCAAATCTCAACCGGCGCTCACTCCGGTCGACAGGATCCACACAACATGGGGGCAAACCGACATCTTTCAAGGGCTGTGCCGCGCACCGCCACGCAGTCGGCAGACTTTGTGCGCCGCAATACTTTTCATTATACTGCGGCGCCTTACGCAGGCCACCAGTTCTCCGATGTTGAATATCGTCGACACTGACGCTTTCTCCGACCAAAAGCCGGGTACTTCGGGCCTGCGCAAAACGGTGACCCGGTTCGCCACGCCGGGCTATCTGGAGAATTTCGTCCAATCCATTTTTGATGCCGTACCGCAACTGGGGGGCGGCGTGCTGGTACTAGGCGGTGACGGACGCTACGGCAACCGCGAGGCCATTCAGACCATTCTGCGCATGGCGGCGGCCAACGGGATTGCGCGGGTCCTCGTCGGCGCCGGCGGCATCCTCTCCACACCGGCCGCCTCCTGCGTCATCCGCAAATATGAAGCCACCGGCGGCATCATTCTCTCCGCCAGCCACAATCCGGGTGGTCCGGACGGCGATTTCGGTATCAAGTACAACACGGCCAATGGTGGCCCGGCGCCGGAATCGGTCACCGAAGCCATCTTCGCCGTATCCCAGTCCATCGTGCGATACCTGGTCTGGGAGCAGCCGGATATCGATATCGATACGCCGGGTACCCAGCAGATCGGCGCCATGCGCATCGACGTCATTGACCCGGTGGCAGACTACGCCGACCTGATGGAGTCCCTGTTCGACTTCCCGGCCATGCGCGCGGCACTCAGCAGCGGCCGTAGACGCATCTGCTTCGATGCCATGCACGCGGTGACCGGACCCTACGCCCGGGAGATCCTGGTCCATCGGCTGGGCGCTCCGGCCGAATCGGTCATCAACGGCGATCCCTTACCCGATTTCGGTGGCGGCCATCCCGATCCGAATCTGGTGCACGCCAGGGCATTGGTGGCCGTCATGGAGGGTGCCAGTCCGCCGGACCTGGGCGCAGCCTCAGATGGTGACGGGGACAGGAACATGGTCATGGGCCCGGGCGCCTTTGTTACGCCCAGCGACAGTCTCGCAGTGCTGGCGGCCAACGCACAAATGGTCCCCGGCTACGCAGGCGGCATCAAAGGTATCGCCCGTTCCATGCCCACCAGCTCGGCTGCGGACCGGGTGGCTGACGCGCTGGGGATTGAACATTTCGAGACGCCGACGGGCTGGAAATACTTCGGCAATCTGCTGGACGCCGGGCGGGTCACCCTCTGCGGTGAAGAGAGTTTCGGTACCGGCTCCGACCACGTACGGGAGAAGGATGGCCTCTGGGCGGTCCTGTTTTGGCTCAACCTGCTGGTCACCTCCAACCGCAGCGTGGGGGAATTGTTGACCGGCCACTGGCAACGATTCGGTCGCAACTACTACTCGCGCCATGACTACGAGGGCGTGGCCAGCGAAGCGGCTGACGCGCTGATGGCGCACCTCCGCGACCAGCTCGGCAACCTCCACGGAACCGCCATCCGGAATCTGGTGGTGGCACAGAGCGACGACTTCGGATATAACGACCCGGTCGACGGCAGCCGGTCCACCGCGCAGGGGATTCGGATCCTGTTTCAAGACGGCTCCCGCATCGTCTTCCGGCTCTCCGGAACCGGTACTGCCGGGGCCACTTTGCGGGTCTATCTGGAGCGTTTCGAGGCCGACGCCGCACTACTTCAACTGGACACCCAGGCAGCCCTGGCGGATCTCATTTTGGCAGCGGATGAGATTGCCCGAATCCGCCAGTTTACGGGTTTCGATAAACCCACTGTAATTACATGAAAATTCCAACGCTACAAATGCTTACGGAGTATATCTGATGCGTTACATTAAGCGCTTTGCCGAACTTGGCATGAACGACGTTCCACTCGTTGGGGGAAAGAATGCCTCGCTCGGCGAAATGTACCGCTCCCTGTCGGAACAGGGTGTGAAGGTGCCAAACGGATTTGCCACCACCACCGACGCCTTCCGCCATTTCATGGCCCACAACAACCTGACCCAGCGGATTGGCGATGCCCTGACCAAGCTGGATGCCGACGATGTGAAGGCGCTTGCCGCCACCGGCGCCCAGATTCGTCAGTGGGTGATGGAGGGTGAAATTCCCGACGACCTGGCCGCCGAAATCCACCAGGCCTACGCCGACATGGAGGCCGAATACGGCCCCACACCCGACGTGGCCGTGCGCAGTTCCGCAACCGCCGAGGATCTGCCCAATGCCTCTTTCGCCGGCCAGCAGGAGACCTTCCTGAACATCCGGGGTGAGCAGGAGGTGGTCGCCGCCACCCTGCGCGTGTTCGCCTCCCTCTATACCGATCGGGCCATCTCCTATCGCGTGCACCAGGGATTCGAGCATATGGAAGTGGCGCTCTCGGCCGGTATCCAGAAAATGGTGCGCTCCGACAAGGCCAGTTCCGGGGTCATGTTCACCCTGGATACCGAAAGCGGTTTCCGCAATGCCGTCTTCATTACCGGTGCCTACGGTCTGGGCGAAAACGTGGTCCAGGGCCAGGTCAATCCGGACGAGTTCTACGTCTTCAAGCCGACCCTGGAGAGCGGCCACCGCCCGATCATCCGGCGTCACCTGGGGCAGAAGGCGATTCGCATGATCTACAGCGAGGATGGCGACGATCCGGTCACCAACATCGACGTGCCGGAAGCCGAGCGCCAGCAGTTCTGCCTGAGCGACGACGAAATCCTGGAACTGGCCCGCTACGCCGTGACCATCGAAAAACACTACGGCATGCCCATGGATATCGAGTGGGCGAAAGACGGCATCAACAACGGCCTCTTCATCGTGCAGGCCCGCCCGGAAACCGTGCAGGCCACCAGCGACGTCAACGTCAAGGAGAGCTTCAAACTGCTCGAGCGCGGTGACGTGCTGTGCGAAGGCAAGAGCGTGGGCGCCAAGATTGCCCACGGCGTGGCCCGGGTCATCACCAACCCCTCGCAGATGCACGACGTGAAACCGGGTGACGTCCTGGTCTCCGATATCACCGACCCCGATTGGGAACCGGTGATGAAAATTGCCAGCGCCATCGTCACCAATCGCGGCGGGCGTACCTGTCACGCCGCCATCATTGCCCGCGAACTCGGCATTCCGGCCGTGGTGGGTTGCGGCAACGCCACCGAACTGCTGCGCAGCGGCACCGAGGTGACCGTCTCCTGCGCCGAGGGCAATACTGGCTACGTCTATGCCGGCAAGCAGAAATTCGAAGTGGAACGGATCGAGCTGACCGGGATGGAGGCGACCAACACCAAGCTGATGCTCAACATCGGCAATCCGGAAATCGCCTTCGAATCCAGCAAACTGCCGAGCGCCGGCGTCGGCCTCGCCCGCCTGGAGTTCATCATCAATACCGGCATCCGGGTCCACCCCCGCGCCCTGATCGAGTACGACCGGCTGAAGGGCGACGTGCAGGCACAGATCGACGAGATCACCGCCGGTTACGCCGACCGTAAAACCTTCTACAAGCAGAAGCTGGCGGAAGGTGTGGCCACCATCGCAGCGGCCTTCTACCCGCGCGAAGTGGTGGTGCGGATGAGCGATTTCAAATCCAACGAGTACGCCTCCATGATCGGCGGTCGGGACTACGAACCGGACGAAGAGAACCCGATGATCGGCTTCCGCGGCGCCAGCCGCTACTTCTCCGAGGAGTTCGCGGAAATCTTCGCCCTGGAGTGCGCCGCCATGCGCGAAGCGCGGGATGTCATGGGTCTCACCAACATCACCCTGATGGTGCCTTTTGTCCGCACAGTGGACGAAGGCAAGCGGGTACTCGACCTGATGGCCTCCCATGGTCTGAAACGCGGTGAGAACGGCCTCAATGTCTACCTGATGTGCGAACTGCCCGCCAATGCCCTGCTCGCCGACCAGTTCCTGGATTACTTCGACGGATTCTCCATCGGCTCCAACGACCTGACCCAGCTCACCTTGGGCGTGGATCGCGACTCGGGCACCCTTACCGGCTACGACGAGCGCAACGAAGCGGTCGGTGTATTGATGGACATGGCCATCCGCGCCTGCCGCAAGCGCGGCAAGTACGTCGGCATTTGCGGTCAGGCACCGTCGGACTTCCCGGAGATCACCCGTTTCCTGGTGGAGCGCGGCATTGTCTCCATCTCCCTGAACCCGGACAGTATTCTCGACATGTACTCGGTGGTACTGGATGCGGAAAAGGGGCTGGCAAAAGCCGGCTGATCCACGAGGCAGAGTCCAGATGCAAAAAGCACCTCCGGGCAAACCCACCATCCTGATCATTCTGGATGGCTTTGGCGTCAATCCCTCGCGCCAGAACAACGGGGTCCTGGAGGCCGACACGCCGCGCCTGGACCACTACTTCGGCCACTATCCCCACACCGTACTGGAGGCTTCCGGCCGGGCTGTCGGTCTGCCTGACGGTCAGATGGGCAACTCCGAGGTGGGGCACCTGACCATCGGCGGCGGGGCGATTTACCGCCAGCATCTGGTCCGCATCGACGACGCCATCCGTGACGGCAGTTTTTTTGGCAACGCCGCACTGACCACCGCCGCAGCCCGTGCCGCCGAATCAGGCCAGCCGCTGCATCTCCTGGGGATGGTCTCCGATGGCGGCGTGCACAGCCACCTGCGCCATCTGCTGGCCCTGGTGGAGCTGGCCAGACGCGCCGGCGCACGCCCCTTGGTCCACATGATCACCGACGGGCGGGACACCGCCCCTCAGTGCGCTGGAAACTTCGTTCCCGACCTGGAAGAGGCGGTGCTGGCCGCCGGCGGTGCAATCGCCAGCATCTGTGGCCGCTACTACGCCATGGACCGGGACAAGCGCTGGGAACGCACGGCTGAAGCCTTCGCTGCCTACACTCAGGGCGAGGGACGCAAGGCACCGGACGCCACCAGCGCCATCAGCGACGCGCATACCGCCGGTGAAGGCGACGAGTTCATCAGGCCCACCCTGCTTTCCGGTTTCGAAGCCATTGCCACGGGGCAGGAAGTGATCTTCTTCAACTTCCGCAACGACCGTACCCGGCAGCTGAGCGAAGCGCTCTTCCGCAGGGAGTTCAGCGGATTCGACCGTGGAAATTTCAACCCGGTCAGCCTCACCACCTTTACCGAGTACGACCGGAGCTACGGTCTACCCTACGCCTTCGACCCGGAAGTCCCGGCCACCAACCTGGCCGAGGTGGTCAGCAACGCCGGCTTGGAGCAGTTCCACTGCGCGGAGACCGAGAAGTATGCGCACGTCACCTTCTTTCTGAACGGCGGACGCGAAGAACCCTACGCCGGTGAAGAGCGGCAGGTGATCCCGTCGCCCAAAGTGGCCACCTACGATCTGAAACCGGAGATGTCCGCGCACGAAGTGACGGATGCCGTGATTGCCGCCATAGAAGCCGACCGCTATGGATTCATCGTGGTCAATTACGCCAACGGCGACATGGTGGGCCATACGGCGGTACGTGAGGCGATACTCAAAGCGGTTGAGGCGTTGGATACGGAAGTCGGCAGGCTGCTGGATGTCACCCGCGAGGCCGGCTATGCAGCCATCCTCACCGCCGACCACGGCAACTGCGAGGAGATGGTCGATCCGGTATCGGGCAAACCGCAGACCCAGCATTCGGTCTATCCGGTGCCCTGCCTCATTGTGGATGACACAGCCTGGCGGCTCACCACGGGTGCCGGGTTGAGTGCGCTGGCACCTACCGTGCTGCAATTGATGGGCCTGGAGCAACCTGCCGCCATGAGTGGCGAATCCGTTTTGCTTGGCGTGCAGATGGCGGCCAGCTAGGGCTGCCAGGTTTCTGATATTTCCCTCTAAAGTTCAGGTGAATCCGTTGGATGGCAGATTCTTCTGTTTCCTTCGGACGACATTGTTTGCCTCTAATTCCTTCCCTGTTTTCCAACGAGCCTGAGCACTCCCAGTCGCCAAACGAGGGGAACTGGATTTCTCGTGTTGCGTGGTAGTGGGCCGGTCCTCGAAACGCATTGCTTGCGACGAGGTACCGATTGTGTTGGGTGGGGGAAGAACCCCAACATCTGCAAAGCTGCATCCGGGAATGTTGGGTTTCGTTCCTCAACCCAACCTACCGAGGTTTCCGAGTTATCCCTTCTCCCTCAGGGAGACGACAACAGATTAACCGCCGCCCCTCCAAAAACCCCCGTTATCCCTTCTCCCTCAGGGAGACGACTCCAGGGATGGAGGAGGTAGAGCGACGCAGGAAGCCAAAGCCGAGGGTTAGGATGAGCAACCGTGTTCCCAGTCAAGCGATTTTTGGTGTCCAAGGGACATTGTTTTTCAACATCGAGTTCATGATGGTGAGCAGCTTTCTCATGCAAGCGACGATGACCACCTTGGGCGGCTTGCCGGACTTCTTGAGGCGTTCTGCGAATGCCTTGATGACGTCGTTACAGCGCATCGCAGAGACGGCCGCCATATACAGCACGGCGCGAACCTCGGCCCTTCCGCCCCAGATGAAGCGCTTGCCCTGGTGCTTGCCGCTGTCGTTTGCCAGCGGCGCCACACCGGCCAGCGCGGCGATCTCCCGGCGACTGAGTGTGCCCAGCTCCGGGCATTTCGCCA
>JBNLBB010000072.1:0-13549 GCA_050302415.1 Gammaproteobacteria bacterium | reverse complement strand
AAGCGACAGCCCGACACCGACCACCAGGAAATAGATCAGGTGCGCGTAGCGTTGCAGCAGGCCGGGACGGCGACCCGATGCGGGGTTGTGGAACAGGGAAAAGCGATCACGGCGTATTTTCATTTTATGTTGTGTCAGCTTGCAGTGAGTGAACCGGCAGGGAACGTCAGCGTTTGATCGTCAGGAGTCGCCAGCCTTGCCAGGTTCACCGCTGACGATACCGGATCGGGCCAACGCTCCCCGCGCGCCCCACCCTGTCTTCAGAAAACTGACACATTCTAAGCCAACGGCCATTGCCTTGCGAATTCACCTGGCCGTAGAATTCCGCCAGTTCCCAGTGCGTGTTTCTGCGTGCGTCTCATCTCCTTTGATCCATTCCGTACTCTTGGTATTCCCGGAGCCACCTACCTCAAGCCGGCGGCGATGTGGCGCCATCGCGACTTGATCGAAGCTGCCGATTGGGTGCTCTTCCCGGAGTACTGGCAGGTCAACGCGCTTCACTACGGCCTGCGCAAACGCATCTTTCCCAGTGTCGCCAGCTATCACCTGGGACATGACAAAATCGAAATGAGTCGCGTCCTGCAGGCAAGGTTTGCGGCACACCTGCCCGAGACCCTCATTCTCCCGGCTACGCGTGGTTCGGTCGATCAGGTGCTCGATACGCTATCACTCCCGCTGGTCTGCAAACGGGTGCGCAGCTCCATGGGCGAAGGGGTGGTGCAGATTCACACGGCAGGTGAACTGTACCGCTACATTGAGCGGGAGCCGGTCCTCTATGCGCAGGAGTATCTGCCCATCGACCGGGACCTGCGCATCGTGGTGGTGGGCAACCGGATCATTGCCAGCTACTGGCGGATCGCAGCGGCCGGCTCCTTTCTCAACAACGTGGCGCGTGGGGCATCGACGAGTTTTGAGGCAATCCCGGAAAGCGCCGTCAATCTGGTGCACGCGGTAGCCCACGACCTGCAGATCGATCACGCCGGATTCGACATCGCCGTGGTGGACGGACATCCCTACCTGCTGGAGTTCAACGTCCTGTTCGGCAACGAAACACTCAATCAGCAGGGCATCCGACCGGCAACCCACATCCTGGACTATCTGCAGAGCCGGCATGCCCCGCAGGACACGCCGCCGGGGCGGCCACCCCGACCACAGCCCCGACTGCCGCTGGCCAGCTGAGTGACGGGCGGGCGCCGGGCGTCGCGGGTCACCGGGAATCCGCCAATACCCGCGCGCCTTTCGCCTCGCGGTTCGCGTTACAATGCGCCCCCGGCCGTGACCAGCGTACGACACCCTTCCATGAATCCAGTCCCTCCTCTTTTCGGCTATCGCCGCCACTGGGCCCATCGCCTGGGTCCCGCTCCCGTACTCCCTATGTCGCGGGAAGAGATGGATCAGCTGGGATGGGACTCCTGCGATGTGATCATCGTCAGTGGCGACGCCTACGTGGACCATCCCAGTTTTGGCGCGGCGCTGATTGGGCGGCTGCTGGAGGCACAGGGATTCCGCGTGGGGATCATCGCCCAGCCGGCGTGGAGCAACGCCGAGGCCTTCCTGGCGCTGGGCAGACCCAATCTTTTTTTCGGCATCACCGCCGGGAACATGGACTCCATGGTCAACCGCTACACGGCGGATGGATTGCCCCGCTCGGACGATGCCTATTCACCCGACGGCGCTGCCGACCGCCGTCCTGATCGCGCCTCCCTGGTCTATGCCCAACGCTGCCGCGAGGCATACCGCAGTGTGCCGGTAGTCCTGGGTGGGATCGAATCGAGCCTGCGCCGGGTGGCCCACTATGACTACTGGTCCAACAAGGTACGCCGCTCCTGCCTGGTGGATGCCAAGGCCGATCTGCTGCTCTACGGCAACGCGGAGCGTGCGGTGGTGGCACTCGCCCACCGTCTCGCAGCAGGCGAAACCATGGAGACCATCACCGACCTGCGTGGATCGGCGATCCTGCGCCGCTCGTTGCCGGAAGGATGGCAGGCAATCGATGCCACCGATCCCATGCGCCCGCCCGGTACGGTGGCCGATCGTGAGCACAGCTTTGTGCAGCTCCCCTCCTACGACCAAGTGAAGAGCGACAAGGCGGCCTATACCCACGCCGCGCGTCATCTGCATCTGGAGTCCAATCCCCACAATGCCCGCGCCCTGGCCCAGGCGCACGGCGACCGCTGGGTCTGGATCAACCCGCCACCCTGGCCTCTGGAAACCGAGGAGCTGGACCGGCTTTACGAACTGCCCTATACGCGGCTGCCCCACCCCGCCTACGGGCAGGCACGACTGCCTGCCTATGAGATGATCCGCTTCTCGGTGCCCATCATGCGCGGCTGTTTTGGCGGGTGTACCTTCTGTTCGATCACCGAGCACGAAGGGCGGATCATCCAAAGCCGGTCTCAGGAGTCCGTCCTGCGCGAAGTGGAGATCATTCGCGACACCGTTCCGGGGTTCACCGGTTATGTATCCGATCTGGGTGGCCCGACGGCCAACATGTACCGGATGCGCTGCCGATCGGAGACCGCACAGGCGGCCTGCCGCCGCCTCTCCTGTGTCTACCCGGACATCTGTCCGCAGATGGAGACCAGCCACCAGCAACTCACCGAGCTGTACCGCGAGGCGCGCACACTGCCCGGAATCAAGAAGGTGCTGATCGCATCCGGGCTGCGGTACGACCTGGCGGTACGGGATCCGGAATACATTCGCGAGCTGGCCACCCACCACGTGGGCGGCTACCTGAAGATCGCGCCGGAACACACCGAAGAGTCAACCCTGGCGATGATGATGAAACCGGGCATCGGTACCTATCATCGGTTTAAAAAGCTGTTCGACCGCTACTCCCAGGCCGCCGGCAAGGAGCAGTACCTGATTCCCTATTTTATTGCGGCACACCCGGGCAGCAGCGACCGGGACATGTTGCAGCTGGCCATCTGGCTCAAGGAGAACGGTCTGCGTCTGGATCAGGTCCAGACCTTTCTGCCCACTCCAATGGCCCTGGCGACGGCCATGTACCATGGGGAGCGCAATCCGCTCCAGCGCAGTGACCGCGCCGAACCGGTCCACACCGCGCGCGGATTACGCCAACGCCGATTGCACAAGGCGCTGCTGCGCTACCACGATGCCGCCAATTGGCCCGTGGTGCGCGAAACGCTCAAGCACTACGGTATGGCTCACCTCATCGGCAATGGCCGCAAGCACCTGGTGCCGGCGTGGCAGCCGGCTGGGGAACCGGCAACCGGTGCCCAAGCGCGTCGCGCCCGGGCGTGCAAGCGGCCACAGCGGGAGCCCGCCCACCCAAACAGCACGCGAAAATCTGGCAAGGCAAGACGCTGATCTTAGTCAAAACCCGCTGTGCGCAACTTGGATCGGCACCCGCGTCGCGTCGGCAAAACTTGGCTTGAACCATCAGCATTCCCTGGTCCAAACCATTATTTTTTCTGGTTGCTGCTAAATATCATTTACACCCCCCGTTTTTGCTGCAGTCGCAAATTTGTTGACTCTTTTGCTCAGTAGCAAAGCCGATTTTCGTCACGTAGCATTTCCCCCCACAGAGACCGGCTAATTAAGCTGGCGCAAAATAGTGAGGAGTAAGGGAGCGATGTCAACGGACCTGCTTGCGGATGAAATTCGCAGCTTGGAAGCGGTAAAAATGAATCTGGGTCGCACGCACGATCCGATCGAACAACAGGCAATTGAAGAACTAGAACAAGCGATCACACTGAAGCGTGTGATGTACGAGGGCCGCAGGCGCAGACGAGAGGGTCAATCGGCGACAAATCGATGAGAGGGGAGGGTCGCCCCCGAAGAATCTAGAACACCAATAGGGGGCATCAAAAAAACATCCAGGGGCCGAAAGGCCCCTTTTCTTTTTGGTCATTTGGCACAGCAGTCATTGCCCTTTGTTACATGTTGCTCCCAGATCTAATCCCATACACTTTTTGGGAAATACAATCCCGACAGGTGGCAGTGTCTGAAAACTCGGCAACGGTAACCGCACAAAGTGGGCCACAGGCCTGCCATGGATGACTCAACAAAAAGTACCCACATTGGACAGACAGGATCAGGAAAAACGTACGCTGGGATTCGCGGCTCATTTCAACACCATCAGCCTGATTGCGATTCTCCTTGCCGTCACCGGGATTGCGGCCGCGCACTACTGGATCAGCATCCAATTGCTGACAGACGTCACCGAAGCGCACAACGAATCGCTGGCCAAGATGATGGCGAATCACATCGATGAGGATATGGACGCCCCGCATTCGCATGCGGCACACGCCAACCCGGGAGCCAGTTTCAAGCAGTTGGTGGAGTCAACCAAAGGTCTCCGTCCCGAGCGGTTGCGCGAGCATCCGGCCATCCGCCAGTTGCATCACACGGTAGAGCGCATGATTGCCCACACACCCGTGTACAAACTCAAACTTTACGCACCCAGCGGTACCACGCTCTACTCCACCTCGGCAGCCGAAATCGGCGGCACTTCCATCGACGATCAGACGTTCCTCCAGGCATTGCAAATCGGCACCCGAAGCACGCTCCACTTCAACGCCAGTGACAATGCCAGCGCCCGCTACTATGACGTACACAACTACGTGGAGACCTATGTCCCGGTCGGAGATTCCGGTAATCCGTCGGTACGCCCTCAACTGGTTTTTGAAATCTATTACAACGCAGAACACGAACTGAAGGCGCTGCGCCACTCGGTGGCGTTCACCTCCATTGCCTCGCTCGTCATTCTCACCATGGTCTATTTCCTGCTGTCCTATGTGGTGCGGCCTGCCGACCGCATCATGCGCCGCCAGTACCATGAAAATCGCCGACTCACGCGTGCCATTGATCAGACGGCCTCCATGGTGGTCATCACCGATGCCAAGGGAGTGATCAAGTACGTCAACCCCCGGTTCACGGAAGTCACCGGTTACGCCCGCGACGAGGCGGTAGGTCAGACGCCCAGAATCCTGCGCTCCGGCAAGACCCAGAACAGCACCTATCAGCAGATGTGGGACACCATACTGGCCGGCGACATCTGGAAGGGCGAAATTCTCAACCGCACCAAAGGCGGCAACTCCTTCTGGGAGTATCAGACCATCACCCCGATACGCAATGAGCGGGGCAAGATTCACGAGTTTGTCGCAATCAAGGAGGACATTACCGAACGGAAGCTGGCCCGTGAGCGGATCGATCATCTGGCGCTCTTTGACAGCCTCACCGATCTGCCGAACCGGGCCCATTTCATGGACCGGATCGGTGAGGCCATCGCCTTTGCCAACCGGGGACACGCCCACCTGGCGGTCATCTATCTGGACCTGGATGATTTCAAGGATGTGAATGACACACTGGGACACCACGCGGGCGATGACATTCTGCGCCGCGCTGCGGACCGCATGACCGCCACGGTGCGCGACATGGATCTGCTGGCTCGGATCGGCGGCGACGAGTTTGCCGTGCTGGCACTGCAGATCGCCAACGAGAACGATGCCGCCAATCTGGCCGAACGGCTCATCTCCTCGGTGCAGGCGCCGTTCACCATTGAGGAGAGTGAAATCTTTATTGGTGCGAGTGCGGGTATCGCCATCTACCCCCAAGACGGCAGTACCGGCGACCAGTTGCTGCGCAACGCCGACCTCGCGCTCTATCGCTCCAAGCAGCAGGGGCGCAACACCTACCATTTTTATGAAGCCGCCATGGACACTAAGGTGTTGCAGGGCAAACTGCTGGCCAAGGATCTGCACCTGGCGTTGGAACACGGCGAGCTCGAACTTCATTACCAGCCTGCTGTCGATCTGCACACCGGCGAGATCCGATACATCGAGGCGTTGCTGCGGTGGAACCACCCGACTCGCGGCATCATCTACCCCGACGAGTTCATCGGCATCGCCGAGCATACGCGCCTGATTGTACCGATCGGCGAATGGGTAATGCGCGAAGCCTGCCGGCAAACCAGAGAGTGGCAGGATGCAGGGCTCGGTCACCACGCCATTTCGGTGAATCTCTCCCTGGTCCAGTTCCAGCATGCCAACCTGCACCAGGAGATCACCGACATTCTCAGAAACACCGGACTGGAGCCCAAGCGGCTGATGCTGGAATTCACGGAAGGCGTCACCATGTCCGAGGACGTGGATGTCACCGCAACCTTCGCCCGACTGCGGGATCTGGGCATCGGCATCGCTCTCGACGACTTTGGCACCGGCTATTCGCCTCTCAACTGCGTGCGGCAACTGCCCATCGACCGGATCAAAATCGATGGATCGTTCCTTCCCAAGTCCCCCACCGACGACGCCGCGCTCAGCCTGCTCCGCGCCATTTACCAGTTGAGCAGCAGCCTCCGCCAGGAGGTGACTGCGGAGGGTGTGGAGACTGAAGGGCAGGTGGAGATGCTGGTCGGATTGGGGATACGCGAAATCCAGGGCAACCATGTGTGCGCCGCCTGCAATGCGGACGAGCTGGCAACTTTTCTGGAATCCAGGTAGGCAGAAACCGGATTGGCTGCTACATTCCCCGCCATGCAACGCGACATTGTGCCGCTCGTTATAGCCTGTTTCGTCGCCCTGCTGATGACCGGATGTGCGCAGCAGGCTGTTGCTCCCTCCGCCACCTTCACCATTTCCAGATTTGAATTCAGCGGCAACCATTTGGTGGCCGATGAATTGCTTGCGGAGATGGTGGTGAGCCATCTGGGTGACGGCCGCAGCGTGAGCGATCTTGATCGTGCCGCCGGCGCCATTCTGGGACTCTACTGGACCACCGGATTGGGCACGCCCGGCATTGGCATGCCGCGTCGCCCCGATGCCCAGGGTGTGGTGCGCTTTACGCTGAGCGAGGGTGAGCCCGAGACCGAAGTGGTGGAGTTTGCGGCAGCGGAGGCACCATCAACGCCCACGGAAGCAGACCCGGCATCGCGATCCGAACCCACCACTGACTCGGTTGCGGTCGGCTCTCCGCCTGAACCGGCCCCCGCAATCGAACCAGATGTGCGCCTTCCCGACCCCGTCGCCGCAGTGACGGATCAGCCAGTCAAAGTCGATATTGCGGAGCAGCCATCAGCGGTGCCCGACGAGGCGCCGCTTGCGCCGGCCGAAGCGCAACGCCAACCTGATGCGGAAGATCCGGTGCCGCCACCCATCACCGTGGCGTCTCTCGCACCCGCCCTCCATCCAACTTCCGATACCGCCGGAGCGGACCAACCGTTGCGGCAACCCGTACTGCCGGATTCGCCGCGATTCGATGCGTGGCGGAACTCCACCAGTCGCGTGCTGATCGATCAGCGGGCACGCACGCTTTTTCTGAAGGCGCGCAGTGGCGCTATCGAAATCTTCCCGGTGGCGGTTGGCCGCGCCGTATCACCGACGCCCGACGGGACGTTCCAGGTGGAGGTGAAGGTGGAAAACCCGGTTTGGTACCCCACCCTGGAGGCCCGCGAAGAGGCCCGCCGCCGCGCCCGGAGTTTGCCCGCCTCAGTACCGCCGGGCGCGCACAATCCGCTGGGCCCCTACTTCATCAAAATATTCGGAGCTATCGGGATGCACGGCACCAACAATCCACGCAGCATCGGCAAGGCGGCAACCCGGGGCTGTATCCGCCTGCACAACGACGCCATCACCCACCTGGTGTCGGAACTCGACAAGGGGGACGAAGTCACCATCACCCAATCGCTTTGATATGCTGCCCGATATGGCACCGCCGGCTTCCTTGACCGGCTTAACCGCAAATGGCATAAGTCGTGGTTAAAAGAACGTAAGATTCACTGATCGGGCAAACCATTGATGCAGAGAGATCCCCGGCTCAAACGATTGTCGACAGAGCACCATCAGGCATTGGTGATGGCGCTGCGGATTCGCCATGCGTGTGTCAAGGGACCGGTCACTGAAGAGCTGATGACCTGGATGCGTACCGTATTCGAGGCGGAACTCGAGCCCCATTTCCAGGCCGAAGAACAGCTGCTGCTCCCCCCGCTGCGTGCGCTCGGCGCCAACGAACTGGCAGACCGCCTGGAGCGCGAGCACGAGGAGCTCCGGTCCATGATCCGCACCCTAAGCAACACGGACCAGTCAAAGAATTTTGCCGCGGCGCTGCAACGCCATGCGCGGTTCGAGGAACGTGAACTCTTCCCGGTCTGCGAGGACCAGTTCGACGAAGCAACCCTGGATGCGATTGGTGATGCGCTCGCCGAATCACAACCGGGCGATGGCTATCCCGGTTAGAGATCGCTCATCGCCCCAAGGCAGAGGTACTTCATCTCCAGATATTCATCGATCCCGTAACGCGAGCCTTCGCGGCCGATGCCGCTCTCTTTGATACCCCCGAACGGAGCCACCTCCGTGGAGATGATCCCTTCATTGATGCCCACCATGCCGTATTCCAGTGCTTCGGCGACGCGCCATACGCGGCGCAGATCATTGGCGTAAAAGTAGGCGGCCAGCCCATAGGGGGTATTGTTGGCCAGGCTGATGGCCTCCTGTTCCGTGCGAAACCGGTAGAGTGGCGCCACCGGTCCGAATATCTCCTCGGAGGCCATCCCCATGGAGGGCACCACATCAGCCAGTACCGTCGGCTGAAAGAAGGTGCCGCCCAGCGCATGACGGGAGCCACCGATCAGGACGCGGGCACCCGCCGTGGTCGCCTCTCCCACCAGACGTTCCACCTTGGCCAGCGCGTCGGCGTTGATGAGCGGTCCCTGTTGGGCACCGTCCATATCGCCCGGGCCCACCACCAGCTGCTCGGTGGCGCGCACCATATGCTCGGCAAACTCATCAAAGACGCTGTCCTGGACCAGGATCCGGTTGGCGCAGACACAGGTCTGCCCGCTGTTGCGGTACTTGGAGGCCATGGCCCCGGCAACCGCCAGCTCCAGGTCCGCATCATCAAAGACAATGAACGGTGCGTTACCTCCCAGTTCCAACGACACTTTTTTCACCGTGCCGGCACACTGGCGCATGAGCAGTTTTCCCACCTCCGTGGAACCGGTGAAGGAGAGTTTGCGGACCACTGGATTGGCTGTCAGCTCGCCGCCGATGGTGGCCGGATCTCCGGTCAGGACGTTGATCACACCCCTGGGCACACCGGCACGCTCGGCCAGCACCGCCAGGGCCAGCGCCGTAAGGGGCGTATCTTCCGCTGGCTTGATGATCACCGGACAGCCGGCCGCCAAAGCCGGCGCGCATTTGCGCGTGATCATGGCCAGAGGGAAATTCCACGGTGTGATGGCCGCCACCACTCCGATCGGCTGTTTCAGCACGACAATGCGTTTGTCGGGGGCCTGCCCCGGAATGGTGTCGCCATACACCCGCTTGGCCTCTTCGGCAAACCATTCCACGAAGGAGGCGCCATAGGCCACCTCGCCGCGCGCCTCGGTCAACGGTTTGCCCTGCTCCAGGGTCATCAATCGCGCCAGGTCTTCGCCATGCCGGATGATCAGATCAAACCAGCGGCGCAATAATCCGGCCCGCTCCTTGGCGGCCATCTTCCGCCACGCGGGCCACGCGCGATCCGCAGCCTCCACTGCGCGGCGGGTTTCCGCCGTGCCAAGCGACGGCACCCGCGCCAGCTCCTCGCCGGTGGCCGGGTTCAATACCGGGAAAGTGTCCCCACTGTCCGCCCCCTGCCATTCGCCGTCGATGTAACAGTGCTGGCGCAGAAGTTCCCGGTCATCAAGTTGCAGTGTCATGGTGCCGTCTCCCGGGTAATTACCAGTAGGCGTAGAGAGTGCCACCCTCTACCTTGCTGTCAAACTGCTTGAGTGGCCGCTTGCCGATCTTGATACAGTCGCCCGTGCGGATATCAAACTCCCAGTGGTGTTTGGGACAGGTCAAGGTGGTCCCTTCCAGGCTGAGATGCGGGATATCGGTCACCTGATGCGGACAGCGGCTGTCGTACACCCGGACATCGTCACCCTCGCGATAGAGGTAGAGGTTGCGCCCATCGCTGTGCCGGTAGGTGATCTCGCCTTCGGCCACTTCTCCGATGCCGGCCACGGCATGCCATGCCGGTTTGCTGCCGAGAAAGTCGGGATTGAATTCGGGAATGTCCATATCGGCGATGATGTCGAACGCCCAGACGATCTTGGCCAGCCCCAAGGCCGGGAAAGCGGTCATGATGGCGTCGATGATTTCGTCGGCGGTCGCGCCATCACGCAGCGCGCGCGGCAGATACTGGCGCAGACCGCCTTCCGTCTGCACGGCAATCTTGGTAATGACCGAGATCAGCGATCTCGTTTTGGGATCCAGGTGACGCTCGTTTTCCTTAAGGAAATCGAAATAGTGGCGGACGGATGTGGGACGCGCTTTGGCAAGATAGTTGAGGCCGCGGCTCATGCAAGCTCTCCTTGGTCAATGGTTGGCTGGGCAAAGGGTGATTAAAACAGAATAGACAAACGAAGCAATCATCCCGAATGGATGGTACCAGTCCAACCGGCCGCCTCATCCCGCCGGAAAAATATTCTGTAATCGGTTCGCATCACTCCCCTCCCTGTCCTAATCTTTTTTGCACCAAAGGCACACATTGCCTGCGGCCAATACGATAAAGATATCAGGAGTCCCGTGATGACGAATCGCTACCCCGCGAAGGCTCGCCTGTCCCCGCCGCGATCGCGCCCGATCAGACGCTACGCCGCGTTATCCATCGCTCTGGCACTGCTCTCCGGTTGCGTCAGTGAAGCGGCGCTGCGGGGCAGGGAGAGGCCGCAGGACAATCTCACCAGCAGCGACAGCGAGCGGAGCAATTTCGGTACGGTCGGCCACAGCAGTTGGATCGGCCAAAGCGAATCGGCACTCATCCAGGCCCTGGGCAGACCCAGCATCACACTGTCCGTGCCCAGCGGCACCGCCCATGTCTATACCGGCACGACCGAGTGCAAGGACACCTACCTGGTGAACCATGCCAACCGGGTGGTTGGCTACTACTGCCGCTAGTTGAGGCGATCGGGAGTGGTCCGCCTGAGCCTCGCTCAGCAGATCCATCCGATCAGCCGCCACCACAGGATCTGCAGGGGAAGCAGGCCGGCGGCCATAAAACGCTCATGGCGCCAACCGGCGGGTGGCGGCAGCACGGCTGGTAGCAGGACCACGCCAAACGCGAGTGGCGGTACAGCCCGGTTCAGGCGCGCCGACAGGGGAACCGGCGGACTCATGGCCGACTATTCCGTCAGCCCCACATCCATAAAAATGTGCTTGGTCTCCAGAAATTCGTTCAACCCCTCCAGCCCGTGCAGCCGCCCCAAACCGCTCTCCTTGTAACCACCGGTTTCGCTTTCGGCGATCAGCATCACATGGGTGTTGATCCAGACGGTGCCGGAGCGAATGGCGCGCGCCGTGCGCTGGGCCCGGCCCAGGTCCCGGGTCCAGACACTTGCGCCCAGGCCATAGCGGGTGGCGTTGGCCAGACGGCAGGCGTCGGCCTCGCTCGCGAAGCGCTCCAGGGTCAGCACCGGGCCGAATATCTCCTCCTGGACGATCTCGGAATCGACCCGGTCGGTGGCCACCAGCGCGGGGGTGATGAAGGACCCCGCGGCCAGCGCGCCTCCCGGTACGGTGGGGGCAAGCAGCACCTCACCATGGGTTGCCGCCTCTTCGACAACGCGGCGGACCCGCTCCCGGCTCTCCATGCTGATCAGGGGCCCCAGGGTGCTGTCCGGCATTTCGCCGGGACCGACCCGCTGGGCGGCCATCGCGCGCCGCAGCGCCTCCGCCATCCGCGGGTAGATGGATTCCTGGACCAGCACCCGGCTGGCGGCGGTGCAGTGCTGGCCCGACATCACCACGGCTGACGCCGCCAGGCGACCGGCAACCCAGTCGATATCGCAATCGTCATACACCACGCAGGGCGCCTTGCCCCCGAGTTCCAAAGTCACGCGCTTCAGGGTATCAGCGGCGCCGCGCATGATCTCTTTACCGACGGCACTGCTACCAGTGAAATTCAGGGTATCCACGCGCGGGGAGGCGACCAGTTCCCGGGCAACGGCCGAGCCCGATTCATACACGCAGTTCACCACCCCGGGCGGCAGTTCCTGCACCTCGGCGAGGCAGCGCATGATCAGATCCGTGGCCAACGCCGTCTGGGGGGCCGGCTTGATGACCACGGTGCACCCGGCGGCCAGCGCGGGTCCCAGCGATCTGATGAGCAATATCGCCGGTGCGTTCCAGGGCACAATGATTCCGGAGACTCCGGCCGGTTCGCGCGCAAGCACCGAAAACTGACCGGCGTCCGGCTCCGCTACGCGCCCGAAAATATTGCGCGCCAGTCCCGCGTAGTAGCGCATTTCTGAAATGGCGCCGAGCACTTCCCTACCTGTGGTGGTCAGCAGCGCGCCGTTGCCGCGGGTTATCTGCAGGGCGATCTCAGACGCTCTGGCCTGAAGACGGTCAGCGGCCGCCAGCATCGCCTGGGCGCGAATCCGGGGGCTGCGCGCCCAGAGGGTCTGCCCGAATGCGTCGGCGGCTGCATCGATGGCCTGCACCGCCAACTCAGCGCCGCCCTCGGCGCGCGTGCCAACCGGCATGCTGGTCGCCGGATTGATCACCTCGCCCTGGCCAACGCCGTCAATCCAGTCACCGGCGATCCAGTGTCGCGCATGCTGATTCGTCATGATCCACCTCCACTCAAACTGTGGACAGAATTCCCGATACCGGACCTGCCTTCACCGTGGTCCGTCAGATTGCCCGCACTCGTGGGGTCATCTTGTCAAATCGTCCTGGTTGGCGCAAGAATTTGAGAAACGATATTTTTCATGGTGAAATAACATTATCCCAGGCCGTTGCCGCCTGATCCGTCACGCTGGAGATGTGGGTCATGATTTCCAAAACGAGCTCGACAAAAAACGTCAATTCGCTTACCCGGGGGCTGGAGCTGCTGTTGCTGCTCAACCGCCAGGGTCCCTGCCAGGTACGCGATCTGTACCGACTCACCGGCATGCCCAAACCCACCATTGTCCGCATGCTGGCCACGCTGCGCGAGTCGGGCTACGTGACCCAAAATGCCGACAACAGCTACCGCGTCACCGCCAAGACGCTGGCGCTGGCCATGGGTTTCAACACGGCGGACGAGCTGCTGGCGGTGGCCAGGCCCCTGATCGAAGCGTTCCGCGAGGAACACGCCTGGCCCTGCGATCTGGCCATCTTCGACCGCGATGCCATGGTCATCATGGAGACCTCTCAACTGCCCGGCACCCTCTCGCTGAACCGGGGAATCGGTACGCGCCTGCCGCTGACCCCCACGGCCCTGGGGCGTGCCTACCTGGCCTTCTGTCCCGACAGTGAACTGGAGGAGATCCTCACCCGTCTGCGCAGCAGTGGTGATCCGGCCGAATCCCTGATGAAAGAGGAGACGCGCCTGCACGCCATTCTGCAGAGCGCCCACCAACGTGGCTATGCGGTCAGTGATGAAGGCTTCCAGAAAAAGGCGCGCATTCTTGCCGCTCCGGTGATGGCAGACAACCGGGTGCTGGCCTGCGTCAACGTCATGGTGATTGCCTCGGCCATGACCATGGAACAGACCGAATCCGCCTTCGCCCCCGCGCTGCGCGAGCTGGCGGGACGCATCGCAGCGGGCATCCATCGGTGAC
>JBNLBB010000071.1:0-13928 GCA_050302415.1 Gammaproteobacteria bacterium | reverse complement strand
ACCCAGCTCAATGGCCAGGTTGCCATCGATTCGGCAGCCGGGCGGGGGACCCGGATATCAATCCGCGTACCGCTCACCCTGGCCATCATGCCGACGCTGATGGTGGTGCTGGGCGAACAGACCTTTGCCCTGCCGCTCGCTAACGTGGTGGAAATTTTCGACCTGGACCTCTCCCGCACCAACGTGGTGGACGGCCAGCAGGTGGTGCTGGTGCGTGACCATGCCATGCCTCTCTTTTATCTCAGCGACTGGCTGGTACCCGAAATGGGGCGGACCCAGGGATCGACCGGGCACGTGGTGGTGGTCAACGCAGCGTCGCGCCAGGTCGGATTCGTGGTGGATCACCTGATCGGCCAGGAAGAGGTGGTGATCAAGCCGCTCGGGTCCCTGCTGCAGGGGATGCCCGGATTCGCCGGCGCCACCATTACCGGAGACGGTCGGATTGCACTGATTCTCGATGTGCCCGGCCTGCTCAAGAAATACGTCCGCCGGATGTAACGGGACGGGACAGACAACAATACAGGATGGGTGATGGGTAAACTGCGTGTTCTCGTCGTTGATGACTCAGCCTTCTTTCGGCGGCGCCTGACAGAGATTCTGAGCGGCGATTCGCGCTTCGAAATTGCGGGTACGGCGGCCAATGGTCAGGAATCCATTGACCAGACGCTCAAGCTGAAACCCGACGTCATCACCATGGACATCGAAATGCCGGTGATGGACGGGATTACCGCTGTACGCAAGATCATGCAGCAGGCGCCCTGCCCGATATTGATGTTCTCCTCACTGACCCAGGAGGGCGCCAAGGCAACCCTGGATGCCCTGGAAGCCGGCGCTGCCGATTTTCTGCCTAAAAAGTTTGACGAGATTGCCGATAAACAGGATGAGGCGGTGCGCTTGTTGCGGTCGCGTGTCTACATGATCGGCCTGCGTGGCCGGCGCAGCATGCCGACCGCCAGGGGGCCGGTGTCGGCACCCAAAGCGGTATCGGCACCGCAACCGGCCCCCACCCTACCGCCGGCGGCACCGATCCGCAGCGGCAAGATCAAGCTGGTGGCGATCGGTACTTCGACGGGGGGGCCGGTAGCCCTGCAGCAGGTGTTGACCAAGCTGCCGGCCAATTTTCCGGCGCCCATATTGCTGATACAGCATATGCCCGCCAGTTTTACGCCCGCATTTGCGCAGCGGCTCAACCAGCTCTGCCAGATCGAAGTGCGTGAAGCGGCGAACGGCGACGAAATGCGACCCGGGTTGGCATTGCTGGCACCGGGCGGCATGCAACTGATGCTGGAGTCCAAGGCGGGAAAACTGGTGACCAGAGTGCGTGAGAGTACCCCCGAGCTGCACTACCGACCGAGTGTGGATATCGCCTTTGCTTCCGTGGCCAAGCAGATGCCGGGGCGCGCACTGGGCGTGATCATGACGGGTATGGGAGCGGACGGTCGGGACGGGGCGCGTCTGATGAAACAGACGGGCTGTCCGATCTGGGCGCAGGACGAGGCGAGCTGTGTCATTTACGGCATGCCACAGGCGGTGGTGCAGGCGGGCATCGCCGACCGGATTCTGACGTTGAACGAGATCGGGACAGAGATCGTACGGAGCGTCTAGAGTGGATATTCTCAGCATCATCGGGATTGCGCTTGCCCTGTTTGCCATCATCGGTGGCAACATCATGGAGGGCGGCCACACCAGTTCATTGATGCAGCTGACCGCGTTCATCATTGTGATTGGCGGTACGGTCGGTGCTGTGCTGCTGCAGTCTCCCCTGCCTGTGTTCATGCACGCACTGAAACTGGTGCGTCTGGTCTTCATGCCGCCAAAACTGGCTCCCGAAGCAGCCATTGAGAAGATCGTCGGCTGGAGCAACATTGCCCGCAAGGAGGGACTGCTCGGCCTCGAAGCGGTATCCGAAACCGAAACCGACCCCTTCACCCGCAAGGGGTTGCAGCTGCTGGTGGACGGCAGTGAGCCGGACACCATCCGCGGCATCCTGGAAGTGGAGGTGGGGACCAAGGAGGAGCACGATATCGCGGCCGCCAAAGTCTACGAGGGGATGGGCGGCTATGCCCCCACCATCGGCATTATCGGCGCAGTAATGGGCCTTATCCATGTCATGAACAATCTTGCCGATCCCAGCTCACTCGGTTCCGGGATTGCGGTGGCCTTCGTGGCCACCATCTACGGGGTCGGTTCCGCCAACCTGTTTCTGCTGCCCATCGCCAACAAACTGAAGGCCATCATCGGTCAGCAGTCCCGCTTTCAGGAGATGATCATCGAAGGGGTGATCTCCATCGCGGAAGGGGAGAACCCGCGCAATATCGAGACCAAACTTCAGGGCTACCTCTTGAAGTAGCCACGGCGCGCGTGGTGAAAGGTCCGTTATGGCCAGAAAAAAGAGACCCGAAGAGCACGAAAACCACGAGCGGTGGCTGGTCTCGTACGCCGATTTCATCACCCTGCTGTTTGCCTTTTTTGTGGTCATGTACTCCATCTCCTCGGTGAACGAAGGGAAGTACCGGGTGCTTTCCGACGCCATTGTCGCGGCCTTCCGTGCCTCGGCGAAAGCCCTGGAGCCGATTCAGGTCGGGGAGTCGGCGAAGGTGAAAAAACAGAATTCACCCATTCCCATTCCGATGAAAAACGACTCGTTGAAAAACTCGCTCGCCCCCGGCAGCGCGCTGCAGCAGGGCGAGATCACGGAACGCGAGCGCGGCCGGCTGGCCGACATCAAGGGCCAGATCGAGAAGGCGATGGCACCCTTGATCGAAAAAGAGCTCATCTCCGTCAACCAGGGCAAGAATTTTCTGGAGGTGGAGATCAACTCCAACATTCTGTTCCCCTCCGGCAGTTCCATCCTGTCGGACGAGGCGCGCTCGGTATTGCGCCTGCTGGCGGACGTGCTGTCTCCCGAACCCAATCCGATTCATGTCGAGGGTTACACCGACAACATTCCGATCAGCAATGTGATCTACCCTTCCAACTGGGAGCTCTCGGCGGCGCGCGCGGCCAGCGTCGTCCACCTGTTTTCAGATCGCCAGGTGTTGCCGACGCGCATGGTGGCGATCGGCTTTGGTGAATTTCGTCCCGTGGCCGACAATGCCACGCCGCAGGGCCGCCAAAAGAACCGGAGGGTCCGGATCGTGGTTCTGGGACGGGCTCAGGACGAAGGGCGGTTCAACGAGGAGATTGAACTGCGGACCGGTGGGGATTTTGTGGCACCCGCGGAACCGTCGGTTGCCGCGACCAACTCGGACCAGTTACCGCCTGTGGTGATGCGCAATCTGCCGCCAGAAGTGGCTGAAGAGCTCACGCCGCAGATCATTCGGGAGCTGATGCCTTCGGTGGCACAAGAACTGCAGGGTACCCCGGCAGGACCACCGGCGACTGGCGGACCAGAGGTGGATGTGGTGACCACCCCGCCCAATGGCGGACGGGGAGGCGCTCCAATCACCCCCATCCGTCCGATTCAGCTGCCACAGGTGGCCCCGCGACAGAGTGGTGATAACCGGTAGTCGGTATTCGCCGGAAATTTGACGGGTGAGCAATGCATATTTGGGCAGTGACCAATCAGAAAGGGGGCGTGGGTAAAACCACGACTGCGGTCACGCTTGCCGGTCACCTGGCCGATCAGGGAGAGGCCACCCTGCTGGTCGACCTCGATCCCCATGGCTCATTGACGGCCTATTTTGGCTGGGATCCCGACTCTCTGGATGCCACCCTCTACACCGTATTCGAGCAGGCGTCCCGGCACCTGATCCCCGATGCGCTGCCAGCGATCAGGCACACGCGCATTGAAGGCATCGACGTACTGCCCGCCGCCACGGCCCTGGCGACGCTCGATCGGCAACTGGGTCGCCAGGACGGTATGGGGCTGGTGCTGAGCAAGGCGCTGCGACGCCTCTCCGGCCGCTACGCCCACGTAATTCTCGACTGCCCGCCCCTGCTGGGCGTGCTGATGGTCAACGCCCTGGCCGCCAGTGAAAAACTGGTGATCCCGGTGCAGACCGAGTTCCTGGCCCTCAAGGGTCTGGAGCGCATGCTGCGCACCATCGACATGGTGCAGCAGTCGAGCGGCCGCCAGATCGACTATCTGATTGTGCCAACCCTGTTCGACCGGCGCACCCGAGCCTCGGTCGCCAGTCTGCGCGAGCTGCGGGGGCAGTATCCGGGGCGCGTCTGGGGGTCGGTGATTCCCATCGATACCCGCTTTCGCGATGCCAGCAGTGCCGGCGAACCGTTGAGCAGGCAGCACCCCTACGCGCGGGGTTCTCTGGCCTACGGGCGTTTGTTGCAGGATCTCAAAGCATCTGGTCCTAGTGCTGTGGCAGGTGCCCTGTGAGCCATCGGGAAGATCTTAGAACCCTGGTGGACCAGCCGGTCGCCCTGCGCGAATACCTCGACGCACTGCTCCGTGAGGCCCAGCAGGCAGCCATCCGCGACGCCCAGATCACGGTTCAGCCGCCGGAGGGGGTAGAAGCCACCATCGAAGCGCCGGTCAAACAGCTCCTCGGCGGCGTGCCCGAGTGGGCCAAGGGCACTTTCCAGTGCCTGGTGTTTGAAGTTGCCGGTCTCAAGCTCGCGGTTCCGGTGATCAAACTGAGCGGGGTGACCGACTGGCCGGAGCAGATCACCAAACTGCCGCAAAAGCCGGCGTGGTACATGGGGTTGGTCGCCTACCGGGAGGGCAACTCCGCCCTGATAGACACCGCGAAACTGGTGTTTCCCCAGGGCCGCGAGCCGGACGCCAACCACCGGTATGATGCGGTGGTGTTCATCGGGGAGACCCACTTCGGGCTCGCCTGCGACCGGATTGACCAGGTGCTGACACTCGAACCCGAGGCGGTGAGCTGGCGGGGAGCGCGCAGCGTGCGCCCCTGGCTTGCCGGAACGGTGCGAAAAGAGATGTGCGCAATACTGGACGTTGAGGAATTTGTTGCCATGCTTAGGAGGTAGGCTGGCACAGTAAGTGCTTGATAACCATCATCCGGACCGGGCGTCAAGAAGTCGACCAATGGTCGGGTTACAAGGTGCAGAGTTTATGAACCAACCAGACGAAAAGATTAATGACAGCGTGTTGCGGTGGGTGACCTTCCGGCTGGCGGACGAGGTGTATGGCATCGACGTGATGCAGGTGCAGGAGGTATTGCGGGTGACGGAGATTGCACCAGTACCCGGCGCACCCGACTATGTGCTCGGCATCATCAACCTGCGCGGCAACGTGGTGACCGTGGTCGATACCCGGCGCCGCTTCGGTCTGATGCCCAAGGAGTCTGACGACGTCTCCCGGGTGGTGATCATCGAGACCAACAAACAGATTTTCGGCATCCTGGTGGACAGCGTTGCCGAAGTGGTGGATGTGGCGAAATCGGATATCGAGACGGCGCCGAACGTGGGCAACGAAGAGAGTTCGCGCTACATCAAGGGCGTGACCACCATCAACAGCCAGCTGTTGATTCTGGTGGACCTCAACAATCTGATCACCGAAGAGGAGTGGGAGGACATGTCGGTCTTCTGACCGTCCTCTGCGCAGGTGCCATGTCCGATTCACCCGCCGTTTCGTTGCCACCCACCATTCCCAGACCGGCTGCGCCGCTGCCGGGGCGGGAGCGCAGATCGCACGACGCAGAGAAACAGGGCGGCAAGGCGAAATCCGATGATACGCCCGATGAACCCAGGGGCCGCGACCCCGGTCACCTGATTGACGAGGTGGTGTGATGATGTGGCTGATTGACTACCTGCCGACGCTGGCAATGTTGCTGCTCTCTCTGGCGCTGCTGGCCCATGTGGCCGGCCAGCGCCGGCTGCGGCGGCAGATCCGGGAATTGGGTGATCTGTGGTCGCAGGAGCGCGATCTGCACGCCAGCACCCGCGGCGACCTGCGGGCCCTGTGCACGAGTACCGTGGCCATGGGCGAGCGGATGATGCACCTGGACCAGCGATTCCGAGACGTGAAACAGCGCCAGGAACAGCTGGAACTGGTGGATCATGGTGAACGGCCCTACAACCTCGCCATCCGGCTGATCCGCCAGGGAGCGGGGGTCGAAGAGGTGGTGAGTACCTGCGAACTGACGGCCAGCGAAGCTGAGCTGCTGGTATTGATGCATCGCATGGAGGGTGGCGCCCGCAGCCCGCGCACAGCCCACTAGAGGAAGCTGTTCACGGTTGGGTTGAATCAGAAACCGACCAACAAAGAGTGGTCGGGATGAGAGGATTTGAACCTCCGACCCCTACGTCCCGAACGTAGTGCTCTACCAGGCTGAGCTACATCCCGATTCAGTAAGTCCGCTCCACGGCAAAGTCGGCAAGGCCGACCAAGGCATTCCTGAAGGGTGAAGCGGGAACGGCTTGCAGCGCGGACTTGGCAGCTTCTGCCTCCTCCCGCGCTCGGCGCGCAGTGTAAGCGATAGCCCCCGTCTTTTCAATCACCGCGAGCACCTCCAGGATCCGTTCCAGCCCACCTTTTTCAATGGCTTCCCGCACCAGCTGGCGGTCGGCTCCGTTTCCTTCCCGCATGGCAAAAATCAGGGGCAGCGTGGGTTTCCCTTCGGCCAGATCATCGCCCACATTTTTGCCGATCTCCTCCGAGTTGGCGCTGTAGTCCAGGGCATCATCCACCAGCTGGAAGGCGATGCCCAGGTGCCGGCCATAGGCGCGCATGGCGGCAGTGACCGGTTCATCGGTCACTGCCAGCACCGCACCGATCTCGCAGGCCGCTTCAAAGAGCTTTGCCGTTTTGCAGCGGATCACTTCCAGATAGTTCTCTTCGGTGGTGTCCGGCTCGTGGACATTGAGCAGCTGCATCACCTCGCCTTCGGCGATGGTGTTGGTGGCATGGGCGAGAATGTCCAGAATGCGCAGGTTGCCCACCTCCACCATGAGTTCAAAGGATCGGGAATAGAGGAAATCGCCCACCAGCACACTGGCTTCGTTGCCCCAGATACTGTTGGCGGTGTCCCTGCCGCGACGCAGATCCGAGGCGTCGACCACGTCGTCGTGCAGCAGGGTGGCGGTGTGGATGAACTCGATCACGGCGGCCAATTGGCGGTGCCACTCCCCGGAATAGCCCGTGGCACCGGCGGCCAGGAGCAGCACGGCGGGCCGGAGGCGTTTGCCCCCACTATTAATAATGTAGTGGCTCAGCTGGTTGATCAGGACCACCTCGGAGGCGAGGCGCTTGCGGATCAGGGCGTCGACCGCGTCCATGTCGTCGGCGATGAGCGAGCGAATCTCTTTGATATCCAACCTTTTCTTTCCTGTGGACGCGCAGCGGTCCGCGTACACTAGTGGCGCGGTGTGAGCAGTGTCAAGAAAGCCGGAATCCGGCGGCTTCAGGTGCCTGAATTATTTCATATTAAGGTTTGACCGGCACAGGTCGCATCAGTAGAATGTGCGCCTCTTGCGCGGGGCGGTCTGTCTCCGCGATACCGGTTTGGAGACTATTGAAATGTATGCGGTAATCAAGACCGGCGGCAAACAGTACCGCGTGGCAGAGGGTGATGTCCTGCGCGTGGAGAAACTGGCCGCTGAAGAAGGTGCCACTGTTGAGTTCGGTGAAGTGCTGCTGGTCGGTGAAGGTGCCGACGTCAAAGTGGGCACTCCGCTGGTAGATGGCGGCAAAGTCACGGCGATGGTCAAAGGCCAGGTGCGCGGTGACAAGATCGAAATCATCAAGTTCCGTCGTCGCAAACACCACATGAAGCGGCAGGGACATCGTCAGAACTACACCGAAGTGCAGATCACCGGCATCAGCGCCGGTTAATGCGGGAAGGTTTGAGCAATGGCACATAAAAAAGCAGGCGGCAGTACCAAGAACGGTCGCGATTCACAATCCAAGCGCCTCGGTGTGAAGCGTTTTGGTGGTGAGCAGGTAATTGCGGGTAACATTATCGTGCGTCAGCGCGGCACCAAGTTCCATCCGGGGCTGAATGTCGGTTGTGGCACGGACCATACGCTGTTTGCCAAAGCAGACGGCCGGGTGATTTTTGAAATCAAGGGCCCGAAGAACCGCAAGTTTGTGAGCGTGATTAGCGAATAATCACCCTCGATACTGCGCATGATTCAGAAGGCCCCGTCTGTGTACGGGGCTTTTCTGTTGTAGCGGGCCAAAGTGGACAGCACCAGTGAAATTTGTAGACGAAGCCAGAATCAAGGTCATTGCCGGGAACGGTGGCAACGGCTGCGTCAGCTTCCGCCGGGAAAAATACATCCCCAAAGGGGGCCCGGACGGGGGTGACGGAGGTGACGGGGGCAGCGTCTTTCTGGTGGCCGATGATTCGCTGAACACGCTGGTCGATTTCCGCCACATCCGTACCTATGAGGCGCAGCACGGACAGAAGGGGATGGGCCGCAACTGCACCGGCAAGAGCGGTGACGACCGGTTTGTCCGGGTGCCGGTCGGAACCGTGGTCCGCGATGAGGAGACCGGCCGGATTGTCGGCGACCTGGTGGCCAACGGCGATCAGCTCTGTGTTGCCGCCGGTGGCAAGGGCGGTCGCGGCAACGTCAACTTCAAAAGCAGCGTCAACCGCACCCCGCGGCAGTTCACGCCCGGCACACCCGGTGAACGGCACGATCTGTTCCTGGAACTCAAGGTGCTGGCCGACGTGGGCCTGCTGGGACTGCCCAATGCCGGCAAGTCGACCCTGATCCGTGCCGTATCGGCCGCGCGACCCAAAGTGGCGGATTACCCGTTCACCACCCTCTATCCGAATCTAGGGGTGGTGCGGATCGAAACCGACCGCAGCTTCGTGGTCGCCGATGTGCCCGGGTTGATCGGTGGCGCATCCGAGGGAGCGGGACTGGGTATCCGGTTTTTGAAGCACCTGTCGCGTACCCGCCTGCTGCTGCATCTGGTGGACCTCAGCCCTCCGGAGGGGAGTGATGATCCGGTCAGCGCGTTTCGCGCCATTGAACACGAGCTCGAGGCGTTCGATACGGAACTGGCTGCCCGTGACCGTTGGCTAGTCTTCACCAAATCAGACCTGCTCAGCCAGGATGATGTGGCGGAGACCACCCGCCAGCTGGTCTCCGATCTCGGCTGGACCGGCCCTGTGTTCTGCGTCTCGGCAGTGAGCGGAGAGGGATTGCAGGCGCTGACCTATCGCATCATGGAACACGTCGAGCAGACCCGCCGCCAGGGGTTGGCCGTAGAGACGACTGATGTGGCAACCACGGACGCAGCAAGCGAATGAAGACCCGATCCGACATTCCCCGGAGCCGCCGCTGGGTGGTCAAGATTGGCAGTGCCCTGCTGACCAATGAAGGGCGTGGCCTGGCTGCGGAGGCCATTGGCGAATGGGTTGAGCAGATGGCCGCGCTGCGCGGCGAAGGCTTGGAACTGGTGCTGGTCTCCTCCGGTGCCGTGGCCGAGGGGATGCGGCGACTGGGGTGGAAATCCCGGCCCAGTGCCCTGCACGAGTTGCAGGCGGCGGCGGCCGTTGGGCAGATGGGGCTGGTGCAGGCCTACGAATCGGCCTTCAAACGCCACGGCCTGCAAACGGCCCAGGTACTGGTGACCCACGACGATCTGGCCAATCGCCAGCGGTATCTCAACGCGCGCAGTACCCTGCGCACCCTGCTGGGTATGGAGGTGATCCCCGTAGTCAACGAAAACGACACGGTCGCCACCGATGAGATCCGGTTTGGAGACAACGACAACCTGGCCGCGCTGGTGGCCAATCTGGTCGAAGCGGAACTGCTGATCATACTCACTGACCAGCGCGGCATGTATGACCGTGACCCACGCAAACATGCCGATGCCGAGCTGTTGTCGGAAGTGAGGGTAAGCGATCCGGCGTTGCGCGGCATGGCGGGGGAGAGTGGCGGAACGCTGGGGCGGGGTGGCATGCAGACCAAACTGGCCGCCGCGCGCCGGGCCGCTCGGTCCGGTTGTGCGACCGTGATTGCGCCTGGATCCCAGGCCAAGGTACTAGCGGAAATCCGCTCCGGCATCCAGGTGGGGACCCTGTTGCTCCCGGACATCGAGCCGGTAGTGGCTCGCAAACAGTGGCTCGCCGGCCACTTGCAGGCGCGCGGACGGCTGGTGTTGGATGACGGCGCCGTGCGTGTATTGCGCGAATCGGGCCGCAGTCTGTTGCCGGTGGGCGTGGCAGAAGTGCACGGCCAGTTCAGTCGTGGCGAGCTGGTCATCTGTGTGGACGCAGCCGGAGAAGAGGTGGCCCGTGGGCTGGTGAACTACCCTGCCGCCGAGACGCGCCAGATCATGCGCCGTTCAAGCCGTGAAATCGAGGGCATTCTCGGCTATGTGGATGAGGAAGAGCTGATCCACCGGGACAACCTGGTGCTGGTATAAAAAAAGGCCGGTCACTGACCGGCCTTTTTTCTGTTCGTGCTGACGAATCAGGCGCCTACCGCGCGGACCCGCGCATTCAGGCGACTTTTATGGCGCGCAGCCTTGTTCTTGTGGATCAGGCCCTTGTTGGCCATGCGATCCAGTACGGGTACGGCGGCCTTGAAGGCCTCCTCGGCTGCTGCCTTGTCACCCGCAGCCACCGATTTAAGCACGCGTTTTACCGCGGTGCGCATCATGGAACGCAGACTTGCGTTGTGACTGCGGCGCTTGTCGTTCTGTTTAGCACGCTTTTTTGCTTGTGCTGTATTAGCCAATGTCGACTCCTGGGAAAATGCACCGCTGAAAAAAAGAGCGTGGATTGTCTAGAAATCGGTGCCCCATGTCAATGGCCGGGGTCTCATCCTGCTTGGCGGTTGTGGAAGTGGCCGCTACCATAGGCGCCCGGTGGGAGAGGCCAGACCGTCTGGCTGCCGGCGCCCCGTCGTAATAATAAGGTGAGGAAAGCGTTCTGAGCGGCCAATTGCTGAAATCCACCGCGATCACCGGGGGCATGACCTTAATCTCCCGGATACTCGGTTTCCTCAGGGATATGGTGCTGGCCCGGTTTTTTGGCGCCGGAGTCGGTGCCGACGCCTTTTTTGTCGCCTTCAAGATTCCCAATTTCATGCGCCGCCTGTTTGCCGAAGGGGCGTTTTCCCAGGCTTTCGTGCCAGTTCTGACGGAATACAAGACCCGCCGCCAACGCGAGGAAACCGAAGACCTCGTGGGTGCCGTCAGCGGGACCCTGGGCCTGTTCCTATTTATATTGACCCTGATCGGGGTGGTGGCAGCGCCCGCCGTGATCACCGTGTTTGCCCCAGGATTTGTGGACCAGGGCGACAAATTCGATCTGGCGGTGCAGATGCTGCGCCTCACCTTCCCCTATCTGCTGTTCATTTCGCTTACCGCCATGGCCGGTGCAGTGCTCAACAGCTATGGCCGTTTTGGCGTTCCGGCGTTCACCCCGGTATTTCTGAATCTCTGTATGATCGGCGCGGCGCTCTGGCTGGCCCCCCGGATGGAACAGCCAGTGATCGCCCTGGCCTGGGGGGTCTTCGCTGCGGGCGTTGTGCAACTGCTGTTTCAACTGCCCTACCTGGCGGACATTGGTCTCCTGCGCCGTCCGCGGATTGGTTGGCGGCACGACGGGGTGCGCCGGATTGTGCGGCTCATGGTGCCGGCCATATTCGGTGCATCCGTCACCCAGATCAACCTGCTGGTGGACACCATTCTGGCCTCCTTTCTGGTGACCGGCAGTGTTTCGTGGCTCTACTACTCGGACCGTCTGGTGGAGTTTCCACTGGGGGTTTTCGGCATCGCGCTGGCAACGGTGATATTGCCAAGCCTCTCTTCACACCAGGCAGCCGACGATCCGGCACGGTTCAATGCCACCATCGATTGGGCACTTCGCCTGACCCTGCTGATCGGTCTGCCGGCGAGCCTCGGGTTGATCGTGCTGGCACCAGCCATGCTGGCGACCTTGTTCCAGTACGGGGAGTTCACCCAGCATGACACACTGATGGCCGCTCGCAGTCTCTACGCCTACGGATTCGGTCTGCTGGGTTTTGTGCTGGTCAAGGTGTTGGCGCCCGGATTCTATGCGCGGCAGGATACCAAAACCCCGGTCAAGATCGGCGTCATAGCCATGTCGGTAAACATCGGACTCAATCTGGCTCTGGTCTGGCATCTGGCTCATGCGGGTCTCGCGTTGGCCACAGCGCTGGCTGCCTTCGTGAACGCCGCGTTGCTCTATCGCGGACTGCGCGGCAGCGGTGTCTATCGACCGCTCGCTGGATGGCCGCGTTTCTGGCTTCAGGTTTCTGGCGGATGCCTGCTGATGGTGGGGTGGTTGTGGTGGGTTGGTTGGGAGGCTGAATCCTGGTCGGGATGGGGTGCGATTGATCGCGCCCTGCGCCTGACATGGCTGATTGTTTCGGCGGCAGCCATCTATCTTGCGGTATTGTTGCTGGCGGGGGTGCGCAAACGCGATTTGATGCTGGAATCGCGAGTCGATCAGTGACATCAACCCTGCGTTCTATATAATCCTAATCTTTTGATTGGCCAATAAAAGCCATGGAACTCATTCGCGGTCACCAGAATCTGCTCCCGGAACACCGGGGCTGTGTGGCCACCATCGGAAATTTTGACGGCGTGCACCTGGGGCACCAGGCTGTGCTGGGCCAGTTGGCTGAGCAGGCGGGCGCCATGGGATTGCCCACCACGGTGGTCACCTTCGAACCCCAGCCAGCTGAATATTTTCAGCCGTCGGGCGCGCCTGCCCGGCTGACGCGGCTGCGCGAAAAACTGAAGGCTTTGCGCCGCTACTCGGTGGATCGGGTCCTGGTATTGAGTTTCAACCAGCAACTCGCCAACATGCGCGCGCAGGAGTTCATCCAACGGGTACTGATCGACGGGTTGGGTGTGCGCTATCTGGTGGTGGGTGACGATTTCCGTTTCGGCCGCGGGCGGGAAGGCGATTTCGATATGCTGGAGGCCACCGGCAAGGCCAGCGGCTTTCCCGTGGTCCACATGCACACCTTCAAAATCGATGGCGAACGGGTGAGCAGCACGCGGGTACGGCGCGCGCTTGCTGACGGCGATATGAGTCTCGCGGAGCAGTTGCTCGGACGCCCTTACCGCCTGTGCGGCAGGGTGGCGCATGGCGACAAGCGGGGGCGCACCATCGGATTTCCGACCGCCAATCTGGCACTGCGGCGGCTGGCGCTGCCGGTAAGCGGTGTCTTTGCGGTCGAGCTGTTCGGCCTGGAACATGAACCGGTAAGCGGGGTGGCCAATGTGGGCGTGCGCCCCACCTTTGATGGCGCGCCGGTCCCGTTGCTGGAGGTGCATCTTTTCGATTTCGCCGAAGAGATCTATGGCCGCTACGTGCAGGTGGACCTGCTCTGCAAGATTCGCGATGAAATGAAGTTTCAGTCGGTTGACATGCTCAAGTGGCAGATAGAGCGTGACGCTGAAAAGGCGCGAGAATTTTTTTCCCAAATCAACGAAGCCCGACCCGGAACAAGGTTGGGCGCCTGAGAACCAGACAGACGATGGCCGACTACAAGCAGACCCTGAATCTACCCAATACCGACTTCCCCATGCGCGGCAACCTGGCCCAGCGCGAGCCGGATACCCTGAAGAAATGGCAGGAGATGGATCTCTATGCGCAGGTGCGCAAGGCGGCTGCCGGCCGGCCCAAGTTTGTGCTGCACGACGGTCCGCCCTACGCCAATGGCGAAATCCACATCGGTCACGCCGTCAACAAGATCCTCAAGGACATCATCGTCAAGTCACAGGGGTTTGACGGGAAGGATTCACCCTACGTACCGGGATGGGATTGCCATGGTCTGCCCATCGAGCACCAGGTGGAAAAGAAGATTGGCAAGGCCGGCATCAAGGTGGATGCGGCCACCTTCCGCAAGGCGTGCCGTGACTACGCCACCGAGCAGGTGGCCAAGCAGAAGAAGGACTTCATCCGCCTGGGGGTGATGGGTGACTGGGAGCGCCCCTACCTCACCATGGCCTTTCAGAACGAGGCGGATATCGTTCGCTCGCTCGGCAAGATCGCCAGTAACGG
>JBNLBB010000070.1:0-13934 GCA_050302415.1 Gammaproteobacteria bacterium | reverse complement strand
ATACCGGACTCGCCCTCAGCGATCGTCTGCGGCGCGGATCACGGAGGTGATTTTCCCGTCACTGTCCTGCACAAAAAGATTCACCCCGGCGGCAACCGGACCACCAAAGGCCGGATCCTCGCCAACGCGGATGCGCCCGAGCAGGCGTCCGTCCGCCGGATCGAGAAGGTGCAGATATCCTTCCAGGTCGACGACCGCCAACGCGTCGCCCCAGATCACCGGCGGACTTAGCCGGCGGTATTTGAGTTTCTCCTGCTTCCAGAGTGAGGCTCCCGTGCCCACATGGAAGGCCCAGACGGTGCTCTCTTCATCAACGGCAAACACCGCGTCTCCCGCGACGGCCAGGCCGGTGTGCAGCGAGAGCTCCCGATTCCACTGAGGTTCGCCGGTGACCAGAGTCATCGACACCAGTTGCCCCTGGAAACTGCCCGCGATGACTTTGCCGCCGACCACAACCGGCTCCACATCCACATCCACCAGCCGTTCGATCTCGTGGCGGCCCCGCGGCTGGCTGATCTGCCGTGGCCAGCGCACCACCCCGGTGGCGGCATCCAAAGCGATCAGCCGTCCGTCGGGTAATCCAACCACCGCCATGCCATTGGCCAGCACGGGTGTGGATATGCCCCTGACAGTGAGTGGCGGCACACTGTATTCACTGCTCCAGAGCCGGCTTCCGGATTGCAGATCAAGCCCGATGATCTGGCCGTCCACGGTGTGGACCACCACCACATTATTGGCGGCTACCGGTCGGCTGAGTATTTCGCTGCTGACCACCGTTTCCCAAAGCACGGCGCCACTTCCGGCATCCAGGACGATGAGCGAATCCTCACCCCCGATCAGCAGACGGTGGCCGACCATGCCGATGCCAGAACTGATCCGTTTTGCCAGCTGGACGCGCCAGACAGCCGACCCCGTGGCCCGCAGGAAGGCTCCCACCTGACCGCTGCGCTCTGCGACATAGATATTTGCGTCATCCACTGCCGGCACCAGATGGAGCCGCAGCCCCTGGGTGCCGACACCAAAAACGTTCTCCCACTTGATCCGGAGCTTGACCGGATTGTCGATGGATTCGAGCGGTGTCGGGACCTGCCTGGGGTCAACGCTGCTGCAGGCGGTCAACACTGCCGCCAGCAAAAGTAGGAACAGTCGGTTCATGGTCAGCTGGAGGCACCACCCAGATCATCGAGTTTCATCTGCAACAGGGATTCACTGGCCGGCCCGAGTTTGAGGGCCTCCTGATAGGCATTGCGGGCGGCATCCAGTTCGTTCTTGGTCACATGGATATCGCCGCGCAACTCGGCATAGACCGCTGCCAACGTCCCCGGGGTACCCGCGCTGAGCAGCGAGAGGGCTTCATCCGGCTGTCCGCTATCCAGCATCAGACGCGCCAACCGGACCCGTGCAATATTGCGCAGTTCTTCGGTTTCGGCCTGCTGCATGACCCAGCGCAGCTGCTCGGCCGCTGCGTCGGAATTTCCCTGCGCATATTGAAGCTTGGCCAGCGCCAGGGCACCCACCGCCGCATAGGGGGTATCGGCATAATCGGTGCGCAGCTTCTGCCCGGCGCTGACCGCCTGATCCACCTGTGTCTGCTGGGTCGCCGCAACCAGTGCCGCGTAATGGGTGGAGGCTTCAAGGGCATGGGTTTCGCGGTACTCAGTCCAGCTTTTCCATCCGACCACGCCGGCCACACCGATCGCCAAGCCGACGATGATCGACTTGCCGTTCTCTTTCCACCAATTCTTGATGGCCTCGATCTGCTGCTCTTCTGAGTTGTAGATTTCCACGTTCCGCCCCGTATGGTCTGTTGTTGCCGATTATCCGGCCTGTTCCTGCAGGTGACGCCGCAAAAGGGCCACCGCTTCATCGATGGACAGTTGCTGCTGCTCCTGGCCACTGCGTAAAGGTTTGACAGTCACCTTGCCCTGGATGATCTCTTCATCGCCCAGGACCAGCGCGTAATCCGCACCACTCCGATCTGCCCGTTTGAACTGCGCCTTCATCCCCCCACCGCCGCAATTGGCCGTGAGCCTGAGGCCCGAAACCTCGTCCCGCAACCGTTCCGCCAGGCGGATGCCTTCGATCTGCGCCCCGTCGCCCATGGTAACCAGGTAGGCATGCGATCGCTCCAGGTCGGCCAGGGACTCGGAATTTTCCAGCAGCGCCACCAGGCGTTCAATACCCATGGCGAATCCGACGGCCGGGGTGGGCCGACCCCCCAACTGCTCCACCAGCCCATCATAGCGTCCGCCGGCGCAGACGGTCCCCTGGGCGCCAAGCAGATCGGTGACCCACTCAAATACGGTGTAGCCGTAGTAGTCGAGGCCGCGCACCAGCCGGGGATTGATTCTATAGGTGATACCGGCGGCATCCAGCAACTGCCGCAGCCCCTCGAAATGGCCGCGCGACTCCGCGCCCAGGTAGTCCCAAAGTTGCGGCGCATCGGCAACGATTGCCGCAGTATTGGGATCCTTGCTGTCGAGAATGCGCAACGGGTTGGTCTCCAGGCGCCGTCGGCTGTCCTCGTCCAGAGCTTCGATGTGATTCTGCAGGAAAGCGACCAGCGCATCGCGATAGACCGCCCGCTCACCACTCTGGCCCAGGGAGTTGAGCTCCAGGGTAACCGATTCAAGCAGACCCAGTTCGCGCCAAAGGCGCGCAGAGAGAAGAATCAGCTCTGCGTCGACGTCCGGTCCGGTCAGTCCAAATGCCTCGACCCCGATCTGGTGGAACTGGCGGTACCGGCCCTTCTGCGGACGTTCATGCCGGAACATGGGACCGATGTACCAGAGACGCTGAATCTGATTGTGCAGCAGCCCACTTTCGATGCCGGCGCGCACACAGCTTGCGGTCCCCTCGGGGCGCAGGCTCAGGCTCTCACCATTGCGGTCCTCGAAGGTGTACATCTCCTTCTCGACAATGTCCGTCACTTCGCCGATGGAGCGTGCGAACAGCTCGGTCTTTTCCAGCAGGGGAGTTCGAATTTCACGATAGCCGTAGGCCTGCAGCACGTTGCGGGCAGTCTGCTCAAAATGCTGCCAGCGTCCGCTGTCAGGCGGCAATATGTCGTGCATGCCGCGAACGGCCTGTAGGTTTTTACTCATGAATGGCTGGACTGTAGGAAACTTTGGGGCGCGATTATACCCGAAGCATCAGGCAGCGTCGTCGCGGTTTGCCTCGCGATTGGCGACCAGCGCCCGTACCTCGCGCTCGAGTTCGTCCACCAGTTCCTGGTTGCTGATTTTGTGGTCGGGTTTGCCGGCCCGGTAGACCAGGTTGGGCTGCCCGCCGGTCACCGCCAGATCGGCCTCACGAGCCTCCCCCGGACCGTTGACCACGCACCCGATCACGGCCAGCGTCAATGGCTCCCGGATGTCCTCGAGACGCTGCTCCAGCAGGTTTACCACACTGACCACGTCGAAATTCTGCCGCGAGCAGCTGGGGCAGGCGATCAGGTTGACCCCTTTGTGCCGCAGATGGAGGCTCTTGAGAATATCAAATCCCACCTTGACCTCTTCCACCGGGTTGGCGGCCAGTGAGACCCGCAGGGTGTCGCCAATGCCGTCCGCCAGCAGCATACCCAGGCCGATCGCGGACTTCACCGCTCCGCTGCGGGCGCCTCCCGCTTCGGTGATGCCCAGATGCAGGGGCTGGTCGATCTGCTTGGCGAGAATCCGGTAGGCGGCCACGGTCATGAAGACATCCGAGGCCTTGAGACTCACCTTGAAGTTCTGGAAATCGTGCCGGTCCAGCAGGTCCACGTTTTTCAGGGCTGAGTCCACCAGTGCCTGTGGCGTCGGCTCACCGTATTCACGAAGCAGCTCCTTTTCCAGCGAACCGGCATTGACCCCGATGCGGATGGGAATGTCGTGATCCCGCGCGCAATCCACCACTGCCCGGATCCGGTCGGCGCTGCCGATATTGCCCGGATTGATCCGCAGGCAGTCGGCGCCCAGTTCTGCCACACGCAGGGCAATGCGGTAGTCAAAGTGGATATCCGTGACCAGCGGCACCTCCGGCAGCTGTTTGCGAATCTCACCGAAGGCTTCGGCCGCCTCCTGGCTGGGGATGGAGACGCGGACGATGTCGGCACCGGCATTGACGATGGACTGCACCTGCGCGACCGTGGCCGCGACGTCGCAGGTTTCCGTGTTGGTCATGCTCTGTACCGAGATGGGTGCATCGCCACCGACCGTGACGGATCCCACCCGGATCGGCCGGGAGGTGCGTCTCTGGATCTTCTGCTCAAACATGATGTGAAGCCTTCGCCCCGATCAGGGCGGCTGAAATTCAGGGAGAACCGACCGTCAGTCGGGCTACCCCCTCGCTGCTGATCCGGGGAATGGGTACCTCCGAACCATTGAACTCGATGCTCACCGCCGGTGCATTGCCGAGAAAAACCCGGAATGGGGCGGTACCTTCCACGCTTCGATCCGCTCCGGTGCGCAGAAGTTCGTAGACCAGGCGCTTGCCTTCGGCATCGGTCACCTCGGTCCACGAATCGCCGTTGGCCCGCAGCGAAAGACGCGCCGGGAGACCGGGGGTTGCGGTTGCCGTTTCCTGCACCACAGCGGCAGGAGCGGGGGTGGGGGTGGGAGCATTTACTGCGGGGGGCGTTGCGCGCGGCACCGGCTTGGGCGCCACCACTGGCGCAGGTGCCGGTTGAGGCTCCACCGCAGGCGGCTCGCCGGTGGCAGCGGTGGCCACCTCTTCCCGCGCCTGGTCAACCGGCATCGGGGCTGCAGGCGTTTCGGTCTGGCCCGGTTCAGCGGATGTGGGTGCGGGCGCGGCAACCTCTTCCCGGATCGGCAGTGCGCGATTTTCACCGCCCGCCATCGCCGCGGGCTTCCCGGCGGAGAGGCTGGACTGCTGACCGAACTGACTGACAATTTCGTCCTGCAACCAGACCAATACCAATCCCAGCACAACGAGCAGCACCAGGATGCCGACCCATTTGGTGGACTTGCCTTTGCGCAGTTCATCCTGATGATGAAACAGCACGGTGGCTATGATCGAGCGCTCCTGGGTGGCCACCTCTTCCTGGGAATAGGCGGCAAGCAACTCCTCGGCGTTCACACCCAGATGGCGGGCAAAGGTATTGAGATAGCCCCGGACAAACACCGGCGAGGGAAGCGAGTCGAAATCCTCCTCTTCCAGGGCGGTCACAATTTTCGGACTGAGTTTCAACCGCTCGGCCAACTCTTCCCGTTTCAGATTTGCCGCCTCCCGGGCCTTGCGGAGGGTTTCGCCGACACCTTGCCGACTGCCCGAAACCTCGTTGTCTGACAGCTGTTCGTCGCGCTCACTCATCGTCCGGTACGCTCCATCAGCATGCGAGCCTCTTCCGAATCCGGGAAGTTTGCCCTCAAGTTCAACGCATAACTGGCGACGGCGTCCGCGTCACCCAACTGCTCTTCCACCAGAATACCCAGCCACAGAGTTTGTGCGGTATGCCGCGCCTGTTCCAGGTACCTCTGGAGATAGGCGCGGGCCGAGAGATAGATCTTCTTTTCGTAACTCAGCTTGGCCATGGCGTAGAGCGCCTGCGCGAAAAAACGGTTGGCGCGGAGCGCGCGACGAAAATAATCCTCGGCCTTTTCCAGATCAGGGAGTGTCAGCGCGCAGTTTCCCGCATTGGTGAGTACCACTTCCGGCGTGGCAAAGGTGAGTACCTTGGTGGCGCGGACAAAGTAGGCATCCGCGTCCTGCGCCCGATTGTGAAGGCAGAGATAGCGGGCGTAGTTGTTCAGCGCATCCGCGTCGGCCGGATCGATTTCAACGGCGCGCCGATAGTGCTTTTCGGCCATCTCCGGCTCGCCCAGGCGCTCGTACAGCACCGCAACCGCATTGTGGGCCGGCGAAAAATTGTTGTCGAATTCCAGCGCCTTGTTGAGCTTGGTCAGTGCCAGTTGCAGTCGTTCCTGCCGCATGTAGTTGATCCCCAGTTCCGCATTCACACGTGCTGCCTGGGTGCGTCCTTCCGGGGAGAGTTCCGTGGTGGTGGCGCAACCGCCCAGAACCACCAAATAAATCGGTATGAGGTACCGTCTGAAATTCATAGACCCCTTCCATCCTGTTCGCGGCCACCACGGCGGTTGAGCACTGCGCCGGTCAGTTGGCCGCAGGCCGCTTCTATATCTTCCCCGCGGGTTCGGCGGGTGATGGTTGTTATTCCGGCATTGATGACCACTTCGCGGAACCGCTCCAGGGCTTCCGGCGTGGTGGTACGGAATCCCGCATCGGGAAACGGGTTGAATGGTATCAGATTCAGCTTCGAGGGGATGCCCTGCAGCAGCCGGACCAGGTCGCGCGCCTGCTGAACGCTGTCGTTGATGCCGTCGAGCATCACGTATTCCCAGGTGATACGGCGCCGACCATCCCGATCGATGTAGTTGCGGCAGGCGGCGAGTAGTTCCTGCAGCGGGTATTTGCGATTGATCGGCACCAGGCGGTCGCGCAGTTCATCGTTGGCGGCATGCAGCGACACCGCCAGACTGACATCACTCACCTCCGCCAATCGGTAGAGCGCGGGGACTACGCCCGCGGTGCTCAGGGTGACACGGCGCTTGGAGAGCCCAAAGGCGAAGTCGTCCATCATCAGATTGGTGGCCCGCACCACCGCGTCGAAGTTGAGCAGGGGTTCGCCCATGCCCATCATCACCACGTTGGTGACGCTGCTGTCCATCTGCTCACCCAAAGCCTCGCGGGCGATCAGCAGCTGGGCAATGATTTCGGAGGTTTTCAGATTCCGGTTGAATCCCTGCCGGGCGGTGTGGCAGAAGGCGCAGTCCAGGGGGCAACCCGCCTGCGAAGAGACGCACAGCGTGCCGCGCCCCTCTTCCGGGATGAATACGGTTTCGACCACATTGCCATCCGCCAGTTTGAGCGCCCACTTGCGGGTCCCGTCGCGGGAGAGGCGATCTGCCACCACTTCCGGGCGGGTCAGCGTTGCTTCCAGTTCCAGCCGCGCACGCAGCGACTTGCTGAGATTGGTCATGGCCGCGAAATCGGACACCCCCTCCTGGTGTATCCATTTCAGCAACTGTTGGGCACGAAACCGCTTCTCGCCGCGTTCAGCGAAATAGGTTTCCATGGCCGGGCGGTCAAAATCGAGGAGATTGACCGCCGCGGGCAGGACGTTTAGCGGGTCCGCGGACAAATCTCACTCTCTTTGAAGAAGAAGGCGATCTCCTCGCGCGCCGTATCAGGACCATCCGAACCGTGGACCGCGTTTTCGTCCACGGTCTTGGCGAAGTCGGCACGAATGGTTCCCGGCGCGGCATCCTTGGGGTTGGTGGCGCCCATCACTTCGCGATTTTTGGCGATGGCATTGTCGCCTTCGAGCACCTGTACCATCACCGGCCCGGAGGTCATGAAGGCCACCAGGTCCGTGTAGAAGGGGCGCTCTTTGTGAACGGCATAGAACGCTTCGGCCTGCTCGCGGCTCAGGTGCATCATGCGCGCGGCCACGATGCGCAGCCCGGCCTTCTCAAAACGGGCATAGATTTCGCCGATGACATTCTTGGCTACAGCGTCGGGCTTGATGATGGAAATGGTACGTTCAACTGCCATGGTTCAGCTCCACTCGATTCACGATTTTATCTGTAAATTCAATACAAAACCCGCGACTGATCGCGGGTTTCAGTTAAAAAGGGCGCCTAGTTTACTCCCGCACCCCATTGGGCGCAAAAGCGCGATACCAGTTCAGTCCCGCTCGTCGATCCAGGCCATCTGCACCGCCTCGAGAATCTTCTCGCCACAGTGACTGGCGTCCTCCTCGAACCCGTCGAGCGCCAGGATCCATTCCATCAGGTCGGTGAAACGCACGGTTTTGGGATCCACATCGGGATAGGCCTCGTCCAGGGCAATGGCAATATCGAGCGTATCTGTCCACTTCACGATGCAACCTCCTAATGGTTTTCCGATACCTGGTTGATGGTGTACCTGGGGATCTCGACCACCAGGTCCTTGTCCCGGATGCGCGCCTGGCAACCCAGCCGGGAATCGGGGTCCAGCCCCCACGCCCGGTCCAGCATGTCCTCCTCGTCCTCCTCCGGGTCCTCCAGCGACGCACCGCCCTCGCGCACATAGACGTGACAGGTCGTGCAGGCACAGGATTGCTCGCAGGCGTGTTCGAGTTCTATATCGTTGTCCAGCGCCGCATCGCAGATGGACGTCCCCGGCTCCACTTCGACAACCTTGCCTTCAGGACACAGCTCGTCGTGCGGCATAAAGGTGATTTTGGGCACCCGTTTTTCTCCTCCCTACCTGGTCAGTCAAACTCTTCAAGGCGATGGCCGGCCATTACCTTGCGTACATTGGCATCCATGCGCCGCGCGACGTACTGTTCGCTCTGTCGCTCGAGCGCCTCGATGCCGCGCTGGATGGCAGTCGCATCGGTCGCCGCTGCGCGCAACTCCATCAACCCGGCCAGCGCGCTCTGCAGTTCCACCAGCTCCGATTCGTCCAGAAGCTCCTGGCCATCCTCGGCCAGCGCCGCGGTCAGCGCCTCGATCACCCGGTCGGCCTCCACCTGCTGCTCGCGCAGGTTGCGCGCCTCCATGTCGGATTCCGCATGGGCCATGGAGTCGCGCAGCATGCGTTCAATTTCGCTGTCACTCAATCCATAGGAAGGTTTCACGGTGATGCTGCTCACCACTCCGCTGGTCTCCTCCTGCGCCGATACGTTGAGCAGTCCGTCGGCATCCACTTGGTAGGTGACCCGGATCCGTGCCGCGCCTGCGACCATGGCCGGGATGCCACGCAGCTCGAAGCGGGCCAGCGAGCGGCAGTCATCCACCATTTCCCGCTCCCCCTGCAGCACATGGATCGCCATCGCTGTCTGGCCATCCTTGAAGGTGGTGAAGTCCTGGGCCCGGGCCACCGGAATGGTGGTATTGCGGGGTACGATTTTTTCCACCAGGCCGCCCATGGTTTCGATGCCCAGTGACAGCGGGATGACGTCCAGCAACAGCAGATCGTCGCCCGATTTGTTGCCGGCCAGGACATCCGCCTGGATGGCAGCCCCTACCGCCACCACCCGGTCCGGATCGATGTCCACTTTGGGTTCACAGGCATAGAATCCGCCCACCAGTTCGCGCACCCGGGGCACCCGCGTCGAGCCACCGACCATGACCACCGCACCGATGTCGGCTGCGTCGATGCCCGCGTCACGCAGTACCCGGCGACAGGGCAGGAGTGTCTTCTTGATCAGAGGTTCAATCAGCGCATTGAACTGATCGCGCGACAGTTCACCCTGCCAGTCAGTGCCGTCGGGGCGCTGCACCTGCACCGTCACTGATTCGACAGCTGACAGCTTTTCCTTGGCACGGCAGGCTTCATCCAGCACCGCGCGCATCACACCCCGCCCGGCGCCCTGGTCAATTCCGGACTGGGCAAGGAGCCACTCGCCGATGGCACGGTCAAAATCGTCACCGCCCAACGCCGAATCGCCCGCGGTCGCCATCACCTCAAATACGCCGCGAGAGAGTTTGAGCAGGGAGATATCAAAGGTTCCTCCGCCCAGGTCGTAGACGGCCACCACCCCCTCGGCACTCTGATCCAACCCGTAGGCGACAGCGGCGGCGGTGGGCTCGTTGAGCAGACGCAATACATGCAGGCCGGCGAGGCGCGCCGCGTCCTTCGTGGCCTGTCGCTGGGCGTCGTCGAAATAGGCGGGCACGGTGATCACGACACCGGTCAATTCCCCATTGAGACTCGCTTCGGCACGTCGCTTCAGGGTCCGCAGAATTTCCGCCGACACCTCGACCGGGCTGCGGTCACCACTGCGGGTGCGCAGCAGTGGCATCCGGGAGTCGCTTTCCACAAAATCGTAGGGCATCTCGCTGCCGAGCGATTTCACATCCGCCGCACCGCGCCCCATGAACCGCTTCACCGACAGCACGGTATTCGAAGGGTCCGTTGCCGCGGCACGCTTCGCTTCCAGTCCCACGGCGACTTCGCCGCCCGGCAGATAGCGTACTGCGGAGGGCAGAAGGTGATTGCCACTCTCATCAGGCAGCGTTTCCGCCACCCCACTGCGCACGGTGGCGATGAGGGAATTGGTGGTGCCCAGATCAATGCCCGCAGCCAGTCGATGCTGATGCGGCGCAGTGGATAGGCCTGGTTCGGAAATCTGTAAAAGTGCCATTGCGTGGTATGAAAATCTGGATGGGTTTGAGGTTACAAAGCTTCGGCGAGCTGCTCTTCCAGCAGTTCAGCTTCCTGTTGCAGTTTTCGCAAAAACTGCAGTTCGAGCACTACCACCTCCGCGACCAGCAACTGGTCCGCATCCGGGTTGTCCAGGAGCGTTGTCAACTGGTCGGTGTAGCGGCGTACACGTTGGGAGATCTCGCTCATAAAGTGCTGCAGCGTCGCCCAGGGATCCTTGGCCGAGGCCACATCGGCAAGCTGCTCACGCAGCTCCATCTGCTCCATGAGAAATTCACCCGTAAGCTTCGTGCGCGAAGCCGCCTGATCGACCCCGTTCAGTTCCAGAAGGTACTGTGCCCGAGTCAACGGATCCCGCAACTTGGCGAAACCTTCGTTGACATGGGTAACTCCCTGAATGGCCAGGCGGCGCTCGCGATCAGATGCGTTGACAAATCGGTCCGGGTGCAGCGCCCGCTGAAAGTCCTGATAACGGTCCTTCAGCGCCAGCGAATCGATGGTGAATTTACGCTTCAGCCCGAATAGTGAAAAAAAATCCTGGGTCAGATCCAGTGTCATCGATAGGCCGGATCAGGTATTGAAACTCTCGCCGCAACCACACTGGTTCTTGACGTTGGGATTGTTGAACTTGAATCCCTCGTTAAGACCTTCGCGCGCGAAATCGAGCTCGGTACCGTCCAGGTAGACCAGACTTTTCTGGTCCACGAACACCTTGACGCCATGCTCTTCAAAAACCGTGTCCTCCGGTGCCGCCTGATCGGCAAACTCAAGCACGTAGGCCATGCCCGAGCAACCGGAGGTGCGAACACCCAAACGCAGCCCTTCCCCCTTGCCCCGATTGGCGAGGAAGCTCTTTACACGGTTGGCAGCAGCTTCGGTTAAGGTGATACCCATTACAGACTCCTCTTCGTCAGGATTTCGCTTCGCGCTTTTTCTGCAGGTCTTCGACTGCAGCGCGAATGGCGTCTTCCGCCAATACGGAACAGTGAATCTTTACCGGAGGTAAGGCAAGTTCTTCGGCAATCTGCGAGTTCTTGATCTTCTGGGCCTCTTCCAGGGTTTTACCCTTCACCCATTCCGTCACCAGCGAACTCGAAGCGATGGCCGATCCACAGCCATAGGTTTTGAAGCGTGCGTCCTCAATGACGCCATCTTCATTCACTTTGATCTGAAGTTTCATGACGTCGCCACAGGCAGGTGCACCCACCATTCCAGTGCCGACACTCACGTCTTCCTTGTCGAAAGAGCCCACGTTCCGGGGATTTTCATAGTGGTCTAAAAGCTTGTCACTGTAAGACATGGCATATACCTCGCGTATTAAAGGTCAGTGCGCCGCCCATTGCACCTGAGATAGGTCGATGCCGTCCTTGTACATCTCCCACAACGGCGACAGATCGCGCAACTTGGATACCTTGTTGCGAATAAGTTCGATGGTGTAGTCAACATCCTCGGCGGTGGTAAACCGGCCGATGGTAAACCGGATGGAACTGTGCGCCAGTTCGTCACTGCGTCCCAAGGCGCGCAGTACATAAGAGGGTTCCAGGCTGGCTGAAGTGCAGGCGGACCCGGACGACACGGCGATATCCTTGAGCGCCATAATCAGCGATTCACCTTCCACGTAGTTGAAACTGACGTTCAGGTTGCCAGCCACGCGCCGTTCCAGATCTCCGTTCACATAAACTTCCTCGATATCGTTGAGCCCGTTCCAGAGCCTGTTACGCAGGGTGAGAATACGCTCCGACTCGGCCGCCATTTCCAGGCGAGCCAGACGGAACGCCTCGCCCATGCCGACAATCTGGTGAGTGGGCAGCGTTCCCGAACGCATGCCCCGTTCATGACCGCCGCCATGCATCTGGGCTTCGATGCGCACGCGGGGTTTGCGTCGTACATAAAGCGCGCCGATGCCCTTGGGGCCGTAGATCTTGTGTGCCGAAAAGGACATCAGATCGACCTTCAACTCGGCCATGTCGATCGGCACCTTCCCGGCGCTTTGCGCGGCATCCACGTGGAAGTGAATACCCCGCTCGCGACACATCTCGCCGATGGTGGCGATATCCTGGATCACGCCGATCTCGTTGTTGACGTGCATGATGGAGACCAGGGTGGTGTCCTCCCGCATGGCCGCTGCCAGTTTGTTGAGATCGATCAGGCCATTCGGTTCCGGGTCCAGATAGGTCACCTCAAAGCCTTCGCGTTCCAGTTGCCGGCAGGTATCGAGGACCGCCTTGTGCTCTGTCCTACAGGTGATCAGGTGCCGGCCCTTCTTCTGGTTGAAATGGGCTACCCCCTTGATCGCCAAATTGTCTGATTCCGTGGCGCCGGAGGTCCAGACAATCTCTTTCGGATCAGCATTGATCAACGCGGCGACATCATGGCGGGCGCGGTCCACCGCCTCATCCGCTTTCCAGCCGAAGGCATGGGAGCGCGAGGCTGGATTGCCAAACTCGCCGTCCGGCGTGAGGAACTTCATCATGCGCTCGGCAACCCGCGGATCCACCGGGGTTGTCGCTGCATAATCCAGATAAATGGGCAATTTCATCTCAGTATCTCGCTCAACATCGCTTGATCGTTCACTCTCGCTCAGCCCGTCGCGGCCATATTGGCACGCGCCGTGGTTAGACTGGCGAGGACTCGGAGAAATCCGTCCACATCGGCTTCCGTGTTCTGACGTCCCAGGCTGACCCGAATGGAAGTCCGCGCCACTTCCAGGGGGACATTCATGGCCTTCAGTACCGGACTGGCATCCACCCGTGCACTGCCGCAGGCTGAACCGCTTGAAACCGCGAATCCCGCCTGATCCAGCAGCATCAGCAGCGACTCGCCTTCAATACCGGAAACACCGAACATTACCGTGTTGGGCAGTCGCTCCACCTGGGAGGCGAACAACGTGACACCAGGTAACCCTGAGAGTCCCTGCTCCAATCGCTGGCGCAACAACAGTTGATTTTTCGCTTCCCCTACCCGTTCCCGGGCGAGTTCAGCCGCCTTGCCGAAACCGACGATGGCAGGCACGTTTTCCGTACCGCAGTAAAAACCTCGTTCCTGACCACCGCCATGCAACAGAGGTTCGAGTGCCACCGAACGCCGTGCGATCAGCGCGCCAATTCCCTTCGGTCCGTGAATTTTGTGTGCCGACAGACTCATCAGATGGGCACCGGATTGGGCAAAATCAAGGGCGATTTTGCCGGCCGCCTGAACTGCGTCCACATGCACCACGGCCTCACCGGCACAGGCTGACACCTGCTGCACATCCTGGATCACACCGGTTTCGTTGTTGGCCCACATCACCGACACGATGTCGGCGCCCAGCGCCCTCATATCTGCCAGTGATTGGGCGGCAACCAGACCATTGCCATCAACGGCAAGGCGGTTCAACAGCCAACCCTGTCGCTGCAGGGCTCGAGCCGGTTCCACCACGGAGGGATGCTCCACCGCGCTGATCCAGATGCGTCCGGTACTGCCGATGGCACCCGCCGCACCCTTCAGGGCCAGATTATTGGCGCCGGTGCCTCCGGAGGTAAATACCACCTGGGAGGGATGGGCACCCGCCAGTTGCGCCACCCACTCCCGCGCCTGGTCCACCGCCGCCCGTGCCGCGCGCCCAAAGGCGTGCACGCTGGAAGGGTTGCCATACTGATGACGCAGGTAGGGCAACATGGCCTCCAGCACCGCTTCGTCAAGCGGTGTGGTCGCGTTGTGGTCGAGATAGACGGGCATGGGGCGCTGCTGCTTCAGTAGGTGGCGATGGCAGATTCGCCCACATG
>JBNLBB010000069.1:0-14073 GCA_050302415.1 Gammaproteobacteria bacterium | reverse complement strand
CAGCTTTCTGGTCAGTGTCGAGAATCCGGAAACCTTCCTGGTACCGTTTGAAACCACCAAAGGAAACGCCCTGGGAACTCCCGGTGAGTCAGCCAAGGTGTTTTACGATGATGAATCCATTCCCGATGTGGTGGTGCGCTACTCATCCAAAAACTGGACCGTTGCAGCACTCTACCGCACCCTGGTGGTGGACAATGCCGACACCAGCGACACTGTGGACGAGTCCACATCTGCGCTGGGTATCCAGTTGAGCGGTTGGTTGCCGATCGGTGCCAACGATAAAGTCGGTGCGCAGATCAACACGGGTAGTGGTATCGGTCGATACAACGCCCTTGCGGCGACATTCGACGGCTACATTGACAGCAGCGGAAGTCTGGAGGCGTTGCAGACCACCGGAGCCATTCTCTCCTATCGCCACAACTGGTCCTCGACGAGCAGAACCAATATTGCCTTTGGCTACTTCTCTTCGGATGACCCCAGCGAGCTGGCAGGTGCCGGCACCATCAACAAGGAAGGCACCAGCCTGCACATCAACTATCTCTGGAATCCCGTCCCGCAGTTGCGCCATGGTATCGAACTGATCCGGGCAGAGCGGGAAATGATGAATGGCACCGAGGGTGAACTCACCCGCATTCAGTGGTCCAGCAAGTTCTCTTTCTAACGCAGCAAGACGTATCTTGAGATGCATTGCACCCCGCCCTCCGGCGGGGTTTTTTATGAGTGTTCAGACCGGGGCGTCAGATCGCGCATAAAGAGCCGATAGAGCAGCGGCACCACAAAGAGCGTCAGAATTGTGGAGAATATCAACCCCCACACTATCGAGGCGGCGACCGGTCCCCACATCAATGAGCGGCCGCCCAGACCGATGGCTAGTGAAAACAGTCCGGCCACGGTGGTGAGCGCGGTGATCAGAATCGGAATCACGCGACGTCGCGCCGAATAGAGGGTGGCATGCAACACGCTCATTCCGGCATCACGACGGGCATTCGCGGCGCTGATCAGCACGATGGCGGCATTGACCGCGATGCCCGCCAGTGCCACCACACCATACATGGTGAACAGGCTGAGCGGATTACCGCTGACCATCAATCCAAAGGCCACACCGGTAAAAGCCATGGGCACGGATACCAGGATCATCAGCGGTTGGAAATAGCTGCGGAACTGGGTGCCGAGGATGGCGTAGATCAGGCCAACCCCGAACAGGAAGAGCACAAAGATCGAATCGAGGCTCTCCTGGATATCATCGAGTTCGCCACTGAAATCGAGATTGATCGTGGGATGCCTGAGACGGGCTGTCTCCCACGCCTGCTGGATCTGAAGATTGGCCTGCCGCGTATCCAGCATCTCCTTGTCCAGGTCGGCCTCGACCGTGATGGAGCGACGATAGTTGTAGTGGCGAACGACCCCCTTGGTCTGCGTCCGCTCGGCGTGCACCAGCGTACCCAGGGTCACCTGGCCGCCGCCCGGTACGGAGATGGATTGCGCGAGCAGGTGATCGATATCGGGCAGCCCTCCATTGGCAGCTGCCACGCGCACATCCACCTGCTCACCCTCGTCCTGGAGAATGGCCACCACCTCGCCATCGACGTGTATCCGGATCAGCCGTGCCAGCTGTCCCGGATGCAATCCGGCGCGGCGCACGGCATCGGAGTTAAGCCTCAGGTTGAGTGTCGAACTGCCCAGCACGTCGTCATCCGTAATATCGTGCACTGCGGGCATCGCACCAAGAATGGATTTCAGCTCCAGGACTGCGGCCCGGATTTCGGGAAAATTGTCACCCCGAACTTTTACGCTAATCGGGCGCGAACTCGGAGGGCCACCCTGCAGTTTGAGGATGGAGGTGTTGATCGGCCCCGCCACCTCGTGCAGCAGCGGGCGCACCGCGTCGGTAATCTCTTCCACTGACCGCATGTCGCCGTTGGCCGGCTGCAGGCTGACCATCACCTGACCATACTGATCGCCGAACAGCGGCTCCTTGTCGGTGAAGTTGAGCCCGGCATACGAGACAATCCCGCGCACCTCTTCAGCCCGCAATGCAGTTCTGACCTTCTGCTCTATGGCGATGGTGCGCTCCAGGGTGCGTTCCAGGTCGGTACCCGCCGGCATGCTGACATTGACGTAGAAGAGGCGCACTGCATCGAAGGCAAAGAACTCCATGCGGATCACGCCCAGGGCCACGGCACTGCCTGCCAGTGCGACCAGCAGCATCACCACCAGCAACGCAGTTTTGGGCCAGCGCAGCACTTTGACCAGCAGTTGGGTGTATTTGACGCGAACGGAATGGGTCAGGCGTTCCCGGTGCCTCTGCAGCGGTGAGGGGTTGTCGAATCCAACCCGGAACGCCATCACATGCGCCGGCAGCATCCAGTAGGCCTCGAGCAGGCTGATCGCCAGGGCCACGGTGACCACCAGGGGCACAACGAACATGAACTGGCCAAGAATTCCGGGCATCAGCATGAGCGGTGAAAACGCGGCCATGGTGGTCAGCACCGCAGCGGTCACCGGTGCGAAGACCTCTTTCAGCGATTCGATGGACGCCACTTCGGCTGACAAACCCCGCACCAGGCGGTAGTAGATCGACTCCACGACCACGACGGCATCATCCACCAGCATCCCGAGCACAATGACCACCGCCAGGAGCACCGTGACATTCACCGTCTGGTCCAGCGCACTGAGTACCCAGAAGGTGCCTGCGAGGGTGAAGGGAATCCCGACGCTGGTCAGCAGCGCAATGCGACTGCCAAGAAAGGCCCAGGTAACCAGAAGTACCAGGATCAGGCCGAGCAGCGCATTGCGCTGCATCACCGACAGGGCCTGCCGGGTCATGGTGGTCTGATCGTCCACCAACACCAGTTCCGTGCCCCGGACATCCTTCAGCGCGTTGTAGCGGGTCACGTAGTCGCGGATCTGCTCCACCAACTCCAGCATATTGGCGTGCCCCTGTTTCATCACCGACAGCATGACTGCGGGCTTTCCCTGGTAGGAGACGATCTGCGTCGCCTCGTCCCGGCCGCGGCGCACTTCGGCGACGTCGCCCAGGGTCACCTCTCCGGCCGCCGTGATGATCGGCAGCGAGGCGAGATAGGAGGGATCGCGGTCAGTCCCCTGTACGCGCACCAGCCACTCCTCGCCGCCGACATTCACCGTGCCCGCCGACACGTCGCGGAAGTGGGCCGCAACGCTGTCGGCCAGATCGGTCGCGGTGACCCCCAGGCCATCGAGGCGGGCGGGATCGAAATTGACCTGCAGCTCGGGATCGAGCAGCCCCATCGCCTGCACCCGGTCCACACCGTTGAGCCGTTCCAGGTCCTTGCGGATGTTGCGTGCCTGACGGCGCAGGTTTTCGTCGCGCCCGTGACCCACCGCGACCACGGTGGCACTGGGAAACGCGTTGGAGGAGGTCACTTCGAAGATGTCGGGCGCGTTGGCCTCTTCGGGCAGCTCATCGTTGGCCTTGCTCTGGATTTCACGGCGTAGGTCGGTGACCCGTTTTTCGAAGGTGTGTTCATCCAGCTCGTTGAACCGGATGAGGATGTTGGAGAGACTCTCGCGACTGGTGCTTGCCACAAAGCGGATGTCGGACACCTGGGCCAGTGCATCTTCCAACGGATCAGTGATCAGCTTCTCCACGTCTTCAGCCGAAGCGCCCGGGTAGGTGGTGGTGATACTGATCCAGTTGAAGTTGATGGTCGGATCCTGCTCCCGGGGCATGAACAGGTAGGCGAGAATGCCCATCACCATGACCAGCACAAAGAAGAGGTTGGCCAGTACGTGGTTCTGCAGCAGGCGCAGCAACATCAGTCGGGTCCTAGGGATTGATCACAATGGCAGCGCCATCAGTGGCACTGGCGCGACCTTCGACAATGATCTGGGTGCCGGGCGGCAGATCCACCGCCACCGGACGCCCCTCCTGTGCTTCCGGCAGGGGAATGAAATGCGCCGAGTCGCCGCGGGTCACAAAGATTCCCAGCCGGCCCTCGCGCTGCTCCAGCAGGTCTGCCGGCAGATGGGCTCGCGGTGCCTGCCATTCCACGCGTCCCGCACTGCCCGGCAGAGCCTGAGCGCCGGTGAACTCCAGGCGCGCTTCGCGGGTCCGGGTGCTGGAGTCGATCTGGTTCACCAGCGTGCGTATCCGCAGCGGGTACCGGTTGCCGTTGGTCGTAAACCAGACCTCTCCGCCCCGGCCCAGTGCCTCGGATTGGTCGGGCTGGATCTGCGCGGTGACTTCGATGGCCTCGCTGCCAAGCAGGGTCACCAGCGGGCGACCGGGCGCTGCCCACTCACCGGTCTGGGCCTGGCGGGCGGTGACGGTGGCGGCAAATGGTGCCAGCACCTGGCAGCGGACCACCTGCTGTCGTGCCAGATCCAGCGCAGCCTGCAATCCGGAGATGTCCGCCCGCAGCGCGGCCACTTCGGTGCGCCGTTGCACCAGCAACTCTTCAGAGACCGCTTCACGCTGCTGCAGAGACCTGGCGCGCTCCAGTCGGTAGTTTGCCAGCTCAAGCTGCGCCCGGGCGGCGTCCAGGCGTGCGCGCTGCTGCGCTTCCTGGGCGCGATAGTCACTGCACTCGAGTTCCACCAGCAGCTGCCCCCGGGTCACCTGGTCGCCCACCTGGATCCGGACCCGCTGGATGCGTGCATTAATCTCGGCACTGATCTGGGAGTGATCGATACTCAGCACCGTGGCGGGCGCCGAACTGGTGGGATAGTAGGCAACCGTTTCGACCGGTACCGCTGTCACCCGCAACGGCTCGGCGGCTTGGGCGGCAACCGTCAGCAAACAGAGAGGGAAAATGGCGGCTCGCACTCGGTCTCCTTTGGTGAAACTGCATCCACGCGTGTTGCCTGCGCGCCAAGCTAGCTGGCCATGGCGGTGAAGTCAAACGCCTTCCGTTTTCCGCACGCTGTGGGTCGTTGCCGCAAGGTGGGAATGGCGCGAGTTGATCTCCGCCGGTGTTGTCCCGCGGGGATACGCGTTACCCTACAGGCCGGATTCCCGGAGGTGATCACAGATGCCCAAATTCGCCGCCAATCTCACCATGCTGTTTGGTGAATTCAATTTTCTGGATCGGTTCGAACAGGCGGCGATAGTGGGATTTCAGGGGGTCGAGTACCTGTTTCCCTATGCCTACGACAAATCGGAACTGGCGGAGCGGTTGCAGGCCAACGGGCTGACCCAGGTACTGCACAATCTGCCCGCCGGCGATTGGGAGGCCGGAGAACGGGGTATCGCCTGTCTGCCGGATCGGGTCGCCGAGTTTCAGGATGGGGTGGGCAGGGCCATCGAATACGCCCAGGCGCTGGGGTGCACCCAGCTCAACTGTCTGGCCGGACTGGCGCCGCGGGGAGCCGACTGGGACGAACTGGCCACCACGTTCGTCGACAACCTGAAGTTTGCCGCCACCCAACTCCAGGCGGCCGGAATCCGGTTGCTCATCGAGCCCATCAATACCCGCGACATCCCCGATTTTTTTCTCTGCTATACCCAGGAGGCCCTGGACATCATGGATCTGGTGGGCAGCGACCATCTCTGGCTGCAGTACGACATCTATCACGCCCAGGTGATGGAGGGAAACCTGGCGGAGACCATCGGCCGGCATCTGCAGCGGATCGGGCATATCCAGATCGCGGACAATCCCGGGCGGCATGAGCCGGGCAGTGGTGAGATCAACTACGAATTTCTGTTTCGCCACCTGGATCAACTGGGATACAGCGGTTGGATCGGCTGCGAGTACCGGCCAGCCGGCGGGACGGCAGCGGGCCTGGGCTGGGCGTCAGCTTGGCTGGGAAAGTCCTGACGGGCATTCGAGTTTCCGAACAGAATCAAACGAGGTAAGCGACATGAAGGTAGGGTTTATTGGCGTCGGCATCATGGGGCGGCCCATGGCCGGTCACCTGCAGAAGGGCGGACATGAACTGTTTCTGGTGCAGCACCGATCGGATCTGCCCAAAGAGCTGCTCGATGGCGGCGCGGTTGCCTGCGGGTCAATCAAGGAGCTGACGGAAAAGTCGGAAATCATCATCATCATGGTGCCGGACACGCCGGACGTGGAGCGGGTGCTGATGGACGAAGCGGGCGTTGCCGCCGGGATGGCCAAAGGCAAGATCGTGGTCGACATGAGTACCATTTCGCCGGCGCAGACCAAGCTGTACGCTGAATGCATCCGCGGGCTGGGTGGTGACTACCTGGACGCCCCCGTTTCCGGCGGTGAGGTGGGTGCGATCAATGCGACATTGACCATCATGGTGGGCGGCAGCGATTCGGCCTTCGCCACCGTCAAACCGCTGTTTGAACTGATGGGCCAGAATGTCACCCACGTTGGCGGCAGTGGGGATGGCCAGACCTGCAAGGCGGCCAACCAGGTGGTGGTGGCCATCACCCTGGCGGCGGTCAGCGAGGCGCTGGTATTTGCCGCCAAGGCGGGCGCCGATCCGGCCAAGGTGCGCCAGGCACTGATGGGCGGTTTTGCCGGGTCAAAAATCCTGGAGGTGCACGGGCAGCGGATGCTGGAGCGCAACTTCAAGCCGGGCTTCAGGGTTGAACTGCATCAGAAGGATCTGAATATCGTGCTGCAGAATGCGCGGGCGCTGGGGGTCTGCATGCCGGGAACGGCCATGGTGCAGGAGCTGTTCAACGCGGTGGCGGCCACCGGCAACAGTACCCAGGACCACTCCACCATCGTCACCGCACTGGAGCGGCTGGCGGATCAAACCGTGGCCTAACTAGTTGTGGCTGACTTGGTTGCGCCCGGTGTCTTTCGCGGCATAGAGGGCGGCGTCGGCGCGCTCCAGCACTTCGCGGGGCCGATCCTCGCCACGGAAGTCTGACACCCCGAACGAGGCGGTGAGCTTCACCGCCTGGCCCTTGTAGTTGAATCCCGATTCGGCGACCACGGCGCGCAGGTTTTCGGCGGCCTTCACCGCATCGGGCAGCGCGGTCTCCGTCATCAGCACCACGAACTCCTCGCCGCCGTAGCGGGCAAAAAAATCGGTTTCGCGCAAGTGGCGTTGGATGAGCGCGGCGAGCGTCTTCAATGCCTTGTCTCCGGCCACATGACCATACTGGTCATTGATCTTCTTGAAGTGGTCGATGTCGCACAGCACGATGCTGAGGGGCCGCTGGTAACGTTTCCAGCGTGCGTATTCATGCACCACCCGCTCGTCGTAGGCGAGTCGGTTGGCCACCCCGGTGAGGGCGTCGTGCTGTGCCTTGTGGTGGGCCTGACGCATCTTCTCCTGAAGCTCTGCCGTTTCGCGCTCCATCTGCTGCAGTTTGTCGTTGAGGCCCTTCACCTGCTGTGCCAGCGCTTCGTTGCGCTCGTCTTCGGTCTGCCGGTAGGCATCCACATGCTCGCGAATGGCCTCGATGCGCTTGGCCAATTGCGCCTTGACGCCGTCCAGATCGCCGGCGGCGGTCACGTCGCTCTGCATCTGCTGCATCTCATCGCGCACGTTCGCATCCAGTTGTCTGCCCCCGGCGATGGAGTCCTGGCGGTGCGTCTCCATCTGCATGACCGACTGCTCCACCACCTGCAGATTCTGGGTCAGCTGGCCGAGGAAACGCTCATTGCTCAGACGCTCCACCATCAATTCGTTGCGCAGCGAAGCGATGATATCGGCCACCCGTCCGATCACTCCGGAAATACGCAGTTCGCGACTGTCGTCGTCCAGTTCACGAACCAGACTGTCTGCCACCTGGCGCTGCTTTTCCGGCAGATTGATCTGGCGGAGCAGATCGATCATCACCAACCGGACCTGGTGTTGCGGGTCGCCGGTTTTTGCAGAGTCGCGGGCTGGTCCCAGAATCCGGCCCAAATCTTCCAGCAGGATTTCGAGTTCCACCTCGGTGATCGGCTTCTCCAGGCGGTTGCGGATCCGCTCGGCTTCAGTCGCCGAGTTGGTCTCGACATGATCCAACAGTCTGCCCAATATCGCCCCGGCGGCTGCGCCTGAGTTGCTGCCGCCCAGCGCCTTGCCTGAGAGGCGCTGGGTGAGTGATTTGAGGAGCGGGGGATCGATGGCCTCGCCGCGGGCGTGTTCACGGACCTCGTCCAGGGTCTGCTCCAGATCGGGATGCCCGTCGGCCGCGAGCAGGGCCAGGCGGGCAACACATTGGCGCAGGGCGGTCTCGATTTCACCAAGGTCTGCGTCACTGACGGGTGGTTTGCTGCTCATGTCGATTCTGTCCAGCGGGGGCTTGGAAGGTCCCGGATCGGTCGATTAATCAGTATAGTTGGTGTTACGAACCCCACCCGGAAGCCGGAGAGGAGAAGCCCGAGATGCGGCTGACAGAGAGAAGCAAAGGCCCGCTGCTGCGGCGCTGGATAATCAATACAAGCGTGATCACCTTGCTGCTGTGTGTGGCATCGGTGGCGCAGGCCCGCGAGTTCAGTATTCAGGTGAAGGAGGCGGTGGTGCGCGTGGCGCCGACGCCGTTCGCGCGCATCAGCGGGCGGCTCGGTTACGGGACACGGGTGAATGCGGGCAAGGAGTCCGGCCCCTGGCGGGAGATCCGCGCCACCAAGGGAACAGTGGCGGGATGGGTGCATGAAACGGTGTTGACACCCAAGAAAATCGCCCTCACCGGAGGTCAGACGGATGCCCAGGCCGCGGCATCGGGAGAGGAGATCGCACTGGCCGGGAAGGGGTTCAACTCCGACGTGGAGAAGGAATACAAAAAAAACAGCAAGCTCGACTTCAGCCAGATTGACCGCATGGAACGGGTTGTGATCAGTGACCAGGCCAAAATCCAGTTCCTGCGGGCTGGTGGTCTCAATCTGGAATAGGGGGGCGGGACAATGCAAAAGACAATTCGCACCATGGCGTTGCTGACGGCAGCGTTTGCGCTGAGTGGCTGCCTCGATACGCTTACCAAGGTGGGTACCAGCGTGGCGGTGAACACGGGCGTCATGAGCCAGGATACGGCCGATTCCCTGGTCAAGACGGCGGAGTCGGTCTCCAAGGCCGCTGAAGAGATCACCCCCGAACAGGAGTACTACATCGGTCGCGCGGTGGGTGCCCAGGTGCTGGCGCAATATCCGGCCTACACCGATCCTGAGGCCAATCTCTATCTCAACAACGTGGGTCAGACGGTCGCGGCCTTCTCTGACCGTCCGCAGACTTTCGGCGGCTATCACTTCCAGATCCTGGATACCGATGAGGTCAACGCCTTTGCCGCACCGGGAGGCCTGATTTTTGTCTCCCGCGGTCTGCTGCGTCTGTGCGACAGCGAAGATGCGGTGGCCGGCGTGCTGGCCCACGAAATCGTGCACGCAACCCATCAACACGGGCTCAAGGCCATCAAGAAGAGCCGCTGGACTGCCGCGGCCACGGTGCTCGCGACGGAACTGGTGAAACACCAGGCGGACCAGGACCTGGCCAAACTCACCTCGGCCTTTGAGGATGTCATCAGCGACATCACGGCTGAACTGATCAACAGCGGTTACGCGCGAGAACTCGAATCGGAAGCCGATGGCGGGGCGGTCGCCCTGTTGCAGCGGGTGGGTTACCGGCCGGATGGCTACCGGAACATGCTGACGGCGTTGCGCCGACTGAAAAGCGACAAGGGCTTTTTCAAAACCCACCCCAGTCCCGCAAGCCGCCTGAAAGAGGTGAACAAGGCAATCGGCAAGTATCGGGGCACGCCGCCCAACAACACCCGCATTGCCCGGTTCAAGAGCGGATTGGCCACCCTCTGAACCGTATGACCGCCCATTGGCGAAAGCTGTGGCAGGGGGCCGCCATCGGAATGGCGGCCTTTTTGCTGGCCGCCCTGCTGGCCCAGACGGAGCTGGCCCATCGCATGGAACTGGCCAGTTGGAACTGGCGTACGCGACTGCTGGCGCAACCGGGGCCATGGACCGACCGTATCCGGATTGTCTACCTGGACCAGTACAGTCTGGACTGGGCCAGCAACGAAAACGGCCTGCCCTGGCCCTGGCCGAGGCAGGCCTATGTCCCGGTGGTGAACTTCATGGAACGCGCCGGTGCAAAGGCGTTGGTGTTCGACATGCTCTTCACCGAGGATTCGCAGTTCGGTGTCGAAGACGACCAGGCCTTCGCCGACGCCATCGCACACAGTGGCCGTGTGGTCAATGCCCTGATGCTGGAGCAGGGGGAGACGGGAGTGCGGCTCCCTTCCGGAGCGTACCTGAACAGGCAACGGGCCGATGAGCGGGAGTTCTCCATCGCGTCGCCGGCAGCGGAGCGGATCACTCTGCCCATCGGCGTATTGGCCGGCGCATCCCCGCGCCTGGGCAATGTCTACGAAACCCCGGATGCGGACTCCATCTTCCGGCGCGTAACCCCCATCCGGCGCTACAGCGGCGCCCTGGTACCCAATCCGGGCCTGGCTGCCTACCTGCTGGCCAATCCGACTGCAACCCTGCCGGACATGCCGCGCGACGGGCCCGGACGGGTGGTGCTTGCCTATCGTGGCGGGACTGCGGTCTATCCATCGGTCAATGCCGCTGCCGTCATCCAATCGGAGCTGCGGATACAGTCGGGTGAGGAGCCGGTGATCGATCCCGGTTTTTTCCGGGATGCCTATGTCTTTTTTGCGCCGAGTGCGCCCGGGTTGCACGATCTGGGGCCAACGCCGCTCAGCCCGACCAGCCCACGGGTGCTGGTGCACGCCACTTTTCTCGACAATCTGCTGACCGGCGATTTCATGCGACCCGTACCGGTTGCTGTGCAGTGGCTGTTTCTGCTGCTGGTGAGTCTTGCGGTTGCCGCGACCGCGCGTCTGGCTGTCCGGGTCAGCACGGGCGTTGGCGTCTTCGCCGTCGGACTCGGCGGCGTGACGGCAGCGGCCTTTGCCGCGTTCCTCCTGGGGTTCTGGTTGGAGCTGGCGGGACCACTGCTGGCGACCGTACTCGCTTTCATCGGTGCCAATCTGTTCAATTACGCCACCGAAGGACGGCAACGGCGATTCATCAAGCAGGCGTTCCAACAGTATCTGAGCCCGGTGGTGATCGATTCGCTGCTCGACAGTCCGGAAAAACTGACCCTGGGTGGCGAAGTACGGGAGCTGACGATCTTCTTCTCGGACGTCCAGGGCTTCACCGGCATATCGGAAACCCTGGGCGCGGAGCGGCTGACCCGCCTGCTGAATGATTACCTGAGCGAAATGACCGACATCATCCTGGCCTCCGGCGGCACCATCGACAAATTCGAGGGTGATGCCATCATCGCCTTCTGGAACGCACCGCTGGCCCTGGCCGATCATGCCGAGCGCGCGGTGCGTGCCATGTTGCGCTGCCAGAGCCGCCTGGACGAGCTGCGGCCCGGCTACCTGGCACGCTATCGCAAGGAGGTTCGGGCCCGCATCGGGGTCAATACCGGTGAGGTGGTGGTGGGCAACATGGGGTCCCGGCAGCGCTTCGACTACACCTTCCTGGGCGACGCCGGCAATCTCGCCTCCCGCCTGGAAGGGGTCAACAAGGTGTTTGGCACCTATCTGCTGATCAGTGACATGACCCGCCGACTGTTGCCGCCCGATATCCGGGTACGTGAGATCGGGCGCGTCACGGTTGTCGGCAGGTCCGAACCCGTGACGGTCTATGAGCCCCTGGCCGCAGAATGGGCGCAGAACCATGAACCGTTGCTGGAGGATTTCGCCGAGGCGCTGGAACTCCTCTACGCGGGGCGGGGTGACGCCGCGCTGGCACTCTTTTTGAGGCACGCCGCTACGGACGCGCCCTCAGCCCACTACCTCAGCAAGCTTCGCGAGTGTGCGTCGGAACCGCCTGCCGGGTGGGACGGAATCTGGCGGTTGACGGAAAAGTAGAGCGCGGCAGGAAGATTGCGGCAGATCATTGTCAGCCGGTTCCACCATGCCTATGCTCACTGCGCGCGTGCGCATTCGGCGTGCCGCGATTCAACAAGGAGATAACCGATGCAAGAGTGGTTTCAACCGGAATGGATTGATCTCTACCTGATTCCCTGGAGCACCAAAATTCTGATGGCGATTGCCATCTTTGTTTTGGGGAAATGGGTTGCCGGCATGATTGCCCGCATGCTCTCCGCTGCCATGAGCAGGGCCAGGCTGGATGAGATGCTGATCGGATTTCTCCAACAGATTGCCTACTGGGCGCTGCTGGTCGCCGTGGTGCTCGCGGCGGTGGATCAACTGGGCGTCAACGTCACTTCGCTGTTGGCCATTGTCGGCGCCGCCGGTCTGGCTGTGGGTCTGGCGCTGAAGGACTCGCTCTCCAACTTTGCGGCGGGTGTCATGCTGGTGATTTTCCGCCCCTTCAAGGTTGGTGATTTTGTGGAGGCGGGTGGCGTCGCCGGCAGTGTCGACGAAATCGGCATGTTCGCCACCATATTCAAGACGCCGGACAACCGCCGGATCATCGTGCCCAACGGGGGGGTTTACGGCGGCACCATCATCAACTTCACGGCCCACGAGACGCGCCGGGTGGACATGGTGATCGGCATCTCCTACGACGACGATATCGACCAGGCCAAATCGCTCATCACTGAAGTGTTGGAAGCCGAGGAGCGTGTGCTCAAGGATCCGGCACCGGTGATTCTGGTGGGTGAGATGGCTGACAGCAGTATCAATCTCTGGGTCCGTCCCTGGACCAAAAAAGAGGACTACTGGACCGCCCGATCGGACCTGTTGCAGGCCATCAAGGCGGCATTCGATGCCAACGGTGTGACCATTCCCTTCCCGCAGACCGATGTCCATCTGGATGGTTCGCTGCTCAAAGCGGTTGGCCAGGAGTAGCCGGCATATCTGTCAACCCGGCAGAACATTGTGCTGCAGGGTTCATGGCGCTTGCATATTGTCTAAATAAATTGATTCTATGTGTCTATAAGCTGGTCGGGGGTTTCAGGATCGGGGACGTCGATGCTAAGGTGGCATGCCGTCAGGTTTGATACATATCAACAACCAGACGCCGGTTTCAGCTATAGGGCCCAACGCTTGCACAAGAGGCCCAGGCAGTACTCTCTGAAAGGAAAATGAATGACTGAAAGGCAGAAAATCGACGCCCGGGGATCCTTTTGTCCAGGGCCGTTGATGGAGTTGATTGCGGCGATCAAGGCCGCCGACAAGGGCGACCAGATCGAAATCTGGTCCGCCGACAAAGGTTCGGCAAATGATATTCCGCTGTGGGCTGACAAGTGCGGACACAAGTTGGTCGATATCACGGAGCACGACGGGTACTGGAGTATCGTCGTGGAAAAGAACAAGTAACATCCCGCCGGACCATCCAGTCCGGTTTTTTTTGTAGTCTTTAATCACCAAACGGGCATACCGGTGGCGTCTGGCGGGCCGGAGAGCACAACCAAGGGGGGAAATCCTGTGGCAAAACAAATCTTGATCGTGGGCGGCGGACTGGCGGGCACCATTGTTGCCAACGGCCTGTGCCGGCAGTTGGGCAGCGAGCTGCGTTCCGGCGATGTGAGCATCACCATGCTGGGTGCCTCGGCACAGCACATGTACCAGCCGGGGCTGCTCTATCTGCCGTTTGGCCGGATTCGTGAATCGGAGCTGTTCCGCGACCAGCGCAAGGTCCTGGACCGGCGGGTTCCCTATTTCATCGACCCGGCAACCAATATCGATGTGGAAGCCCGCAAGGTGACCACGGAATCGGGCAAGACCTTCTTCTACGACTATCTGGTCATCGCCACCGGTTCGCGCATCATGCCGCAAAATGTACCGGGCATGGCGGAAGGGGCCCACTGGTTCTATGACCTGGAAGGGGCACGCAAAATGCGCGACGCCCTGCGGGATTTCCAGGGCGGCAAGATAGTCGTCAACGTCAACGCGCCTCACAAATGCCCGGTGGCTCCCCTGGAAATCACTTTCATGCTCTATGACTACCTCTCCGGCAAGGGGCTGATGGACAAGAGCGAAATTCTCTACACCTATCCGATCGGACGCCTGCACGCCCTGGAACCGGTGGCCAATTGGGCCAAGCCGGAGATGGAGCGGCTCAATATCAAGTACGAAACCTTCTTCAATACCAAAGAGGTGGACCCGGTCAAAAAGACCATCAGCTCCGAAGAGGGCTCCACCCTGGAATACGATCTGCTGATCACCATACCGCCCCATCAGGGCGC
>JBNLBB010000068.1:0-14355 GCA_050302415.1 Gammaproteobacteria bacterium | reverse complement strand
GATGTGGGTGGCGTTGGGTGTCGCCGCACTGGTCGAGCGACGCCTGAAATCCGCCCACGGTGTGTCTCCATCGGTGCAGGTACTGTTTGGTAAGCTGTTTCGTATTCTGCTGATTGCCACTGCATTGGTGGTGACCCTCAATGCGATTGGTGTGGACCTGACGGCCTTCGCCGTTTTCGGCGGGGCATTGGGCGTCGGGCTTGGGTTTGGCCTGCAGAAGGTGGTCTCCAACCTGGTCAGTGGTGTCATTCTGCTGCTCGACAAGTCGGTCAAACCCGGCGACGTCATCGCCGTGGAGGGAAACTACGGATGGATTGACCACTTGGGTGCCCGCTACACCTCGGTTCTGACCAGGGATGGTATCGAACACCTGATTCCGAACGAGGAACTCATCACCCAGCGCGTGGAAAACTGGTCGCACAGTAATTCCTATCTGCGCCTGCGAGTACCCATCGGTGTCTCGTACAATGCTGACGTGCGGAAGGCAATCCAGCTGTGCCTTGAGAGTGCAGCCAGCAATTCAAGGATTCTTCAGGAGCCGCCGCCGAACTGCCTGCTGCGCGGTTTCGGTGACAGTTCTGTGGACCTGGAGTTGCGATTCTGGATTGACGATCCACGCAACGGGCGGGCGAATGTGATCAGCGAAGTGTTGCTGGGTATCTGGGACCGGTTTCATGAGCACGGTGTGGAGATTCCGTTCCCGCAGCGGGATGTTCACGTGCGCACGCTACCGGAAGCGAGAGACAGGGCGGAAGAATCTACGGTACCCAACCCATCGGGTGAATCATGACAGGTATTGTCCACCAGCTCTGCAGTGATGCCCGGCGAATTGCGCAAGCCATCTACATTGGAAATGTGCGTGAGATTTACCTTCCGCCCTGCATCCCGCAACCGGACTATGATGCCGAGTTTGGATTTGTGGTCCTGGAATCCGGGGCCACGGGGATATTTTTCACCCTGCTGGAAGGAACCCTGGAGGCACTGCATCGTTATCCTCTGGATGGCTTGGTCGGCACTTCACCCGTGGCATTGCTCCATGGTTTCGAGTCCACCGACCGTGCCTCCCGGGCGCTTGCGGCGGGTGCACTCAACGCCATAGCGCAGAGTCTGTTTCTGCAGGCGGAAGTCGAATGGGAAGCTCTTGATGCCATTGAGTGGTTGGCACCGAAGCCTGACGATGCATTCGGTATGGTCGGTTATTTTCCGCCCCTGGTCAGACGCCTCAGCGCAGCGAGCATACCTTTGACCGTCATTGAAAAAAATCCGGACCGCGTGGGGCGCGATGGAACCGTTGAAGTCACCCTGGATGCCGGGCGCCTGCGCGAATGCAACAAAGTGCTGATAACAGCCGCAACGGTACTCAACAATACCGTTGACGAGGTGTTGACGCAGTGTGCGCCCGGAGTACCGGTCGCGCTGGTGGGACCAACCGCCGGGTTCACGCCGGACGCGCTCTTTAGACGGGGAGTGGGGCTGGTGGGCGGTACCTGTGTCTGCAATCCGGAGCATCTGCTTTCCCGGGTGAGGGCCGGTGAAAAGTGGGGGGATGCAGCAACCAAATACGCTTTGGTCAAGTCACAGTTTCCCGATATCCACACACTTATAGAGCGTGCGCAGCAGCGCGCAGGACTCGCAAAATGACGCAGCACCCGACCACACCACGCAGTGTCTGCCCGCATGATTGCCCTTCCGCCTGTTCCGTTGAGCTGGTTTTGCACGGTGACGGTCGCCTGAAGCACTTGCGGGGCAGTCGTGCCCAGCCGTACACGGATGGCGTGATTTGCGCCAAAGTGGCCCGGTATGCCGAGCGCCTTTACCATCCCGAGCGATTGACCCAACCACTTCGGCGCACTGGCGCGAAGGGGGCCGGTGAATTCACATCCATCAGTTGGGATGAGGCCCTGGAGGAAGTCGCAGAGCAGTTCAGAAACCGGTCTGCGCGCCTGGGCAGCGAATCGGTCTGGCCCTATTACTATGCAGGCACCATGGGGCTGTTGCAGCGGGATGGGATCAATCGATTGCGTCACGCCATGGGGTATTCACGCCAGTACAACACCATCTGTTCGGCGCTCGGCGGTGACGGCTGGTATGCCGGGACCGGGGCGCGGTGGGGCACGGATGCGCGCGACATGCTGCGCAGCGAAGTGATCGTCATCTGGGGCTGTAATGCAGCAGCCACACAAGTGCATGCCATGCATCTGGCGAAAAAAGCCCGGTCGCAATCCGGAGCCAAAATCGTCGTGGTGGATCCCTGCCGGACGCAGACAGCAGAGCAGGCCGATCTTCACGTGGCGCCCAGGCCGGGTACCGATGGTGCGTTGGCCTGCGCGGTGATGCAGGTACTGTTTGCCGAGGGAATGGCCGATCGGCCGTACCTGCAGCGCCATACAGATGCCGATGAAAACCTGGAACGGCATCTGGCCACCCGGACCCCGGAGTGGGCCGCGCCGATCACCGGCCTCAGTGCAGACACCATTCGGCAGTTTGCCCGTCTCTACGGCAGCACCAAGCGATCCTTCATCCGGTTGGGTTACGGATTTTCCCGGCAACGCAACGGTGCCCAGAACGTACATGCCGTCAGCTGTCTGCCAGCTCTGACCGGCGCGTGGACGCAGCCTGGCGGTGGTGCACTGCTGAGTTCAGGTGGAAACTTCCGGATCGATAAAACGCTCATCGAAGGACTGGATCTTTCGGATCAGAAGACCCGACAGTTGGATATGTCGCAGATAGGCGAAGTGTTGCACGGGAATCCGGCAGTGCTGGGTGGCGGTCCACCGGTGAGTGCCATGCTGATTCAGAACACCAATCCCGCCGAGGTGGCACCCGATTCCCTTCGCGTGCGCACCGGTCTGGCGCGCGAGGATCTGTTTCTCTGCGTGCATGAGCAGTTCATGACGGCAACCGCGAAGTATGCAGACATCGTGCTGCCGGCGACTATGTTTCTGGAACACGATGATCTCTATACCAGTTACGGTCACACCTTTCTGCAACCGGGTTTGAAGCAGCTTGAGCCACCGCCCGGCTGTCGCTCAAACCATGAGGTGATCAGCGATTTAGCCAGGCGTTTGGGTGCAAACCACCCGGGATTTGAGATGAGCGCCGTCGAGGTGCTGGACCAAACCCTCGCCCATTCGGATCTGCCTGACTTGCGGACCCTGGTAGCCGAAGGCTGGTTCGATTGTGCACGCTCCTTTGAGCGCATGAATTTTCTGGATGGATTCGGTTGGCCGGATGGGCGTTTCCGCTTTCAGCCTGATTGGCAGAGCCTGGGCGCACGGGGCGCGGAAATGGCACCTCTCCCAGACTATTGGTCTGCCAACGACGAGGTGAGTGAAGCCAGACCATATCGGCTCATTACGCCGCCGGCCCATCACTTCCTCAATTCCACCTTTGCGGAAACACCATCATCTCAAAAGCTTGAGCATGAACCGCTGTTGCTCATCCATCCCGAGGATGCCGGGCGGGAAGCAGTGCAGGATGGCGCTGGTGTCCAGATCGGAAACGACCAGGGTGCGGTGAGTATGAGGTGCCGGGTGACCGACACCGTAAAACCCGGTTGCCTGGCAGTGCCCGGCATCTGGCCCGGGCACCACTTCAGGGAAGGGGTGGGGATCAACGCGCTGGTGAGTTCGCAGCCGGGTTGGCCCAAGGGTGGCGCCGTTTTTCACGACACCTCGGTCTGGTTGAGAGTGGTGTGACGCTACTCGACGGGCGCGCGGACCTTTTTGTCCAGTTCCGCTAGTCCCCCGGTGATCACAAAACGCATCGCTTCATCGGACGAAAGATTGACGGGGCGCAGCCGGTTTGCGGGGATCAGCAGGGTGAAACCGCCAATCTGGTAACTCAACGGGAAATAGACGGCGATGACCTGCTCACCGTTGCCGGGGCTGAGTGCTTCCGGGGGCTTTTCGCGGGTCACAAATCCGATACTTTCCCCGGCGCCTTCGAACAGACGGCAGGCCACCACCTGACCCAGAGCGCCCTCCCGCGATTTGCCCAGGTACCCGGACAGTTCCTTCAGCGAGCGGTAGACCGTGCGAATGACCGGTATGCGGTAGAGCAGGCTCTCCCACGCTTCGAACAGGCGGCGTACGATGAACGCCTGGAGCATCAGGCCGATGACAAAGATGGTGCCCAGTGCCAGAACTGTACCCATGCCTGGACGGTAAAACTCCTCGCCGATGACGGCCTTGGCGAGTCTGCCGGCGGCACGTTCCGTGGTTGCCGCAAACCAGTAGATCAGGTAAATCGTGGCCAGGAGCGGCAGCACTGCCAGAAGGCCGGTAAAAAAAGTCTTGCCAACTCTGTTCATGGTTTGTTGCATCCGTCTAGAATTTCAGCGAGTGCGGACTCTCCGCACGGGCCCGGGTCAGGCTTCCCCCACCAACGGCACCATCTAATGACAAAAACCATCTACCGTCCAGCCGTATCGGGTGACGTGCCGGAGCTGTTGCGTATGGAGTCGCGATCGTTCGACAGCGATCGGCTCAACCGCCGTCAGTTGCGCTACCTGATCACCAAGGCCAATGCGACCACCATCGTGGCGGAGCGCGCCGGGCATCTGCTGGGATACGTCACCGTGCTCTTCAGTCGGGGTACTTCGCTGGCCCGTCTCTACTCGATCGCGGTGAGCGAGGAGGCGCGCGGCCAGGGGCTCGGCAAGGCGCTGGTCCGGCATGCCGAGAAAGTGGCCGCGGATCACGACTGTGCCTATCTCCGTCTGGAGATCCGCACCGACAACCAGCCCTCCATCCGGCTGTTTGAATCTCAGGGATACAAGCGGTTCGGCAGTTACGCGGACTATTACGAAGACCACGCCGACGCCCATCGCTACGAAAAGTCGCTGGCGCCCCAGCGCAAGTCAAACGTCGCCAAAGTGCCCTATTACGAGCAGACCCTGGAATTCACCTGTGGTCCGGCAGCGCTGATGATGGCCATGAAACGTTTGAATCCCAAACTGGTGCTGGATCGGAAACTGGAGCTGCGCCTGTGGCGGGAGGCGACCACGATATTCATGACTTCGGGACATGGGGGGTGCGGCCCATTCGGGTTGGCGATTGCCGCGGCAACCCGCGGTTTTCATGTGGAAGTGTACGTCAACGATGCCGGCACCCATCTGGTGGATTCGGTTCGCAGTACGGAAAAAAAGGAAGTGATTCGTCTGGTGCAGGAGGATATGGCGGATCAGCTGCGGGATTTGGCGGTGGAGGTTAACTACGAGGCCATGGATGTGAACCAGTTGGAGGCCCGCTTCAGGGCGGGGCAGATTCCCCTGGTACTGATCAGCTCCTATCAGATCTATGAAGAGAAATATCCGCATTGGGTGACGGTCACCGGATTTGATGAGCGTTTTATCTATGTGCACGATCCCTACGTGGATTACGAGACAGGCGAAACCCTGACCGATTCACTGCACATGCCGATCCACAAAAAGGATTTTGCCCGCATGTCGCGATATGGGCGCTCGGGGTTGAAGGCAGTGGTATTGATCGGGCCCGCACGGTCGGGAAAGCAGAGGAAGCGTCAGCATGGCTGAGCATTTGGTGGTGGTTGATAATGTGGACGACTGGGCATTACCGCAGGACGGGCTGCGGGTCATGGGTGCACGCGAGTACCTCACCTCAAGTGAAGAGGTCGGCAGCAGTCCGCTGCGGGTGCTGAACCTGTGCAAGGATTACAGCTACCTCAGCGTCGGCTACTACTGTTCGCTGCTGGCCGAAGCGCGTGAGCATCGGGTGATGCCGACCGTGCGGACCATGCAGGATCTGGAACGCAAAACCATGCTGGTGGATCAGACCGGCGAATTGGCGGAACAGGTCAAACGGGTGTTGCCCAGGCTGTATCCACCTGCCGAGGGCGTGATGAGCATTGAAGTTTTGCTCTATTTCGGGCAGGCCGAAAATCGCTTGCTGGCGGACATTGGCCGCCGGGTGTTTGAACTCTACCGCTCCCCGCTGCTGCGGGTACGGTTCGAACTGGGCAGATCGTCCTGGATCATCAAGCGGGTCCGCTCGGTGGCGTTTCGCGATCTGACCGAAGAGCAGCTGGGCCGCTTTTCCGCCTCTCTGGACAGCTACTTCAGCACCCTGTGGCGCAAACCGCGGGCACGGAAACAGCTCTATTACGATCTGGCCATTCTTCACAATCCGGAAGAGAAGCTTGCACCTTCCAATGCCCGCGCCCTGAAGGCCTTTCAGAGTGCCGGCAAGGATCTGGGGATCAATGTGGATCTCATCACCCGCAATGATTTCGGCAGACTCGCCGAGTATGACGGTCTGTTTATTCGCGAGACTACCCAGATTGATCACTACACCTATCGGTTTTCCCGGCGTGCCCAAAGCGAGGGGATGGTGGTGGTGGATGATCCGGAATCCATCCTCCGGTGTGCCAACAAAGTGTTTCTGGCCGAGTTGCTCTCCACCCACAAGGTGAAGACGCCCAAAACACTGGTGGTCACCCGCGAGACCCTGAAGACGCTTGATCAGGAGATGGCTTACCCGATCGTACTGAAAATTCCGGACGGATCGTTTTCGCGTGGCGTTTTCAAGGTAGAAGACCGGGAGTCGCTGCTTGCCACCGGCAGGCGACTGCTGAAGGAGTCGGAGTTGATCCTGGCCCAGGAATACTGCTACACCCCGTTTGACTGGCGGGTGGGGATCTTCAACCGCAAACCGCTGTTTGTCTGCCGCTACTACATGTCAAAAAAGCACTGGCAGATCGTGAACCATGCCAAGACTGGCAGCAGTCACGAGGGTATCGCGGAGACCTTTCTGGTGGATGATGCCCCCAAACAGGTGGTGCAGACAGCGCTGCGTGCCGCGAACCTGATCGGCGATGGGCTCTATGGTGTGGACCTGAAAGAGACGGATCGGGGCGTCCTCGTGATCGAGGTCAACGATAATCCCAACATCGATGTGGGGGTCGAGGACCTGCGGTTGGGCAAGGATTTGTTTCACCAGGTGATGGCGGAGTTTCTGCGCCGTCTCTCACCCTGACCGGAGCGGCTATCCCGTTTCGTTTATTTACATCCGGACCGGAATGCACCTACGCTAGATTCAGGTTTACCGATAGCGAGGAGTCGCCATGCGTATCCGGATATCCTGGCCACAGGGCCAAGTCATTGCCCGGCTCAAAGACAGCCCCACGGCCAGGCGCATCTCCCATACCCTGCCCTATACCGCCAAGGCGCAGACCTGGGGCGAGGAGGTCTACTTCAAACTCCCCGTTCAGGCCGAAATTGATCCTTCGGCGACCGACGTGGTGGATCCGGGAACCGTTTGTTACTGGGTAGCCGGGCAGAGTCTGGCGTTACCATTTGGGCGCACTCCCGCTTCCCAGGGCGACGAGTGCCGTTTGGTGGAACGGGTGAACATTCTGGGCACCCTCGAAGATGACGCCAAACAGCTCGCGACGGTCAAGGACGGCGACAACGTACGCGTCCAGCTTCTGGGTCAGGTCTCCTGGGAGTAGTTGTGAGCGGGACCATTCCCGCGTATGGTTGCGCCGGGGAGTTGGCCAGGCAATCGCTGCGATCTTGTATCGTGGAGGAAAGTCCGGGCTCCATCGGGCAGGGTGCCAGGTAACGCCTGGGGGGCGCGAGCCTACGGAAAGTGCCACAGAAAATATACCGCCTAAGCGCCTTCGGGCGCCGGTAAGGGTGAAATGGTGCGGTAAGAGCGCACCGCGCGCCTGGTAACAGGAGTGGCAGGGTAAACCCCACCCGGAGCAAGACCAAATAGGAGAACTCCCGGCTACGGCCGGACGTGCGCCCACACGGTTCTCGGGTAGGTCGCTTGAGGCTCACGGTGACGTGGGTCCCAGATGAATGATTGTCCTCGACAGAACCCGGCTTATCGGCTGACTCCCCACCTTCTCCCACCCGGCCTGCAGTCCGCTGCGGCCGCGGCAAATCCCTGTATTAATAATTCACTATAGTATTGTTTCCTAACTTGATGATTTAACTTCCTTTCGAAGTGGCTGAATTGTGCCTGTGTCGCCTGTTTGTTCTCTTTTTTCAACCCTAAGTGCTTGTGTTTAAAGAAGGAATTCCCAAATTTTAAGCCGCTGTTTTCCTTGACACTCCCGACCAGCCCTACCTATAGTGTGCCCAAAAGTGGGACGAAGTGGGATTTAATGGGTTAATCGAGAGCCGAGGAGGCATCTCTTGTATTTTCGGGGAGCCACTGCACTAAACCTGGACGCCAAGGGTCGAATGGCTGTCCCGAGTAGATATCGGGACCGGCTGCAATCCCTTTGCGTCGGTCAGTTGGTTTTGACAGTGCACTACTCCGACCCCTGCCTCCTTTTATATCCCCTGCCCGAATGGGAAGTGCTTGAGCGCAAGCTCACGGCGCTGCCGTCCGCGCACAAGCAGGTGCGTCGCTGGCAGCGTCTGCTGATGGGGCATGCCACTGAGTGTGAGATGGACGGCCATGGCCGAATCCTCCTTCCACCGCTGTTGCGTAAAACGGCCTCTCTCGAGAGGTCGGTCGTGCTGGTGGGGCAGGGCAACCGATTTGAAGTTTGGGATGAGGTGAAGTGGGACGAGCAGCGCGACGAGTGGCTCGCGGAAAATTCGGGTGACGAGCTGGAGCTGCCGGAGGAGCTGGAGGGCTTGACCCTCTAGCCCATGAGCGCAGCACTGACCCATCGCCCGGTACTGTTGGAGGAGACTCTTACGGCACTGCGGGTGATACCACACGGCAGGTATGTCGACGGCACCTTTGGGCGCGGCGGGCACTGCCAGGCGATCCTGGACCAATTGAACCAGGACGGTGAGGTACTCGCCTTTGATCGGGACCCCGAAGCCGTTTTGCGCGCCGAAACACTGGCTGCCGAAGATGGACGTCTGCGGGTGGTTCACGGCTCGTTCACCACGATGCCCGAGCAGGTGGCGGCACTCGGGTGGTCGGGGGTCGATGGTGTGCTGCTGGATCTGGGCGTCTCTTCACCCCAGTTGGATGACGCGCAACGAGGCTTCAGCTTCCAGGCTGACGGGCCCCTCGACATGCGCATGGACAACAGCAGTGGCCAGACGGCGGCGCAGTGGTTGGCCAGCGTGGAGCAGGATGAGTTGGTGCAGGTATTGCGCGAGTTTGGCGAAGAGCGGTTTGCCAAGCGCATTGCGCGTGCGATCTGCGACCAGCGTGACACCGCACCCATCGAATCCACGGCGCAACTGGCAAAGATCGTCTCTGACGCCATGCCGTTTCGCGAGCCCGGCAAGCATCCGGCAACGCGCAGCTTTCAGGCAATCCGGATTGCAGTCAATCGGGAGCTTGATGCGGTGGACGTCGGGCTGCAAGCCGCAATGAAGGTTTTGCGTCCTGGTGGCCGACTGGCGGTGATCAGTTTTCATTCGCTGGAGGACCGCCGGGTCAAGCGCTATTTCCAGCGCGAGGCAAAGGGCGACGACTTTCCACCGGGAGTTCCGGTGCGCGCCGATCAGCTGCATCCCCGGCTGCGGACCATCGGTCGCCAGCAGCGCGCCGGGCAGGCGGAGCTCAGCGCCAATCCGCGCGCCCGCAGCGCAGTGCTGCGCGTGGCGGAGCGCGTCTGATGCGGGTATGGGAACGCCTGGTGGTGCTGGTGCTGGCCGGAGCCGTTATCGGTTCGGCTGTGGGCGTGGTGTACGCCAAGCACGACAGTCGCAAGCTGTTTGTGAAGTTGCAGCAGGTGCAGCACGCGCAGGATGAATTGAATGAGGATTGGGGTCGTCTGCAGCTGGAGCAGAGTACCTGGGCAACCCACGGACGGGTCGAGAAAGTGGCGCGCGAGCGCATAAAAATGGTGCTTCCTGGACCGGAACAATGGGTCATCGTCAAACCGTGAACAATACGCCCTTACCCATCACCCTGCGCTGGCGCAGGGCGGTGGCCTATGCGGCCGTGCTGGCGGTGGGTTTGGTGCTGGCCGGGCGGGTGGTCTATCTCCAGGTGACCGATCAGGACTTTTTGCGCGATCAGGGGGATGCCCGTCACCTCCGGGTCGTCACCATGCCCGCCCATCGGGGCGTGATCACCGACCGCAATGGCGAACCCCTGGCGGTGAGTGCGCCGGTCGATTCGGTGTGGGCAAACCCGGAAGTAGTGCTGGCCGCCAACGCGGATTTGAGCCAGCTGGCGAAAGTTCTGGATATGTCCGGTACGCAGCTGCGGCGCATGCTCGGCGCGCGGGCGCAGCGCGAGTTCGTCTATCTGCGCCGCCACGTGGATCCGGAAGTGGCGGATAAAGTGCGTGCGCTCGATGTGCCCGGCGTATCGCTGCGCCGCGAGTACCGGCGGTTCTACCCTGCGGGCGAAGTGACCGCGCACGTACTTGGATTTACCGACATCGATGATCACGGGATAGAAGGGCTGGAGCTGGTCTACGACGAGTGGCTGTCGGGCGCCCAGGGGAGCAAGCGGGTGATCCGCGACCGCCTGGGTCGGATCGTCGAGGATGTGGAGAGTATCAGCATCCCCCAGCCCGGGCGGGATCTCAAACTGAGCATCGACCGGCGTCTCCAGTACCTGGCCTATCGCGAACTCAAGGCGGCGGTCCTGTTGCATCGGGCGCGGTCCGGCTCCATGGTGGTGGTGGATGTGCACAGCGGTGAAGTTCTGGCGCTGGTCAACCAGCCGTCGTTCAACCCCAACGACCGATCCAACCTGCGCCCCACGCTCTCGCGCAATCGCGCGCTGACCGATCTCTTCGAGCCCGGATCCACCGTCAAACCTTTTGTGGTCGGTAATGCGCTGGTGGAGGGGGTGTTCCGACCCGGCAGCATGATCGATACCCGCCCCGGGCGCCTGCGCGTGTCACGCCAGCTCACGGTGTCGGACGTGCGTAATTACGGAGTCATCGACGTGGCAACCGTTATCAAGAAATCGAGCAATGTGGGGGTGACCAAGATCGCAATGGCCACCTCCCCGGAGGGGCTTTGGGATCTGTTCCGCCGCGTTGGATTCGGCAGCTATCCGGGCACCGGATTTCCCGGAGAGTCGGCGGGCACACTGCCCCATTTCAGTCAGTGGGGCCCCGTGGAGCGGGCCACCCTGGCCTACGGTTACGGTCTGGCAGTCACGCCGGTACAGCTGGTCGACGCTTATGCGGCAATTGCTGCCGGAGGGCTGAAATACCCCATATCGCTGCTGAAGACGACGGAACCGCCACAGGCGGAACAGGTGCTTGATGCACGGGTGGCGGGTGATTTGCTTCTGATGCTGGAGGGGGTGACCCAGCAGGACGGTACGGCACGCCAGGCGCACATCCCCGGATACCGGGTTGCAGGCAAAACCGGAACGGTCAAGAAACTGGGGGAGAACGGCTATACGGAAGACCGGTATCTCTCTGTGTTCGCTGGGATTGTTCCCGCCAGCAAACCGCGTCTGGCGGCAGTGGTGATGATCAATGAGCCGGGACGGGACCAGTATTACGGCGGTCTGGTGGCCGCACCGGTGTTTGCCGACGTGATGAGCGGCGCACTGCGCCTGCTGGATATCCCGCCGGATGACCCGCAGACCCTGCACACCAATCTGGCACTGGGGAGGCGCGGTGGTGACGGCGCTTAGTCGGGAGCATTCCACGATGACGCTCGGGCTGCTGCTCGAGGGGCTCCTGCGCCTGCCGGCTGCCCAGGATGTGGCAATCACCTCGATTGCACTGGACAGCCGGCAGGTGCGTCCCGGGTGCCTGTTTGTCGCGCTGCCGGGTGCCCGGGCGCACGGCATCGAATTTGTATCCGAAGTGGTGCGCGCTGGGGCCGCGGCCGTAGTATTTGAAGCCGATGCCGCCTTGACCTCGATGGCGTCGCAGGAGATTCCGGTCATCTCCGTACCGCAGCTCGGCGCCCACCTGGGTTGGCTGGCCGACCGCTTTTACCACCATCCCTCCGCCCGGTTGCCGGTGATCGGGGTCACCGGTACCAACGGCAAGACCTCGATCAGCCACTACGTGGCCCAGGCCCTGGCACGCAGCGGAGCGCGCCCCGGGATCATCGGCACGCTGGGCAGTGGCTTTGGCGGTGAGTTGCAGCCTGCGGTCAATACCACGCCGGATGCGCTGGCGCTGCACGACCGTCTTGCCGGGTTCGCCCATCAGGGCGCCACGCACGCGGTGATGGAGGTCTCCTCCCACGGTCTGGATCAGGGGCGGGTGAATGGTGTGCGCTTCCATACCGCGGTGTACACCAACCTGAGCCGGGATCACCTCGACTATCACCCCGATCTGCGGAGCTACGGTGAGACCAAGGCGCGACTGTTCCGCTGGCCCGGGCTGCAGGGCGCGGTAATCAATCACGATGACGAGTTTGGACGTTCGCTGCTGGAAGGGTGCTCTGCCGCCAAAACCATTTGCTACACCCTGGAAGCCCGGCCCTCGCGTCCGGGCAAGGGCAGCGGTTGGCTGCTGGGAGAGTGGACCCCGGGCTTGTTACGGGTCGATGGGGATTTTGGCCGGGGGGATATCGCCACCACGCTGGTGGGGCGCTTCAATGCAGCCAATCTGCTCGGCACGCTCGGGACGCTGCTCTCGCTGGAGGTGCCCTTTGAGAAGGCGCTGGCGCTCATCCTTCACACGCAGGCGGTACCTGGACGGATGGAGAGAATCGATGCCCCGGGATTCCCGCAGGTCATCATCGATTACGCGCACACGCCCGATGCCCTGGATGCCGCGTTGCGCGCAGTGGGGGAATCAGGTCGTCGGATCTGGGTTGTATTCGGCTGCGGTGGCGACCGGGACCGCGGCAAACGGCCCGAAATGGGGGCAATCGCCGAGCGCCTTGCCTACCGCGTGATCCTGACGGACGACAATCCACGCAATGAAGAGGGGGCACTGATCATCCGTGATATCCAGGCCGGCATGCGTTTCCCGGATACGGCGATGGTGGAGCGCGACCGCGCGGAGGCGATCGCCCTGGCGCTGCGGGAATCACTGCCCGGCGACTGCGTGCTCGTTGCCGGAAAAGGGCATGAGCAGTATCAGATTGTCGGTGACCGGAAGCTGCCGTTTGATGATCGCGCCGTGGTGGCAGAACTGCTGCAGAGAGGGCGCCCATGATTCGTGCCCAACTCTCACAGGCCGCCGCCTGGGCCAAGGGTGTGCACCAAGGTGCCGACGCCACGTTTCAGGGCGTCTCCACCGACAGTCGCAATTTGGAACCCGGCCAACTGTTCGTGGCGCTGCGCGGTGATCAGTTCGACGGTCACGAATTTGTCGCGCAGGTGGCCGCTGCGGGTGCCGCTGCGGCGCTGGTGGAGTACCCGTGCGAGGTCGATCTGCCTCAGGTGGTGGCCAGCAACAGCCGCACGGCGTTCGGTGGCTTGGCCTCCGGATGGCGCCAGACCCTGTCGCTGCCGGTGGTCGGAATCACCGGCAGCAACGGCAAGACCACGGTCAAGGAGATGATCGCGGCAATTCTCCGGGTGCACGGTCAGGTGCTCGCCACCCGCGGCAACCTCAACAACGATATCGGCGTACCGCTGACCCTGTGTCAGCTGGATCCCTCCCACAGCCACGCGGTGATTGAAATGGGGGCCAACCATGGTGGTGAGATCGCCGGACTGTGTGATCTGGCCAAGCCCCAGATCGGCGTGGTCACCAATGCCGGTCGTGCCCATCTCGCGGGCTTCGGTTCAATCGAAGGGGTGGCCCGTGCCAAAGGCGAAATGTTCAGCCATCTGCCGGCCAACGGGATCGGCGTGGTCAACGCCGATGAGCGCTATGCGCAGTTCTGGATCGGGTTGCTGGGCGATCGGGCGCATATCGATTTTGGCACTACAGCCGCCGCCCATGTGCGCACCGACCTGGAGAGTATCGAGGTGGGTGTCAGCGGCGGTTCGGTCTCCACGCACTTTGAGTTGATTGTGCCCCACGGCGAGTGCGCCATCGCGCTGCCACTCGCGGGACGGCACAACGTCTACAACGCGCTGGCCGCCAGCGCGGCTGCGGTCGCTCTGGGTGTGGAGCTGGCAGACATTCGCCAGGGTCTGGAAAGCATGAAACCCGTGGCCGGCAGGCTTGCGGTATCGGCCACGGCGGAGGGTGGGCTGGTAATCGACGACACCTACAATGCCAATCCGGATTCCCTGGCGGCGGCGCTCGATGTACTCAAGCTCTGTCCGGGTGAGCGCTGGCTGGTGCTTGGCGACATGGCCGAGCTTGGCGTGGACGGCGGCGAGCTGCATGCCGGCATGGGCGACCTCGCACGGCGAGCCGGTATCGACCGCCTCTGGTCGTTGGGCGAACTGGCGGCCGGTGCCGCCGGCGCATTCGCCCGTGGAGGCAGAACCTTCGACCGGCTGGAAGACCTGCTGGAGGCGTTGCGGGAGCAACTGCCGGCGGATGCCTCGGTACTGGTCAAGGGTTCAAGGCGCA
>JBNLBB010000067.1:0-14484 GCA_050302415.1 Gammaproteobacteria bacterium | reverse complement strand
CCATGCGGAGCAAGGAGGAGGCGAACGACTACCGCTATTTTCCGGATCCGGACCTGCTGCAGGTGGAGATCGATCAGGAGTACATCCGCCAGGTGGCCGACGCCATGCCGGAGCTGCCGGATGCCAAGCGCCACCGTTTTGTGGCGGACTACGGACTGTCGGAATACGACGCGGATCTGCTGACCGCCACCCCGGTCATGGCCCATTACTTTGAGGCAGTGGCCAAGGCGTGTGACGATCCGAAACTGGCGGCCAACTGGGTGGGCTCCGAACTGATGGGCCGGTTGAACAAGGACGGGCTGGAACTGGCCGATTCACCCATCAGCCCCGAACGGTTGGGTGGCCTGCTCAAACGGATCATGGACAACACCATCTCGGGCAAGATTGCGAAGCAGGTGTTTGAGGCCATGTGGCAGGGTGAAGGCGACGCGGATGCCATCATCGAGGCCCAGGGACTCAAGCAGGTGACCGACACCGGCGCCATTGCCGGATTCGTCGACCAGGTGATCGCCGAGAATCCCGAACAGGTGGCCAACTACCGCAGTGCCGATGAGGCCAAACGCGCCAAGATGCTCGGGTTTTTTGTCGGCCAGGTGATGCGCCAGTCGCGGGGTAAGGCCAATCCGCAGCAGGTCAACGATCTGCTCCGGGAGCGCCTTGAAGGCTGAATCGGGGCATGAGCGATTCCATTGTCCGTTTTCTGTTCGAAGAGAGCAACGTGCGCGGCCGGGTGGTACACCTGAACAGCGTCTGGCGTCACATCCGCACCCGCTATGACTATCCGACAGTGGTCATGCGGGTGCTGGGCGAGGCAGTGGCAGCCTGCGCCATGCTGCTGACCACCATCAAGGTGGAGGGATCGGTCACCCTGCAGGTACAGAGCGAGGGTCCGCTCAATTTTCTGGTGGTGCAGGGACGCAGTGATCTGAGTATGCGGGCCGTGGCGCACTGGCGCGAAGAGATCAGCGAACAACCGCTGAGCAGCCTGTGCCAGGGCGGGCGGATGGCCATCACCATCGAGCCGGACAAGGGCAAACACCGCTATCAGGGGCTGGTCAGCCTGGAGGGGGATACCCTGGCCGAGGCGCTGGAGGCCTATTTCGAGCGCTCCGAACAGCTGCCCACCCGCCTGTGGCTGGCTGCCGACTCGGAGCGGGCTTCGGGCATGCTGCTGCAAAAGGTACCCGGTGACGAGGAGGGGGACGCGGATCTGTGGTCGCGCACCCAGATACTCGCGGAGACCCTGAAACGCGATGAACTGCTGCAACTGGATGTCGCCGGGCTGTTGCGCCGGCTCTTCCACGAAGAGGATGTCCGGGTTTTCGAACCGGAAATCTGTACCTTCCGCTGCCGCTGTTCGCGGGAGATGATCCGCAATGTCATCACCCAGTTCGGACCGGATGAGGCGCGGCAGATGGTCAAGGAGGATGGCAGCATCAGGGCCGAGTGCGAATTCTGCACCCAGGTCTATGAGTTCGATTCGGTGGACGTCGAGGAGATCTTTGCGGCCAGCCACCAGCCCGACGTACCCAGCACGCGCCACTGATCGGCAGGTGGCAGGAAGAATAGCCCGTTCCGGCGGGTACAAAAAGTAGAGGAGTCGCTATGATCACAGGGAACTACGCAGTCATTTTTGAGGGAGAGATTCTCGCCGGATTTGAACGTGACAGCGTCATCGACAACGTGGCCGACCTGTTCAAGGTGTCCCGCGAGCAGGCCGAGCGCATGTTTACCGCCAGCAAGGTGGTAGTGAAAAAAGGGCTGAGCGAGGAGTTGGCAGGCCGCTATCTGGATGCGCTGGGCGCGGCTGGGGCCAGGGCCCGACTCGAACAGCAGCAGCCCGCGGTCGCCGAAGCACCCGTGCCGCCAACCCCGGCCACGCAGCCGGCCAGGGCGTCGCATGCCGGCGGTGCCGGAGAGCAGACGCCACCCCAGGTCGGGGACATGGCAAACGATGGCGTGGATATCCGGGAAGTCAAATTCGAGTTCCACGGCAACGGATTTGAATACTTCAAAATCTGGATCGTCAACCTACTGCTCAGCGTGGTGACCCTCGGCATCTATTCGGCCTGGGCCAAAGTGCGCAACAAGCAGTACTTCTACGGCAATACCCAGCTCGATGGCGTCAGCTTTCACTACACCGGCAACCCCGTCTCCATATTGAAGGGGCGCTTGATCGCGGGGGTCTTTTTCATCCTCTATACGGCGGCGATCAACCTGGTGCCGATTTTGGGCGCCGTCCTGGCCGTGGTCCTGTTGGTGGTGATGCCCTGGGTGGTCACCCGGTCGCTGGCCTTCAATGCGTACAACAGCGTCTATCGCAACATCCGCTTTCGCTTTGTCGGGACGGTCAAGCAGGCCATCTTTCCGTTTATCCTTTGGCCGTTGGCCGCGGGGCTGACGGCCGGACTGCTGTCGCCGGTGGCCTTCTACAAGCAGCAGCGATTCATGGTGGAGAACCACGCCTTCGGTGGCACCCGGTTTCAGTTTCACGCCGGCTGGGGCGACTATGTGCGCATGTTTCTCATCGCCATTCTGAGTATGGTGGCCGGAGTGGCGGTGGTTTTCTTTCTGCTATCCGGGTTCGGCCCGGTCGCAATTATTGTGCTGGCGGCTGTTTACCTGCTGGTCTTTGCCTACTTCTCGGTACAGAGCTTCAATCTGCGTTTTCTGAACACCACCCTGCGCGATCACTGCTTTGATGCCACCATGGAGGTCGGGTCCTATGCCGTGCTGGTGCTGGTCAACACCCTTGCGCTCACGTTGACCCTCGGCTTTTTCCGACCCTGGGCCATGGTGCGGGTGGCACGCTACAAGGCGGCGCATCTGAGCCTGATGGCGGAAGGTGATCTGGACGATTTCCTCGCCGCGCAGGAGATGGAGCAGAGCGCCTTCGGTGAAGGGGTCAGCGATCTCTTCGACTTCGAATTCGGCCTCTGATGGAAATCACCGGCCGCTGGTTCGACGGCAGGCAGTCGCGCACGGTGGATGCGCGCATGCGGGTGCACGATGGCGGCCCGGTGGAAGTGGTGGACGCCGGTGGTACCCGATTGTGGCGCGGGCTGGTCAGTGACGTGATCATCTCCACCCGGTTGGGCAATACCCCCCGCTATCTCGATCTGCCCGATGGCAGCCGGTTTGAAACGCCGGACAACGCCATGGTGGACCAGATGGTGGCGCGGCACGCCCCCGCGCGGCACAGCGTCTGGCTGCACCGGTTGGAAAGTCACCTGGCACTGGTCGTCACCGGCTTTCTGGTGGTGGTCGCTCTGGGCTACCTAGTGGTGCGTTTTGGTGCGCCCGCCATCGCCGGATGGGGGGCCCAGTATGTTCCGGCCAAAGTGGTGGCCATCACCTCCGAGCAGACGCTGCAGGCCCTGGACCGGGCCCTGTTTGAACCCAGCGAACTGCAGCAGGAGCGCCAGGCGTCCGTGATGGAGCACTTTGCGCCGGTGCTGGCCGAGTACCCGGAACTGGCGCCCAAGGTACTCTTCCGCGATGCCAACGGCATGCCCAATGCGTTTGCACTGCCCGATGGGACCATCGTGTTCACCGACGCGATGGTGACCATGGCGGAAGACCCCAACGAGCTGGTGGCCGTGCTGGCCCATGAGATCGGCCATGTCTACCACCGCCACGCCATGCGCCGCATGATCCAGGATTCCCTGTTGGGATTCCTGGCGGCGATCCTGATCGGCGATGCCTCCGGAATCTCGGAGATTTTCCTGGGGTTGCCTGTATTGTTGGCCGAACTGGCCTACTCCCGGGAGTTCGAACGTGAAGCCGATCAGTTTGCGCTGGCATATATGGCGCAGAAACGGATTCCCGGATATCACTTCACCCGTCTGATGGAGCGGATCGACCGCGCCCACCGCTGCGGTGATGATCAGCCGGAGTGTCCGCCCGACGAAGGGAAGGTGTCCGGCTATTTTTCAACCCATCCGCCGACCCGGGAACGGGTGGAAGCGTTCGGCCACTGACCCGGGTCGGCCGCCAGGGTACCGACTCCCCGAACTCGAGGTTGCCATGATTACGGAATCGAAAAGCCCCACGGATTTCAAACCACTGGCGTGGAGTGCGGTGTTTGTGGCGGTCCTGGTCTGGTCGGCGATAGCGCCGAAGGATTACCTCACCTGGATCCTGGAGGTGCTGCCCGCCTTCATCGGCGCCGGGGTGCTGTGGGTAACCCGGCGCAGCTTTCCGCTCACCGCCCTGGTCTACCAGTTGATTCTGCTCCACTGCATCATCCTGATGGTGGGCGGGCACTACACCTACGCCGAAGTGCCGCTCTTCGACTGGCTGCGCGACTGGAGTGGCGGCACCCGCAACAACTATGACAAGGTTGGCCATTTCGCGCAGGGATTCGTCCCCGCCATGATTGCCCGCGAACTGCTGGTTCGCAAAGCCGTGGTCAGTACCGCGGCGTGGCGAAATTTTTTCGTGGTCTGCTTCTGCCTGGCGTTCAGTGCGTTCTATGAACTCATCGAGTGGTGGGTGGCGCTCTACTCCGGAGAGTCCGCGGAGGCATTTCTCGGTACCCAGGGATATATCTGGGATACGCAATCCGACATGTTCCTGGCCCTGATCGGCGCCATAGCGGCCCTGGTTCTGCTCTCCCGCTGGCACGATCGGCAAATGGCGCGCCTGCAGTAGTCCGCCACCCCGGTGTTCAGCGCGCCACGGGCAGTATTGGCTGAAAAAAGGGCGGATGAGGTTCCACGATCCGGCGCAGTGCCCAACCTACCTGACCGGGCTGCCACTGGTTGCGGCGCTGTTCAACCGGTGCCGGCACACCACTCCCGCCGCTGACGGTGCCGATCCGGAAACGGAAGACATAGTTGGGTTCCAGGCCCATGCGCAGGTCGGCGATGGTGATATCGTCGCCCTCGCGATTGACGGTATAAAAACCCCGGCTGAACCACTTCAGCCGCTGCACCGACCAGTCATCCTCCAGGCCGTCCAGCAGTTGCTCCTCGCTGGCAAAATAGCGCGCTGGCAATTCCCTCGCCGGATCCAGAAACGAATAAAATCCTTCGTGGTATCCCTGCCCGCTGCGCGCGACAAACCGCCACAGCAGCGTATTGAAGGGAGCGGCCACCACCAGCAGCCGCTCGTAGCCGATCTGCTGCCCGGCCAGCGCCGCTTCGATTTGGGTGGTGGCGTGGTATTTCGCGCCAACGCTCCAGCTGAGATAGAGCGTGCTCAGGACCAGTCCGATGGTGTTGAGCCGCAGCCCGGTGGATGTTCGGCGCAGCAACGCGGCGATCACCCCAACGAGCAGGGGAACCGTGTACAGCGGGTCGATGATGAACACGGTGCCCCAGGCCACCGGGGTATTGTCAATCGGCCAGAAGATCTGGGTGCCGTACACCGTGAAGCAGTCGAGCAGCACGTGGGTCACAAAACAGAGATAGACCAGCGCGACGAATCGCCAGCGGTGGGGCCGCAGGTCCGGGTGCAGGCGTTCCGCGAGCCAGGCAATCAGCGGTGTCAGCAGGGCCAGGACGAACAGGGAGTGGCTGAAAGAGCGGTGATAGGTGAAATCGCGAATCGCGTCACCCATGGGAATGAAGACATCCAGGTCGGGAATGGTGCCGCAGATCCCGCCCCACAGCGCAGCCCGGCGCCCGAAACGCCGGCCCAGGACCGCTTCGCCGACCGCGGCGCCCAGCGCCAGTTGTGACAGGGAATCCATCAGGTTGAGTCCGTGTATCTCGCCGAAATCTCCATGCGGCATTCAATCCGATTCGCACCGCGCAGGCAATTGTTCCGTGGATTTGGGCTGCGCCCGGTCAACTGGCCGCGTGGGGTGACGAGCCAGTGTCCTCACGGCCCCAGTCGCGGTACCCTGAACGCCGGATATCATTCGATGCCAACTCTGTTCGCACGGGGCGTGTGCCAGTGAAAAAGATCAACATCATCGGTTGCGGACGTCTGGGCAAGGCGCTGGGCCGGCTATGGGTACAGCAGGGGCACTTTAGCGTTGGCGACGTGCTCAACCGCTCCCTGCAGAGCGGCCAGGTGGCCGTTGATTTCCTGGACCAGGGGCGCCCGATCAGCGTATTGGTCGAGATGCACTATGCCGATCTGTTCATGATCGCCACCGGCGACGATGATATCGAGCAGGCCGCCCGGCAGCTGCAGGCATCCGGACACCTGAGACCGGGCAATGTGGTGTTCCACTGCAGTGGCGCGCTCTCCTCCGAGGTGTTGGCGGGGGCGCGAGATTCTGGAGCCCATGTGGCGAGCGTGCACCCCATCAAGAGTTTTGCCAATCCGCAGCGGGCGGTGGACACCTTTGCGGGCACCTTCTGCGGAATGGAGGGCGATGAGGCGGCATTGACGGAACTGCGGGATGCCGTGACCGCGATCGGCGGCCAGCCCCTGCGCATCGCCGCCTCCCAGAAGCCGGCCTATCACGCCGGCGGGGTCTTCATCAGCAACTATTTGACGGCACTGCTGGAGGTTGGGGCCCAGGCCTACGCGCGGGCGGGTCTCTCCCGCGCCGTCGCCATGCAGGTCATGGAGCCGATCGCGCGCGATACGCTGGACAATGTGTTTGCCCTGGGACCGGTGGAGGCGTTGACCGGCCCCATCGCCAGGGGCGATGTGACCACCGTGCAGCGGCAGTTGGACGCACTTCGCGAGTGGGATCCGCGGATTGCGGATATCTACCAGACCCTGGGTATGGTGACGCTCGCCCTGGCGCACGACAAGGGCCAGGCGCCAACCGCCGCGCTCTCCAAAATCGCCGAACTGCTGGCCCGGTTACGGCCGGACCGGGCCTAGATCGTCCTAGAAAACAGCGTTGTCGCCCACGTAGGGGTTGTGCCTGCGTTCATCGCCGAAGGTGGAGACCGGGCCGTGACCGGGAATGAAGGTGACGTCGTCGCCGAGTGGAAACAGTTTTTTCCGGATGGAATGGATCAGGGCTTTCGAATCACCCCCGGGGAAATCGGTGCGCCCCACGGAGCCCTGGAACAGGACATCGCCCACCTGGGCCACCTTCTCCGAGCGCGCAAAAAACACCACATGACCGGGCGTGTGTCCCGGGCAGTGGATCACTTCCAGTTGCTGGTTGCCTACCGCTACCACGTCGCCATCGGTCAGCCAGCGGTTGGGGGTGAACACCCGGGAGGCGCCAAAGCCGAATTTCTGGGACTCAGTTTCAATGGCATCGATCCAGTACTTGTCGGCCTCGTTGGGCCCCTCGATCGGGACTCCGGTCCGTTCCGCCAACTCCGCCGTGGCGCCGGCGTGGTCCACGTGGCCATGAGTCAGGAGCACGCGCTCGATGGTGACTCCCGCCTCGGCGGCAATCCCGAGCACGGTCTCCAGGTCGCCGCCCGGGTCGATGACCGCCGCCTGCATCGATTCGGTGCACCAGACGAGCGTGCAGTTCTGTTCGAAGGGCGTCACGGGGATTACTCGGAATTCGAGGCTCATGGCGGGTTACTCGATCTGCATGGAGTGAAACAGCGGCGCATTCTACCGGCTTCGCCGGTATCCGTCAGGTCCGGTATTCCGCGCCATCCGTTGGTTCGCTGAGCGCAGGTACGGATAATGTGACCTGGATCACGTGCCGAACACCATTGCCCGCTAGTCCAGGTTACTTGGTGAACGGGTTGCTTAGAATGGATCTGTGCTCGAACTATCGGGGCGGTTTTAAGTTTCGATTAAGAACTTGGCTGCACAATCGATTTTCAGCAAGGGAAACAGGGAAGTATCACCGGGTGCGATCCAGCGCGGGTGATTGGTCTGAAACAATTCGACTTACGGATCTTTCGGCATGGTTTGGAATTCGACGGACAGCTCAGGTTCACAAGAAAGGCGGTCGCTGTCCTTCCAGGCAGTGGCTCTGTTTGGAAAAATGGGTCAAGAAAGCTGGTTTGAAATGGCGCGCCTGCCGCAGCTGATTGTTCTGGGTTGTTACCTGGACCAGGATGGGCGGCTGCACGACAATCAGCAGGAGGCCATCACCGACCATTTTGAACAGACCAAGGTCCGTCACGAGCGCAACCTGCTTGCGCAGTGGGCCATGAAGGTGCAACAGGAACTGGGTACCGCCCTCGCTTCCGATTTCCTGGGATTCGAGGAAGAGGATATTCTCGCTGCCTGCAAGTCCAGCATCGATACCGCAGAGCAGGCGCTCCCCCGCCAGCTCTACAACGAATTTCTCATGGAAAATGCGGTTCTGATCAACCGGCTGCGTATGTCGCTGCCCTGGTATACCCGCGTACAGTGGCTGGGTGTGGGCGCCAAGTCGGGCGGTATACTCTCCCAGATCGAGGCACTGCTGACCCAGTAGCAGCTGCAGGTCGCGGGAACCGGCTAAACTCGGTGGCCGCGGACGCCACACCCGAAGTTCCGCTGATAACAACACAATGAAAACCGGGGCAACAGACGCCGGTGACCTGTTCGCGCAGGAGATGAGGGGATGCAATACAACCAGAGGCGCCGGTGGTCACCGGTGCTGATCGCGGTCGGGATTCTGGCGAGCGGCGCCGCCTGGAGTGCCGACCTCAACCTCAAGTACCGGGCCAGTTGTATCGGCTATGTGAAGGATGTGCTGGGGGACGACCCCGGATTCCAGGAACGGGTGGCCGCAGTCTCCCGCTTGAATCCGGCGCTGGACCTGGGCGACTTGATAGACGGCGCGGTCACCCAATACAACGCGACCAAGGATTCGCTGCCGGCGGGGGAGATCAGTGAACAGCGGGGCCTGCCGCTGGCCGGCGCCGACGCGGGGCTGAACGAAGCACTGCTTGAGCTCTACACCTATACCAACAGAAAACTGCTCTCGCACGCCGACCTCGACACGGCGCTGAAGTGGGACAACGATGCCTTTGGCGCGCGCGGCTCGGACCGCCACTACACCAACGGCATCAAGTACTCCGCCTACAGCAATCCCTGTGTGCCCGCCCGCAACAACCGCCTCTACACCCTCTACCGGGGACTCTATGACTGGCTGCCGGGATGGGCACGCGTGGAGGAGAACAGCGACGTCCGACTCTTCCACGGCTGGAGCCTGGGCATGCACACCTACACGCCGGACGGCATCGACAACCCGAATCCGAGCCGGTATGACCGACCCTATGCCGGGTTGGCCTATCTGGGATTCGCCATCAGTGAGGATGATCCCAAACAGCGCAGGAAGGCGGCCCTGGAGGTGATGGTGGGGGTGCTCGGCCCGTGGGCCATGCAGGAACACTTCCAGCGCTGGTTGCACCTCGATGTGCTCAAGGCCAATGACCCCTGCAGCGATGAACCGGTCGGAAGTCCGGATCGCTGTACCAATGATCCGCGCGGGTGGCACACCCAGATCGGCAACCATCCGGCCGTCGGCCTGTTCTACCGGCTGACCGACTATGGTTTGGGCGGTGGTCACATCAATGTGAGTTACGGGGCAGGCGTCTCGAGTTTCATCGGCTATGCCTCCCTGGGCGGATTGGTGAAAAGCTGTGGCAGAGGCGATCTGGTACCCGAGCTGACCCTGCTGTCACCCTCCACCATCGCCTCCACCAGCAAGGAGTCCTGCGCGGTGAATGTCTATGCCGGCCTGGAGGGCCGGTACGTGGGCTGGAACGAACTGATCGACGGCAAGAGCGGGCAGGGAATCGAATCACGCAGCGCAGTGCGGGATCTGTTTGTCGGCCTGAAGGTCAAGGTTGCCAGGCACCATTTCGTCTCCTACACCTGGGTCAACCGTTCCCGCGAATTTGATTCCGAGGACCCGTCGTTTGAGCGCGATCAGGTCTACGGTCAGGTCTCCTGGGAGTCCCGTTTCTAGAGGCCCGGGTCAGCCGCCGAGGAAGAGGCGGCCCACATCCGGGTTTAGCAATAGCTCGTCGCCTCTGCCCGCCATGGCCACCTGGCCCGAGACGAGCACATAGCCCAGGTCGGCGAACTCCAGTCCTTTTTTGGCGTTCTGTTCCACCAGGATGATGGTGCGCCCATCCTCGTGCTGCAGGTGATCGAGGATGTCGAACACCATGTCGATGAACCGGGGTTCCAGGCCGATGGAGGGCTCGTCCACCAGCAGCACATCGGGCTGCATGATAAGCGCGCGGGAGATCTCCAGCAGGCGACGCTCACCGCCGGACAGCACCCCGGCGCGCTGTTTGCGCCGTTCCCGCAGGCGCGGGTAGCGCTCGAAGACCGATTCGGCCGCGGCGTTCACCTGGTCGGTGCGCTCCAGCAGGTAACCCCCCATGAACAGATTCTCCTCCACCGTCATGTCGGGGAAGACAGAGTTGTCCTGCAGGATGTAGGCGATGCGCGCCGAGCGCAGTTTGTCCTTGGGGCTGAGGTGGGTCACTTCATTGGGGCCGGCGTGAATGGCGCCGCCGGTGATGCGGGTGAACCCGAAAATGGAGTGCAGCACCGTGGATTTGCCCGCGCCGTTGGGGCCGATCAGGCAGAGCGACTGGCCCCGGCCCACATAGAGGTCGATGCCATGCAGGATCTCCATGCGTCCGTAACCGGCGGTGAGATTCTCGATCCGGATGGCGGGTTCGCCCCGGCTGAGTGCCTGCAACTCCTCGCGGGACGGACCGCCGGCGGCAATCGCTTCGGCTTCGCGGGCGACATCGTCCACCGACATGACACTGTCGACACTGCCCAGGCCGTAGCCGCTGATGTTCCGGGTTTTGTGTTCGTCACTCACGGCTGTTTCCTGCGGCCCTCAGTGCGCGCCCAGGTAGGCATCGATGACCCGCTGGTCATTCTGGATATCCTGCGGTTTGCCGTCCGCCAGCATCCGGCCGCGGGACATGCAGTGGATGTACTCGGCCAGATTCATGATCACCCGCATGTTGTGTTCGATGACCAGCAGTGTGATGCCCAGGTCCTCATTGGCCCGGCGCAACCGTTCGATGATGCCGTTGATCAGCGTGGGATTGATGCCGGCGGTCGGCTCGTCGAGCAGCAGCAGCTTGGGTTTGTTCATCAGCGCCATGGCAAATTCCAGCAGCTTCTGCTGGCCGAAGCTGAGGTCCCCGGCGAGCAGGTGACGCTTGCTGTAGAGGCCGACAAACTCCAGCAGTTCATCGGCCCGCTCATAGTGGGCGCGCGGAAACTGGGAGAGCATGCTGCGCAGGCTTTCGCGGCCGTGGGGCACGCTGATCAGCATGTTCTGCACGCAGCTCATCTGACCGTAAATGCGGGTCTGCTGGAAGGTGCGCAGCATGCCTCGGCGTGCGATCTGCGGCACCAGCAGGTGGGTGATCTCCCGACCGTCGAAGACCACGGAACCCGCATCGACCGGATGGAACCCGACAATGGAGTTGAAGAGCGTGGTCTTGCCCGAACCGTTGGGCCCGATCAAGCCGACGATGGACCGCTCGGGCACACTGATGCTGACCTCCTGGTTGGCGACCACGCCGCCAAAGGTCTTGCTGACGCCGCGTACCTCCAGCAGGGCCATCAGCCCGGATCTCCGGGGCGCGCCTCGACCCGCCGCCCAAAGCGCTCGGGCCAGCGCTCCTTGGCCCAACCCAGGATGCCCTGCGGGAAGAAGACCACAATCGCCACGATCAGCGCGCCCAGCGCCACCCGTTGCCAGCCCAGCAGGTACTTCCAGAACAGCTCCTGGGTGAAATGGAAGATGGCGGCACCGATGACCGGACCCCAGAGCGTTCCCTTGCCGCCCAGGATGGCCATGAGGATCATCCAGACACCGAAGGTGGGCCCGGAGAAGGCCACGTCGCGGGGATCGATGAAGCCGATGAGGTTGCCCACGCCCCCGCCCACCAGACCGAGAAAGAAGGCCGACACGCACCAGGCGACCGTCTTGTAGTAGACCGTGTTCAGACCCATGGCCTCGGCCTTGTCCTCGTCGTCCCGAATGGCGTTGATGGCCAGGCCGAAGCGGCCCTGGTAGAGGCGGCGCAAGGTGAAAAAAGTGATCACGGCCAACGCCATGAAGAGGAAGTAGTAGATGAGGTTGCGCTCGTCGATATCGCCCGGGTAGACCGGGGTCACCATCCCCGAGCCCGCACCGATGTAATCCCAGCCCGAGGCGATCTCTCCGGCGGCGATGCCCAGTCCAAGCGTGCAGATGGCGAAGTAGTGGCCGCGCATGCGCAGCACCCCGGCACCGAGTACCGCGGCGGTGGCGACCGCCAGCAGGGCGGAAACCCCCATGCCCAGGAACAGCGCCGAAAAATAGCCCAGCTCCGTATCGCGCTGGATCACCGCGCAGGCGTAGGCGCCGATGCCGAAGAAGACGATGTTGCCGAAGGAGTTGTAGCCGAGCTGTCCGCCCATCAGGTCCCAGGTCAGGGCGAACAGGATCATCACCCACATGAAGGCGAACATAGTGACGTAGGCGGGGGCGATCCAGGGCAGGAACAGGCCCACCACCCCGACCGCGACGAAGAGGCGTACCTGGATCGGTTCGCGCGTCACTTCAGGTACCTCCGGCGTCGTCCGAGCCACCAGTTGCGCACCACCAGGATCACCACCAGCAGCGAGAAGGTGAAGGCGGCCTGGTACTCCACGCCCAGGATGAAGCCGGCGAAGCTCTCCGCCGCACCCAGACCGACACCGGCACCGATCACCCCGAGCAGGTTACCCAGCCCGGCGACGATCACGATGGTGAAAGAGCGCACCGTGAAGGCGAGACCCAGGTAGGGGTGAATCACCCAGGTCATGGCCACCAGCGCACCGCAGGCCCCGCAGATGGCGGCATTCAGGGCAAAGGTGGCGGCGTAGACATGCTCGGTGTCGATGCCCAATATGCGTGCGGCGCGGGCATTCTGCGCGGTGGCGCGGATCGCCTGGCCCAGGCGGGATTTCTTCAGGAAGAGCCAGAGACAGCCCCCGGTGAGCAGCGCGATGCCGAAGGCCAGTACCTTGACGTTGGGCACCGTCACCATGCCGTCAAACAGGAAGGCGGTGCCCATGCCGCCCTCGGCGGTGCGCACGTCGGCGCCCAGCGTCTGGTTGGCTAGCTGCTGCAGCAGAATGCCGATGCCAAAGGTGGCGAGCAGCGAGATGAACAGATCCCGGTCCACGACCCGGAAGATGATGGTGCGGTAGAGCACCCAGCCCAGCACCCACATCAAGGCGGCGGCGAGCGGTACCCCCCACAGCGGGTGCAGCCCCGCGTCGGCCAGTAGCACGGCGACAAAGCCGCCGAGCATGACGAAGTCACCCTGTGCGACGTTGATGATGTTCATCACCCCCCACACCAGGGCCAACCCATAGGCGGCCAGGGCGAACAGCGCGCCGATCAGGATGCCGTCAATCAGCAGCTGAAGGTTGAGGACCGGGGCCTGGATCAGGATCTGCAGATTATCCATGGGATGAAAAAGGCGGATCGATTCACATCGACCCGCCATTTGGCGCGGCGACTAGCGCTTGCTCCAGTCGGGTGTCGGATAGCGCAGTTTGGCTGAGGCCCACTTGGTGGGGGCCACCACCTTGAACTCGCCGTCCTGCACCTGGTAGAGCACCATGGGTTTGGCAATGTTCTTGCCGGTGGCGTCGAACTTGATGTTGCCGTACATCGTCTGCATGTCGGTGCTGGCGAGCGCGTCACGCACCTTGACCGGGTCCAGGGAACCCGCGCGCTGGAAGGCATCCACAAAGGTGAGCACCGAGGCGGTGGATTCGGCGGCCTGGTAGGGCGGGGCGTAGTTGAAGGTCTTCTCGAACAGCTGCGCATACTCTTCGGCCGTGCCGAACCAGTCATCGCGATAGCTGAGGCTGCGGTCCCACTGGGAGGAGCAGAGCGCGTACTCGGCCGCCTTGCCGAACTTCTCGATAATCTTGGCCGAATCGCAGTGGGTCATGGCCAGCATGGGCACATCCACCTTCATGTCGGCGATCTGGCGCACGGCCAGGGCCGCGCCCTTGGCGTGGCCGGATACGGCCAGCAGGTCGGGTTTGAGGGCCCGCACCTTGGTCAGCGAGGTGGCCATGTCGTTGATTTCGGGCGGCAGCTTGTCGTCGATGATGAAGTTCAACCCCAGGCGTTTGGCGTCATCGAGCAGCCCGGCGCGCACATCCTGGGAGAAGGGGTCGTTCTCAAACACGCCCGCCACCTTCACGCTGGAGGCCTTGCGGCCGTTGGCTTCGGCCACCTCGGCCATCAGGTCCATGGCCGACGAGAGGTACTGGTCGGAGGTGGAGAGCACGGCGAAGAGGTATTTGTAACCCTGCTCAAAGAGTTCGCGGGCCGCGCCGTTGCCTTCGACCATGGGCACGCCGTATTTCTCGGTGACCGGGGCGATGGCCTTGGTGAGACCGGAGCTGTAGGGGCCGAGCAGGTACTTGACGCCATCCTGCTTGATCAGGCGCTCGGCGAGCTGTGCACCGCGGGCCGGGGTCGACTCGTCATCGTAGTAGACGATTTCCAGCTCGTAGCGCTTGCCGCCCACCTTGACACCGCCGCGCTCATTGACGCGTTTAACGGCGAGATCGTAGCCGTCCTTGGTGTTTTGACCGTTGGTGGAGTACTTGCCGGTGATGGAGACGGCG
>JBNLBB010000066.1:0-14580 GCA_050302415.1 Gammaproteobacteria bacterium | reverse complement strand
TCACATAGTCGGTGAACAGATCCTGGCGTTTCACCCCCAGATGAAAGGCTTCGACGCCACAGGAAAAGCGCAGCAGATCAATGGTCATGGGCGTGCCGGTTGCCAGATCAAAATAGGGCAACTCACGTTCCATGCAACCGAGTACGTAGTCGTTGAGTGCAGGACTTTCATAGACGCCCAACTCGAGGGCCTCAAGCTGGCATTTCATGTCCAGAGAATCCACTGAAATTTCAGCGGCAGAGAGTGGCCAGGAAGCCACCATCAGTAAAAACAACAAAGAAAACAACCCTTTGCGGTTAGCAATAATTTCCATAAGACCCCCTTCAGCTTGGCGGCGATACCAATTACGCGATCTGATTTGACGGGCCTCTAGCGGGCCCTGATGTCATCATAGTCCAAAATTCAACCACACTCCTAGTAGGAATTGTCTACAAAGCGACAATCTGCCCCGCACCGGCCGGTTCCGCCGATTCCACCCGGGATTTCTCGAACCCGATCAGGAACGCCAGCAGGGCGGGAATGACAAACAGCGTCAGCACCGTGGACACCGCCAGACCGCCCAGAATCACTCCCCCCAGACCGCGATAGAGCTCACTGCCCGACCCGGTGGAGAGCACCAGCGGCAGCATACCGAAGAGGCTGGTGGTGGTGCTCATGAAGATGGGGCGGATGCGGGTACGCACCGACCAGAGAATCGCCTCCATCCCCTGCATGCCCTCAAAACGCACGTTGTTCAGCGACTGGTGAACGATCAGGATCGCGTTGTTGACCACCGTTCCCACCAGAATGATGAAACCGAGCATCACCAGGATATCGAAGGGTTGCGGCGCAATGAAGGTATTCACCAGGAACAGGCCGATGAACCCGCCGGCGGCGGCCATGGGCACCGAAAACAGGATGATGATCGGGTAGATGTAGTTGCTGAACAGCGCCGACATCAGGAGATAGGTGATGACGATGGCCAGCAGGAAATTCCACTGCAGGGCGCGGCGGGTGACATCCAGCTTGTCGGCATTGCCGCCCACCGTGATGTCCACATGATCGAGCTTGCCGGAATTTTTCAGATTGGGGACCAGCTCGCTGGTGATCAGTTCCATGGCCGACTGCAGGGCAACGGATTCTGGAGGGGTGACCTGCAGGGTGATATTGCGGCCACGCTCCAGGTGGTCGATCTGGGTCATCCCCGCCCCGTACTCGATATCCGCCACGTCCCCCACCCGCATCAGCTGACCAAATTTGTTGACCACGATGCCATTCAGGATCTCTTCGGGCGCAGACTCGAAGCGATCGTCACTGCGCAGCACCAGATCAATCACCCGCGCGCCATCCGGTTTGAATTCACCCACTTTGCGCCCGTCCATGAGCACGTCGACATAGACGCCCAGCTCCGCTTCCGTAAAACCGTTGGCCATGAGGCGGGAGCGGTTGGGGATCAGATTGGCTTCCGGGTAACTGATCTCGAGTGAGGGCACCGGACGGATCTGGGCCTCGGGGATGGCCTGTTTCAGGGCACCGAACACGGTGCGCGCGGCACCCACGATCTGTTCCAGATCGTCCCCGGTGACATTGACATCCACGGTGCGTCCCTTGCCCAGTCCGCTGGCGAAAATCCCCTGCTGGATACTGACGCCGAACATGCCCGGGATGGAGTTCATCACCTGGTTGAACTTCGTCATCATGCCGCGCGCCTCATCCACATGTTTGCTGGTGGCACCGAAAATGGTGATGCGGTCTGCCGACACGTAGAAGATGTTGTCAATCTGCGGCACCCCTTCGAGGTAGTCCTTCTCCTGATGAATGGCCAGTGATTTGAAGATATAGCCCCCGATCTCCTCGCGCTTGGCCTCCGAATAGCCAGGAGGAGGCACCAGAATATTGAGGATCAGGTTGCGGTTGCCCTGCGGCAGATACTCCGCCTTGGGTACCAGAAAATAGGCTGCCACCAGTGACACCACCACGAAGAAGGTTACGGTGGAGAGTCGGGTCACCCAATTGCGCAGGGTCAGCCTGGAGAGAGTCATGATGGTCCGTACCATCCAGTTGCCCTGGTCGAGTTCCGGCGTCTGCACCTCGATCTTGCGCCGCGACAGCCGGTAGAACTTGTTGGTGATGGTCGGGATGACGGAGATCGACACCAGCAGGCTGACGATGATGGAGAAGGCGATGGCGATGGCGATATCGCGAAACAACTGACCCGCCTCCTCTTCCACGAACAGCACCGGCAGGAAGACGGCCACGGTGGTGGCGGTGGAGGCGAGCACCGCACCCCACACCTCCTTGGCGCCGTCATAGGAAGCCCGAAACGCATCCTTGCCCATGCGCCGGTGGCGGTCGATGTTTTCCAGCACCACGATGGCGTTGTCCACCAGCATCCCTACGGCAAACGAGATGCCCGCCAGACTGACGACATTGAGCGTGCGGTTGAACGCATAGAGAAATATGAAGGTGGAGGCCACCGAGATGGGTATCGCCAGCGCCACGGTCAGTGTGGAGCTGACGCTGCGCAGGAACACCAGCAGGACGCAGATTGCCAGCAGCCCGCCGATCATCAGGTTCTGCTGCACATTGTCGATGGCGGTCCGGATGTAGGGACCCTGATCGTAGACCCAGTCATAGTAGAGCCCGTTCTCCCTGAGCAGGCCCGCATTAAGGTCATCGACCACCTCACGCATGCGGTCCACCAGCTCGAGCACATTGGCCCCCGCCTCTTTGCGGATGCCGGTGACTATCATGTACTTGTTGTTGTGCATCACCGGCGGCGGATTGGGCGTATAACCGAACTCAGCCCGCGCCACATCGCCCAGCCGGACTCGTCGCAGGCCGTCGTCCTTGAGCAGTACTTCGAGCACATCATCGGGCGACTGGAACTGGCTGACGGTGCGCAGCCGGTAGTTGCGTTTGTCGAGCCCGAGCACACCCGCTGAAATATTCTGGTTGGCACTCTGCAGGCGGGAGATCACCTCGCCCACCGTGATGTTGTGCTGGGCCAGTCGGACCGGATCGATCACCACTTGCAGCTGCTTTTCCCGGCCGCCGAACACAAACAGGGAGCCCACGCCGGGCACGCGCTCCAGGTGCTGGCGGATCTCTTCCTCGAAAAAGGTGCCGTAGTTCTGAACCTCCTTGGAGTCGCCTTCCAGGCGCTTGAGGGTCAACCAGATCACCGGGGACTGCTGCTCGCCGCTGGCATCGATCACCGGCTGGTTGGCGTTTTCCGGGTAGCTGCTCACTTCGTTGAGCTTGTTGGAAACGCGCACCATGGCATCGTTGAGGTCGGTGCCCACGGCAAAAGTGAGGGAGACGGTGCTCAGGCTGTTGTAACTGCTCGATTCGAGCTTCACCAGCCCCTGAACGCTTTTCAGCACCTCCTCCTGTTTTTCGACAATCTCCTTTTCAATTTCGTAGGGACTTGCGCCACCCCATACCGTGCGCACGGAGATGGTGGGCGCCTCCACGTCCGGTGTCAGCTGAATGGGCAGACGGTAGAGCCCGAGCACGCCGAACAGCACCACCAGCACCACGGCGGCAAAGGTGGAGACCGAATGCAGAATGGAGAGCCGGATCAGGTTCATCAGCTGTCGCCCTTGCCGATCACGACAACCGGCTGGTCGGGGCGCAGCCGGTCATTGCCGTCCACCACCACCTGCATCCCCGCCTGCACCTGCGGGTTGTCCACGGCAATGTTGCCCGCCAGCCGGCTGACGATGTTGACCGGCACCAACGCCGCCTTGCCCTCGTTCACGGTGTAGACAAAATCACGCCCGTTCATGCTGACCAGGGCGTCGCGTTTGAGAACCCGCAGCGTGCGCTTGTCGCTCACCGGCACCTGCACCCGCGCCGACATGTTTTCCACCATGTGGTCGCCGTAGGGGATGGCCACCTGCAGAATGGCGCTCTTGCTGCGCAGGTCTGCCACCGGAATGACACCGCGGATGGTCCCGGCAAGCGACAGATCGAGCGCGTCAATGGTCACATCGACCCGCTCACCGTTGTTGAGGTAGCGCAGCACGTTCTCCGATACCGCCACCTTGACCAGCACTTCGCTGGTGGCGGCGATGCGCACCACCGGCGTCTGCGGTCCGGTGAACTCACCCACGTCCTTCATCACCTCCAGGACCACCCCCGGAAACGGTGCGCGCAGCACCGATTTTTTCAGCTCCAGCTCCAGGCGCTCCAGACTCTGCTGGGCGATGTCGCGCTGCTTCTGCTTGGCATTGTGACCGTAGAGCGCACTTTCGTAGGTCAGCTGGCTGGTGGCCTCGGTTTTGATCAGGGTCTGCAGCCGCCCCAGGTCCAGCTCCTCCTTTTCCAGCTCCACGTTGAGGCGGTCCAGCTCCAGGCGCTTGATGGCAATGTCCTTTTCCAGGAAATCGTTGTTCAGCCGGATGATCGGATCACCGGCGCGCAGCATCTGCCCCTCGGTGACATGCAGCCTGTCGATCACGCCGCTCACTTCCGCCACCACGGCCGAGGTCCGGTCAAACTCCAGCACCCCCACCATTTCCGCTGACTGGCGCAGCACCTCTTCGGTGACCGGAGCCAGCACCACCCGGGCGGGGCCGCCCTGCTGTGCGTGCACCGATCCAACGGCCAGAGCAGCCAGCAGCGCCACCACTATCTGTCGCCATGCCATCAGAGAGTCACTCCTGTTGTCCATTCGGGCGCTCCGCAACACCCGTTACGTTGTCGAAAATCAGGTCAAGGGATTGCCGTACCCGGTTCAGATCCTCGCTGGACAATCCCTTGAACGCCTGGGCCCGCAATTGTTCCAGCTCACGCATCACACCGCCTTTGAGTGCCCTGCCCGCAGCGGTGAGCACCACCTGGTAGCGCCGCCGGTTGGCCGGGTCGGTCCTCCGGTCGATCAGCCCCTTCTCTTCCAGCCGTGCCAGGATGCGCGCTGTAGTGGGTCGATCCTTGCACATGCAGGCACCCAGCTCCTGCTGCGAAATGCCATCGCCCTGCCACAGGCGGCTCAGCAGCACAAACTGCTCGGTCGTGATCTCAAACCGTCGCAGGCGCTGGCCCAGCAGGTTACGCAGCTGCGCGGCTGTTCTCTGGATGGAGAAGCCCAGGGTGTTTTCGTAAGGATGTTTCATGCTGCCACGACACTGTTGTCGCGGCAACATACGCCCGCCATGGCGGACCTGTCAATCTGCGGGGTCAGGCAGTCTGCAACGAGGCAATGTAGCGCTGGAGGTGACCCATTTTGGCGGGATCGTCATCAATGAACTTGATGGATATGTTGACGAACTCGGTTTCGCGGCGGTTGTCGCGTGCCTGCAGGGCATGCACGTACCCGTTGATCCGCTCCATGCCATCGTCATCGGCATGTTTGAAATCGAAGACGGTCAGATCCAGGATGGCCGGCAGGGCGGACCCGGTGTGCATGACACCGTCGATTCCGGAGGTGGATATTTCGCGGACCAGACATTGCGTGGCCGCATTTCCGAAGCGGAGCGGTACCAGCATCTTATCGCTGGGCTTGAAGGAGTCGGACCCTCCCGACGCCGCCGGTTTGGCCTGCGTGGTGTCGATCCGCGCGGCGATGGGAATGGCTCCCGACAATCCGATATCACCTTCGCCCACCGCCTTCGCACCCAACGCCTCGACGGCGCTGTTTTTCATGATCCCGCGCCGATCACCACCGCCAATCTGCCGCAACTGGTTCAGATCCAGATTCTTTGACTTGGCGAGCACTTTGGCGACAACTTCCACCAGTTTGTCGGTGGTGAAGGGCTTCGCCAGGTAGGCACTGACCCCAAGCTGAACCGCCTTCACCACATGATCGCGGTCACCGCGGCTGGTCACCATGACAAAAGGGACACTCTGAGTCTGCTCGTGGCCGCGCGCCCACTCCAGCAGTTCGTCGCCGGTCATCTCCGGCATCTCCCAATCGCACAGAATCAGATCAAATCCGGATCCGATCAGTTTGTTCTGGGCCTGCTTGCCGTTGACCGCCTCCTCGATTTTGAAACCGGGAAACACGCTGCGCAGACCTTTCTTGAGTAGATCCCGGGTAAACGCGGCGTCATCAACCACCAGCACCTTGATGGAAGTTGTTGCGGACATGGTGAAACCTGTCTGAGTCTGTCGGTTTTTCTTGAGTGTAGTCGGCTAACCGGTACAGTGCCACGAACGAACAAGGGCGTCCGCAGACGCCCTTTCCGGCCACCTTAGCCAGCGGTTACGTCACGGTGAACACTCCGTGCAGGTTGGAGCGGCTGGCACGGTAATTTCAGCACCAATAACGGCCTCGATACTGGTAGCTGTTCCATCGGCCAAATTGTTGTCAACCGCCACATTGCTCACTTCATCGGCCAAACCGTTAACGGCATTCGTATCGAATTTAAAAGTCCCCAGGCCATCGTAGGTGCAGCTGTTGGTGGGTGCATATCCAATCGCATCATTCGCGGCACCCGATAACAGCTCAAAAAGACCAGTCGTGGTGTTGAATGCAAAAGCCTGGCGCTGCGCGTATTCCAACAGGGTATGGTCATTTTGCGGGCCGGCCCAATTGCAGATGAACCCGGCAATGGAAGGATCGGGCGAGGCAACCGCCAAATCACCCCCGAAACCGAAATAGGCCACACCCGACAGATCTTCGGTCTGGTCGTTGCCATCGTCGCTCATCGCAACATTGAATACGCGTCCTGCACCATCGCCGAAACCGGCCTGCCAGGCATAAGCAAAATTGCCCAGCATGGTCTGTGGATCAAACGACGCCCGGAAGATATTGAGATTGTCCGTCCATCCGTTGGTATTGGTCACCCCATCAAACGCGTCAGAGGCATCGACGATTCCACTGGCGTTCAATCCGTTGACTGCCGTTCCGCAAAATGCCGCTTCGCGCATTTCCATGGTCAGCGCATTGGCCGAGGTGGCGTTGTAGAGCAACGAACCGTTAATCGTCACCTCTGCCGACGGACAGTTACCACCCACTTTATTCATCGTGATCCGATAGTTGATCACTCCGCGGAAGACACCGCCGGTTGCCCCAGGAATGTGCGCCATGGCGAGTACAACCGGTTCGGCATTGGTGTCACCGTCGGTGTCATAGGTCATATTGAGGGTGTAGCCATATTTGTCCTCGCTTGACGAGGTGGTTGACTTGGTGACTACAGCTGAGGAGACCGTCACACCAGGCGGCACCGACATCGCGGAAGTGACGTCTGTGGAATCGCCAGCCGATGCCGGGAAGCTAAGTGACGCATCACTGACAATAGCCGACACCATGCTGGCTAAGGCGCCCAACGCGGCTCGGGCTCGGCTGCGGGCAGCATCCATGCGGCTATTGAGCTGGGCCACCGAGCAGGGAGGGGTTGGATCACTGGATGCGGGCGGTGGTACCTCGTTTGAGAGCCAGATACCCACATCGCCGGGTGGCAGCGTTCCCGAAGTTGGGTCGGGTGGCACATTCGCGTCCGGGTGATCCTCCCACATGATTTGGGGACCATAGCAATCCGCGTTTGCCGAACCGCTCGCGAATCCTGCTGGACTGAAGGCCGCGCCGGTCGCCGTGCCGTTGACAATTGCCGAAATTTCGTCAGAAAAGGTCACGTAATCGGGCGTGGCCGACGCGCTGACTGCTAAAGCCTGCAAGCCTGGCGCCGGCGCACTGCCGGTGGTAACCGAAGTTGGCGAGGCGACAGCAACGGAGGTCGGGAAAGCCACCGATGCCGTCTGCAGGTCCGTCGCGTCGGACGAGCTGCCGCTGCTGCCCCCACCCCCTCCGCAGCCGACAATAGCCACGGTGACGACAGAAAGCAGCGCAACGCGCGATTTGATCCTTGTCATGATTCCCCCTACGAATGTTTGGCATGCCCGGCAGCGGACAATACTCAAACCATAGACAGGGAATGGCGCTTTTCCAGACCGGACAACTGCGCGGCCTGACAGCTAGCGCAGTGCCTGACGCTCCATATCGACAATCAGCATGGCCATCTCCAGGGCCTGTTCATAGTTCAGACGCGGATCGACCTGCGTTTTGTAGGCACGCTGCAGGTCCGCCTCCGCCAATCCGCGGGCACCACCAATACACTCGGTGACGTTGTCGCCGGTGAGTTCGAAATGCACGCCACCCAGGTGGGAACCGTTGGCACGGTGGATGGAAAAGGACTGCTTCAGCTCGCTGAGGATGTTGTCGAAATCCCGCGTTTTCAGGCCGCTGGAGGTGCTCTGGGTGTTGCCGTGCATGGGATCGCAGCACCACAGCACGGTCTTGCCGGTCTTGCGCACCGCCTCGATCAACGCCGGCAGGCACTCCTCGATATCCTTCACCCCGAAGCGGTGGATCAGCGTCAGGCGACCCGGTTCGTTGTCCGGGTTGAGGATGTTCACCAGTTCGGCGACCTCCTCGGGCGCCATCTGCGGCCCCACCTTCACTCCCACCGGATTGCGGATGCCGCGGAAATACTCGACATGGGCCCCGTCCAGTTCGGCGGTCCGGGCACCGATCCAGGGATAGTGGGTGGCCGAGTTGTACCACCCTTCCCGCTTCGGCACCTGTCGGGTCTGCGCCTGTTCGTACCAGAGCAACAGCCCCTCATGGCTGGTATAGAAATCGACCCGGCTGATTTCGTGCATCCGCGCATCCACCACCAGTTCGGTGAAACGCAGGGAGTGGGCAATGTCCTCGGCGATGCGCCGATAGACCTTGGCCATGGGCGCCATGTCCATGAACTGCAGATCCCAGTTCTCCGGGTGGTGCAGGTCGGCAAAACCGCCATCGATCAGCGAACGGATGTAGTTGAGAGTGAGCGCCGCGCGCTCGTAGCCGCGCAGCATCCGCTGGGGATCGGGGATGCGCGCCTCGGGGGTGAACTCGATGCCGTTGACCAGATCGCCGCGATAGCTCGGCAGCTCGAGACCATCGCGGGTCTCCAGATCCGAAGACCTCGGCTTGGCGTACTGACCGGCAAACCGGCCCAGGCGGATCACCGGTTTATTGAGACCGTGCAGCAGCACCAGACTCATCTGCAGCAGGATCTTGAGCTTGTTGGTAATGCCTTCCGGCCGGCACTCGTCGAAGTTTTCGGCACAGTCCCCGCCATGCAGCAGGAAACGTTTGCCCTGTGCGGCATCGGCCAACTTGGACTTCAGCGCCTCCGTCTCCCAGGAGGTGACCAGGGGGGGCAGTACGGAGAGATCCGCGACTGCCGCCTGTAAAGCGGCGCGGTCCGGGTAGTTGGGCTGCTGCCGCGCGGCTTTGCGTTGCCAGGAATCCGGGGACCAGTCTGTTTGGGTCGGCATGTCACATATCAATCGGTTGTGCGAGGCGGCATATTGTGCCAGCAGCACCGGTGCAGTGCCACGTTTCATCCCGGCGACGCGGGCTCCACCACCAGATGCGCGGCCTGTTGAGCCAGATCGACCCCCTCCACCCGCACCAGCACACGGTCGTTTTCGGTGACCCCGGACGGCAGGGTGGCCTGCTTCTCCATGCCCAGCGCCGGGATGATCACGGTACCCCGCTGACGGCCCACCTCCACCACCACGCCCTCCCCGCGCCAGTCCGGATTCTGCAGCAGATAGACCAGGGTCCAGTGGCGGTTGGAGAGATTCTCCGCCCGCCGCACGTTGCCCGCCGCCAGCGAGGTCACCCCGATCAGCTCGACCAGGGACTTGGGATCCAGCACCTGGCCCCCCGCCCGCTGGGCACGCAACTGCTGGTGGACGACCAAATCCAGATACCGGCGCAACGGGCTGGTCGCCTGCACGTAGCGCGGCAGTCCCAGGCCGCCGTGCGGCTCAGCGACACACTTCAGTTCAGTGCGCTGCATGCGGTTGCGCAGGGCGAACATCGCGGCGTAAGTGGACGGATTGTCCGGCAGCCCCTGCCGGTCAGGCGCCGGCTGAGTGGCGAAGGGCAGCGCCAGCACCCGCTCCTCGGCAAAAGCTGCGACGGCCGCGCCCGCCAGCAGCATGGCGTCGGTGACCATGTCGCGTGCCCGGAGGCGCGGCAGGGGAATGATCTCGGCCCGACCGTCGCGCACCTTGAGTTTGGTTTCGTGCAGGTGCAGATCCACCGCGCCCTGGGCAAATCGCCAGGCACGGAAGGCGGTCAGGCGTGCAAGCAGCGCGGCCAGCGGCGGCTCTGCCAACCGCTCCTCGGCTTGCTCGTAACTCAGCCGGGTGACCCGGACCCGGCTCGGTTCGATCACGCAGTCGAGCGGCGCCCCATCAGCGTCCAGGCGGATGCCGAACGACAGCGCCGGCGAAATCTCCTGCAGGCCGAGACCCAGCACTTCGGTCACCGCCGGTGGCAGCATGTGCACAATCCGATCCGGCAGGTAGAGGTTGGCGCCCCGCGCCCGCGCCTCCAGGTCGGCGGCGCTGCCATGGGGTACCAGGGCCGCCACGTCCGCCACGTGCACCCACAGCCGTTCACCGTCGAAGGAGATGGCGTCATCCGGATCGGTATTTCCCGCATCGTCGATGGCATAGGCCGGCAGACCGGTCAGATCGAGACGCGGCTCGTCCAGGAGCGCCTGGACCTCCGCCTCGTTGCTGCGCAGGGTCACGCCGAGGCGTCTTGGATAGGGGTTGTTGGAACCATCCCAGTAGCCGATTTTCAGCAGCAGGGCGTGGGCGTTTTCCGGACTCTGTTTGCGTCCGATGGTCTCCAACACGCGGCTACGCTCGCTGCGTCCATCCGCCAGCCGCTCGACGTCCACCAGGAGCTCGGCGTCCGCTGCAACAAACTGCCCGCTCCGGATGCGCGCGATAAAGGCTTCCCAGGCTGCAGCGGCCTGTTCCGCGGCGGCGGCCTCCTGCCGGATCCGCTCCAGCTCCTCGGCGCTACGCGGCGCGATGCGATCCGGGGTTCCTTCGAAGAACCGGCCGGTGGTCACCTGGCACCAGGCGGACCAGACAGCCTGCGGCGAGGACTCCCCGTAGAGCAGATCGGCCAGATCGGTCAGCGTCGTCGGCTCGCCACCCAGCAGTTCCCACACCTCGGCGGCGTCGCCCCGCAGATCGTCAACCAGCGCCCCGGGATTCGCGCAGGGTCCGCCGTGCAGCAGTTCGATGTCCTTGGGCCGGACCCGCACGCTTTTGCCGGATCGGGTGCGGATTTCGATCTTCTCGCCCAGCGCCACCACCCTCGCCGGTTCACGCTTGTAGAGTACCAGGGCATCATTTCGCAAAGGGGGACCTCAGATTGTCGGGTGGGTGTGGACGCCTAGGGTAGCAGAACGGTTTCCCGGCGCCGTGATGCTAGACTCCCGCGTTCACGACATGGACCAGGATCCGCCCGGTGGTTGCTCGGATTTTTCTCATTCTGTTTCCGGTGTTCGCGGTGATTGCCGTCGGCTATCTCTACGCGCGCTATCGGCGCCCCGACATGGGGGTGGCCAACCAGCTCAATATGGACATTTTCGTGCCGGCGCTGATTTTCCACGCGCTGGCGCAGAAGACCCCCGATTTGGCTGGCTACTGGGAACTGGCACTGGGGGCGTCCGGCATCGTCCTGCTCTCCGGCCTGGCGGCCTGGCCGGTGGCGCGGATGGCGGGTCTGCACTGGAGAACCTTCCTGCCGCCGATGATGTTCACCAACGCGGGCAACCTGGGCATCCCGGTCAGCGTGCTCGCCTTTGGCGACGCGGCGCTGCCTGCCGCGGTCATCGTCTTCATCATCGAGAACGTGCTGCACTTCACCGCGGGTACCTACATGATGGACCATCGCGCCGGGCTCCAGCGGCTTATGCGCATGCCGATCATTGTCGCGGCGATCGCCGGTGCGCTGTTTGCGGCATTTGGCTGGCGCCTGCCCGATGTGCTGGCGATGCCCGTCGACATGCTCGGCCAGATCGCCATTCCGCTCATGCTTTTTGCGCTGGGGGTGCGCCTGATCTCTGTGGATTTCAGTGACTGGCGGATCGGCATGCTCGGGGCAGTGGCCTGCCCGCTGTCGGGACTTGCGGTGGCGGCCCTGATCTGGCCGCTGCTGAACCTTCAGGGAGTGGTGGCGCAGGTCTACTGGGTGTTTGCCGTGCTGCCGCCCGCGGTTCTGAACTACATGGTGGCGGAACGCTACGCCCAGGAGCCCCAGCGCGTCGCGTCCGTGGTGCTGCTGGGCAACCTCTTCAGCATGGTGAGCATTCCGCTGATGCTGGCCTTCCTGTTCACAGGTTAGGCCGCGGGTACTCGCCGCTGCCGAATTCTGTCTCCGGTTCCAGGTAGTTGGCGAACAGTTCGCTGAACTCTTCCAGGGCGTCGTCCACGGAATAGGGGACGGCCTGGGCAAACAGGTCGAGCAGGACCACGGCGTTGACCGGTGAATCCACGGTGTCGGCGTCGCGCATGCGCTCCGACATGCCCAGGTTGACCTGGCGCACCCGGGTATAGATATCCCGCAAACCCTCCAGCTCGAAATCGGCCTCCAGACCCACACGACGGCGCATGTACTGGCCGAGCAGATACATGGACATGGCGCGGTAAACCGTTTCCGCTGCGTCGGCAAAGGGCAGGTGATGGCGCGCCATGGGGCGGAAAAAGCGGAGATGGGGGCAGCCACTGGTGGCCATCAGCAGACCCAGCAGGGAACTCAGTGCCCGCTGCGCCGACACCGTGGCACTCACTTCGCGCTGGCTCTGGCTGACGTTGACCGACACCTGGTTGTGCGATTCGCGTCCGGCAAACACGGCGACCGGGGTGATCAGGGTGACCGCCAGCGGGCAGTCCTGGGTTTCACCCGGGTCGAAGGGGCAGTTGCTGCACCGGTGAAAATCGAGACGGGTCCAGTGGGGTAGATTCTCCGCGGGAGCGGATACTTGGAGCAGCGTCTGCTCGTCCAGGTCCACGGAAACAGTTCGCGTGTAGCCATCCTCGAACGTGAACTGGTAAGAAAAGTGAAGCGCCATGGGCAATCCTCGCCTGCAGTACTCCTAAGGATACTGCAGACGAGGATAGTGCGCTTAGATGGTTTCTGCTTCCATCCGGATGGCGCCACAGGGACATTCCGCCACGCACAGACCGCATCCCTTGCAGTAGTCGTACTTGAATTCGTAGCGATTGCCGTAGCCAAGTTTGATCACGGCGTTGTCCGGGCAGACTCCGTAGCAGGTATCGCACTCGAAGCAGTTGCCGCAGGAGAGACAGCGGCGCGCCTCGAACAGGGCGTTGGCCTCGGTGAGGTCACCCAGCACCTCTTCAAATCCCGACTGGCGGCGGACCAGTTCCAGCATGGGCTGGTCGGTCTTGGGTGCATCGGTGTAGTACCAGGTGTTGAGCCGTTCGAAGGAGGCCACCTCGTGCTTCTCCGGCGCCTGGTAGGTATCGCCGCGCAGAAAGGAATCGATATTGCGCGCCGCCTTTTTGCCATGGCCGATGCCGGTGGTCACCGTGCGCTGCGAGGGCACCATGTCGCCGCCGGCAAACACGCCGGGCACCCCGACACTCATGTCGGCGCCGGTCTCCACCACGCCATCGCTGATCGCGACCCCAGGCAGTTTGGCGATCATCTCCAGTTCCACCAACTGGCCCACGGCGAGCACCAGGGTATCGCAGGCCAGCATTTCGGTCTCACCACTTGGCACCAGTTGACCGCGCGCGTCCGGCATCATGGCCTCCAGCAACAAGGTATTGACGTCGAGCTGACGCACCACGCGCTGGGTCTTCAGTGCCACGCCCTCTTCCAGGGCTTCGTGGATTTCAAACTCGTGGGCGGCCATTTTTTCCCGTTTGCCGCGCACCACCACGGTCACCTCGTGGCCCTTGCGGATGGCGGAGCGGGCGACGTCCATGGCGGTGTTGCCGCCGCCGTAGACCACCACTTTCTGCCCCAACTGCATGGGTGTGGCGTCTTCCAGGCTGCGCAGGTAGTGCACCGCCTCGACGATGTGGGTCGTCCCTTTGGCCTTCACCTCCAGGGTGCGAGGCAGATGGGCACCCACGGCGACAAAGGCGGCATCGAATCCACCCGCCTTCATCTCGGCGGCCAGATCATCGACCCGGCGATTGACCTGCAGGTCGACGCCCAGATCGACGATGCGTTGGATATCGGAATCGAGCGCCTCACGCGGCAGGCGGTACTTGGGAATGCCGTAGCGCATCATGCCGCCGGTCAGCGCAGAAGCCTCGAAAATCGACACCTGATGCCCCAGGCAGGCCAAATGATAGGCGGCCGACAGCCCCGCAGGCCCCGAACCAACCACCAGCACCTTCTTGCCGGAGGCCTTGGCATTGATGGTCACTGTCCAACCTTCGCGGTTGGCCTTGTCGCCCAGGAAACGTTCCACTGCGTGAATGCCGACGGACTCGTCCAGGTCACCGCGGTTGCAGGCGTTTTCGCAGGGGTGGTAGCAGACCCGCCCCATCACCGCCGGCAACGGGTTATTGCGCATGATCTCCTCCCAGGCGGCCCGGTAGTTGCCCTCCTCGGCCTGGTAGAGCCAGGCCTGGATGTTCTCACCGGCCGGGCAGGCCTGGTTGCAGGGCGGCAGGCGGTCCAGATAAACCGGCTTGGCGGTGCGCCAGGAACCGGTCAGGTTGGCCAGACTGGATCCGACGTCCAGGGTAATGGCGAATGGCTTCCTCATGCCGCACCTCCTTCCGGCTGCAGACCGAAGCGTTTGATGT
>JBNLBB010000065.1:247-14586 GCA_050302415.1 Gammaproteobacteria bacterium | reverse complement strand
CTTGACCTCTTCAAATTCGGCGTCAACCACATCGTCATTATTGGTCGATCCGCTGTCGCCGCCCTGGCCCGGATCACCGCCCGACTGGTCGTCGTTCTGCGCATAGAGGCGTTCCGCCAGTTTGCCGGAGAGTTCTGCCAGCGCCTGGCTCTTGGCCTCGATGGCCGCCTTGTCGGAGCCTTCCATCGCCTTTTTCAGATCCTCGATGGCGCTTTCGATGCCCTGTTTCTCTTCGCTGCTCACCTTGTCGCCCAGATCTTTCAGCGACTTGTTGGCGGCGTGAATCAGGTTGTCCGCCTGGTTGCGCGCATCGACCAGTTCGCGCAGTTTGCGGTCCTCGTCGGCGTGGGCCTCGGCATCCTTCACCATTTTTTCGATCTCTTCGTCACTCAACCCTGAAGAGGCCTTGATGACGATGGACTGCTGCTTGCCGGTTGCCTTGTCCTTGGCCGACACGTTGAGGATGCCGTTGGCATCGATGTCGAAGGCCACCTCCACCTGCGGCATGCCGCGGGGCGCCGGCGGAATGTCGGTGAGGTCAAAACGGCCCAGCGATTTGTTGGCCGACGCCATTTCACGTTCACCCTGCAGCACGTGGACTGTCACCGCGGTCTGGTTGTCCTCGGCGGTGGAGAAGACCTGCTGGGCCTTGGTCGGGATGGTGGTGTTCTTCTCGATCAGCTTGGTCATCACCCCACCCAGGGTCTCGATCCCGAGGGAGAGCGGGGTAACGTCGAGCAGCAGCACATCCTTGACATCTCCGGCCAGCACGCCGCCCTGGATCGAGGCGCCGATGGCCACCGCTTCGTCCGGGTTCACGTCCTTGCGCGGCTCCTTGCCAAAGAAGTCCTTCACCGCTTCCTGCACCTTGGGCATGCGGGTCTGGCCACCCACCAGAATGACGTCGTCGATTTCGGAGCCCTTGAGCCCGGCGTCCTTCAGCGCGATCTTGCAGGGATCGATGGTGCGGGCAATCAGATCCTCGACCAGCGACTCCAGCTTGGCCCGGGTCAGCTTCACGTTCAGGTGCTTCGGTCCGCTGGCGTCGGCCGTGATGTAGGGCAGGTTGATATCGGTCTGCTGGCTCGAGGAGAGCTCGATCTTGGCCTTCTCTGCCGCCTCTTTCAGACGCTGCAGGGCCAGCGGATCGTTGTGCAGGTCGATGCCCTGCTCCTTCTTGAAGGTGTCGGCCAGATACTCGATCAGGCGGAGGTCGAAATCCTCACCACCGAGGAAGGTGTCACCGTTGGTGGAGAGCACTTCAAACTGGTGCTCGCCGTCCACTTCCGCAATCTCGATAATGGAGATGTCGAAGGTGCCGCCGCCCAAGTCGTACACCGCAATCTTGGCATCCCCACGCTTCTTGTCCATGCCGTAGGCCAGTGCCGCGGCGGTCGGTTCGTTGATGATGCGCTTGACCTCCAGACCGGCAATGCGGCCCGCGTCCTTGGTCGCCTGGCGCTGGGAGTCATTGAAGTAGGCGGGCACGGTAATGACCGCTTCCTTGATCTCTTCGCCCAGGTACTCCTCGGCGGTCTTTTTCATCTTCATCAGCACCCGCGCGGAGACTTCCGGCGGCGCCATCTTCTTGCCCTTGGCCTCCACCCAGGCATCACCGTTATCGGCGGCCACGATCTTGTAGGGGACCATCTTGATGTCACGCTGCACCACGTCGTCCTTGAACCGGCGCCCGATCAGGCGCTTGACGGCAAACAACGTGTTCTGTGGGTTGGTGACCGACTGGCGTTTGGCCGACTGGCCAACCAGGATCTCCTCATCGCTGGTGAACGCCACGATGGATGGCGTGGTGCGGTCGCCCTCGCTGTTTTCAATCACGCGCGCCTTGCCACCTTCCATGATGGCGACACACGAGTTGGTGGTGCCGAGGTCGATGCCGATAATCTTGCCCATGTCTCTGACTCCGTAGTCTGCAAATCGGGTTAATTGTTCAACTGGCTACGATATTTGGGTCGGAGCCTACTATTTCAAGCGTGTTCGTCGATTTTTTGCGCTGCATCGGGGGGTGGAGCCGCCACCACCACCATGGCTGGCCGCACCAGGCGGTCATTCAGCTGATACCCCTTCTGGTACACCGCCACGACGGTGTTGGGCGCGGCATCAGCCGTCTGCTGCATGGTCATGGCCTGGTGCAGCTCCGGGTTGAACGGGTGCCCCTGGGGATCGACCGCCTTGATGCCAAACCGCTCCAGGACGCCCAGCAGCATCTTCAGGGTCAGTTCAGCCCCTTCGCGCAGCTGTGAGACCTCCGCCTGTTCGGACTCCGCGGCCTTGATGCCCATCTCCATGCTGTCCACCACGGGCAGCAACTCCTGGGTAAAGCGGTCAAGCGCATACTTGTGTGCATTTTCCAGGTCGCGCTCGGCGCGACGCCTGATGTTATCGAGTTCCGCCTTGGCGCGCAGCAACTGGTCCCAATGTTCGGCGGCCTTGGCTTCAGCCTCTGCCAGCTGTTGCTGCAGTGCGGCGGTATCCGCTGCCTCTGCCGTCTCTACCGCGGGCGCCTCCACCGCTGGGGCTTCAACCTGTTCCGGTGCGGACGCTGCTTCGCCCGCCTTCTCGTCGCGTTTTGCCATTCCTCTCTCCAGGTTCTGCTAAAAAAATGGCGCGGAGGCGCTCCCTCCGGGCCATTTCAGACGATTAATGGGTTCGCCTCAGCGCTGATTCAAGGCGGCGCTGAGCAATTTGGCCGTCACATCGACCATGGGGATCACCCGCTGGTAATCCATTCGGGTCGGACCAATGACCCCCAGCACCCCGATCACCCGGTCGCTGACCGTGTAGGGGGCGGTGACCAGGCTGCAGTTATCGAGCACCTGGTAGCCACTCTCCTCGCCGATGAACACCTTGACGCCGTTGGCGCCGATGCACTGGTCCAGCAGATGGAGAATGTCGCGCTTCTGGTTGAACGCATCGAACAGGCTCCGCAGCCGCTGCATGTCGGACAGGTCCGAAAAGTCCATGAGCCGGGTCTCGCCCGCGATGACCAGATCCTCTTCGTCCTCCTCGTCGACCGGTCCGAACGCCTGTTCGGCCACCTCGAGTGCCGCGTTCATCATGCTGTCCATGTGCTCCCGGTCCTCGCGCATCTGGCGCAACAGCATACTCCGCACCTGGGAGAGCTCCTTCCCGCCGAACTGTTCGGTCAGGTAACGGGCAGCCTGCTGCAGCTCCGAGGCCCCGAAGCGGCGCTCCGTGTAGATGATCCGGTTCTGCACCTCGTCGTTGCTGGAGAGCAGGACCACCAGCACACGGTTGTCCGTCAGCTGGATGAATTCGATCTGGCGCAGGGTCAACGCCGTACGCCGGGGTACCGTCACCAGGCTGGCCATCCGGGTGCACTCCGACAGCAGGTAGGAGGCCGATTCCAGGGCATCCTGGCGCTCCAGCTGGGCGGTCAACCGCTCCTGCAGGTTGGCCACCTCGGAGAATTTCATGGGGTCCACCACCAGCAGCGAATCGACAAACATCCGGTAACCCTTCAGGGTGGGGACCCTGCCGGCCGAGGTGTGGGGTGCATGCACCAGGCCCAGATCCTCAAGATCGGCCATCACGTTGCGCACGGTCGCCGGACTCAGGTCCAGCCCCGAATCACGGGCCAGCGCGCGGGAGCCGATGGGGTCCCCTTCGCTGATGTACTTCTGGATCAGCACGCGCAGCAACTGCTGGGCGCGGTCGTTGAGTCCTGAAGTATCTCTAAGCTGTTCGCTGCGTGACATGTTGGTGTCTGGAGTTCGGAGGTTTCGGGTCACAACCAATTTAGCACTCAATTGCCGAGAGTGCTAAACAAGGCGAATTATCGAGAAGAGCGCTCCGGGGTGTCAAGTTAACCCCGTTCATTGGAGTGGTCGGCGCAAGATGATAAGTTAGCTCGACTTTTTCCTGGGGACGGCAGGTCATGGGCAACGCCTTTCAAACCATCGGTGTCATCGGCAAATACGGGGTGCCTGCGTTGCAGGAGACGCTGGCAGGCCTGTGCGAATTCCTGGATGGGCGCGGCTGCGAGGTCCTGCTGGACGAAAGCACGGCGGAACATTTGACCCAGCTGCCGGTACAGGTGGCCAGCCGGGAAGAGATCGGACGTCGCGCCGATCTGGCGGTGGTGGTGGGCGGCGACGGCAGCCTGCTCAACGCGGCGCGGACCCTCTCCGACAGCAATGTGCCGCTGCTGGGGATCAATCTGGGCCGCCTGGGATTCCTGGTTGACGTCTCACCCGAGGAGAGCCACCTGCGATTGGGCGAAATTCTCGATGGCCGGTTTCGGGAGGAGAAGCGCTTTCTGCTCAGCAGCTCCATCCTGCGGGGCGGTGAGGAGATCAGCCGCAGCGACGCGCTCAACGATGTAGTCATCCACAAGTGGGATGTCTCGCGCATGATCGAGTTCGAGACCTACATCAATGGCCGTTTCCTCTTCACCCTGCGCTCCGATGGGCTCATCGTCGCCAGTCCCACCGGATCCACGGCCTACGCCATGTCCGGTGGCGGGCCAATTGTGGATCCGGCCCTGGAAGCCATCGTGCTGGTCCCCATCTGCCCGCACACCCTGACCAACCGGCCCATCGTGGTGGACGCCGCCAGTGAAATCGAGATCGTGGTGTTCGAACACAACAGCGCCAATGCACAGGTGACCTGTGACGGGCAGATTGAACTCAGCCTGGTGAGCGGCGACCGCATTTTCATTCGCCGCAAAGAGCAGCGGATCCGCCTCATCCACCCGGTCGAACACGACTACTATAAGATCCTGCGCAGCAAGCTCGGCTGGGGCACCAAACTCTGATCCCGGCGGCTAGGCAGGGACGCAACGCTATGGTGGAATAGCGCCCCAATATGCTCACCCAACTCAACATTCGCGATTTTGTCATCGTGGACGAGGCTGAAATCGACTTCAGCCCCGGCTTTACCGTGCTGACCGGGGAGACCGGCGCCGGCAAGTCCATCCTGGTGGACGCCCTCGGCCTGCTGCTCGGCGATCGGGCGGAGAGCGGCATCGTGCGCACAGGTTGCGACAAGACCGAGTTGAGCGCCGTGTTCGACATTACCGCTTTGGCGTCCGTCCAGAGCTGGCTGGAAGAGCGCGACCTCGCCGCGGGTGAAGAGCTGGTCCTGCGCCGGATCATCACCAGTGCCGGACGATCCAAGGCCTATCTCAATGGCCAACCGGCGACGCTGCAGCAGCTCGCAGAGATCGGCGAACTGCTCGCCGACATTCATGGCCAGCACGAACACCAGTCCCTGTTGCGCCGGGAGAGCCAGCGTGCTCTGCTGGACGCCTTCGGGGAACACGGGGACCTGCTGCAGGACCTGCGTGCGGCCCAAGCCGAGTACCACCTGGCCACCGAACGCCTGGCCACCTTCCGCACTGCCGCTGCCGACCGGGAGAGTCGACTCGATTTTTTGCGCTTCCAGGTCGGAGAACTGGAACACCTGGCCGCAAAGCCCGGCGAGATGGCCGCCCTGGATGCCGAACACCGCGTGCTGGCCCATGCCGGTGACCTGACTGACATGGGGCAGGCCGCATTGGGCTCCCTGTACGAGGATGAGCAGAGCGTGGTGACCCAGCTCGGCCGGGTCGCCGCTGGCCTGGAAAAAATGGCGCGCCTGGACGAACGTGCCCAGGCCTGCGGCCAGATGGTCAATGAAGCGCTGATCCGCGCCGAAGAGGCGGCCGGCCTGCTGCGCGACCTGGTCGGCAACCTGGAGCTGGATCCCGGCCGGCTGGAGACGGTGGAAAACCGCATCGGCGAACTGAGAAGCGCGGCCCGCAAATTTCACGTGGAGAGCGATGAACTCCCCGGACTCCTGGACGGCTACCGCACGGAGCTGACCGGGCTGGAGGACGTAGAGTTCCAGATGGCCGATCTGGAAAAGCGGGTCGCGGCAGCGGATGCCGCCTACGGCAAGGTTGCCTCGGCGCTATCCAAGGCCCGCGCCAAGACTGCCCGAACGCTGGGTGAACAGGTGACCCGCTCCATGCAGGAGCTGGGCATGGCGGGGGGACGGTTTGAGATCGAGGTGGAGCAGGATGCGGAGAGCCGGTCTCCACTGGGCCAGGACCGCATCACCTTCCTGGTCACCGCCAACGCGGGCCAGCCGCTGCAGCCGCTGGCGAAGGCGGCGTCGGGCGGCGAGTTATCGCGCATCAGTCTGGCCATCCAGGTCAACAGCGCCCGCAAAACCCCGGTGGCCACGCTGATCTATGACGAAGTGGACGTGGGCGTCGGCGGCGGTACGGCCGAAGTGGTCGGACGCCTGCTGCGGCGCCTGGGGGCCGCACGCCAGGTTTTGTGCATTACCCATCTGCCCCAGGTGGCCGCACTGGGTGAACACCACATCCAGGTCAGCAAACAGCAGCTCAGGGCATCCACCCAGGCCACGCTCACCACCCTGTCGGAAGCGGCCAGACGGGATGAACTGGCGCGCATGCTGGGCGGTGTGGAGATCACGCCGCAGACCCGGGCCCATGCCGAGGAGTTGATCGAGCGCGGTCGCGCCGGCTGAGCCCCGCTAGCGGACGCCCTTGTCGTCACACGCGGCACACACCCCGTAGATATAGAGGTAGTGGTCTGTCATTTTGAAGCCATTTTTGCTCGCGATCTCGTTCTGCAGTTTTTCGATCTGCTGGTCGATGAACTCCACCACTTTGCCGCAGCGGATGCAGACCAGGTGGTCGTGATGATCCCCCTGGTTGAGTTCAAATACCGAATGGCCGGTCTCGAAATGGTGGCGGGTGACCAGCCCGGCGCTCTCAAACTGGGTCAGCACGCGGTAGACGGTCGCCAGACCGATCTCCTCGCCCTCGCCCAGCAGGCGCTTGTAGACATCCTCGGCGCTGTAGTGCGCTGAGGTATCCTCTTCCAGGATTCTCAGGATTTTCATGCGGGGCCCGGTCACCTTCAGACCGGCGCTTCTCAGATCATCACTCTGCGACATGTGTTTTTACCCGGTCTCTACCGATAAGTGATTCCAGCGGCTATTATTGGCCCCCTTCGAAGGAAGGCTCATCGTAAATGCAAAAATTTCTCATTTCAATTCTGCTGACCATATTTCTGGGGGGCTGCTCGGCCTACAAGGTCGATATCCAACAGGGCAACTACCTGGACGAGGAACTGATCGGCAAATTGGAAACCGGTATGAATCGCCGTCAGGTCCGCTTTCTGCTGGGCACGCCGACCATCAGCGACCCCTTCCATCCCGATCGCTGGGACTACCTGTTTGAAAAGTGGGTGGGTGGTGAGCTGCAGGTGCGACGCCACGTGACGCTCCATTTTAATGGCGATACGCTGGCGCGCGTCGATCCCCACTAAGGAACCTCTGATTTAGTCTCATGACCTCTCTGCGAGGCCTCAAGCGTGCAGCTGCAAGGCGCGCTGTGCAGCCAATGGCCTGAGTCCTTGGCAAGTAGCGCAACGCAGCAGATGTGCGCTTCAGGCCAAGCCCTGCGGGGCAGGAGGAGCGATTCGCAGACTTCGTTGCAGCTTCTCGCCAGGTCACGACATGGTTTCAAAGCTGCGCCTTGCCTGCGAATCGCTCCTGCTGCCAGAGAGGTCATGAGACTAAATCAGAGGTTCCCTAATCTGCCGGCTGGACCTCCTCGTCAGCCTCATCGGACTTTGCAATCGGCTTGATGGACCCCGCAGCCCTGGCTTTGGGGGCGCCATCCGCCCGCTTCTTGCGGGCCGCCTTTGGGTCCGCGATCAGAGGCCGGTAGATCTCCACCCGGTCACCCGCACGCACCGCATCCGCGAGCTTCACCCCCTTGCCGTAGATGCCGACCCCGTTGATCGACAGATCCAGTTCGGGAAACCGCTGCAGAATACCGCTGCTTCGAATCACCTCTTCCACCGTGGCGCCCTCGTCGACCTCCAGCTTGAGCACGGTCTGCTTCTCCGGCAGGGCATAGGCCACTTCGACAGAGAGCTTTTTAGCGTTTTCCATAGACATCCACCGCTCGTTTGCAAAAGGCGTCCACCATGGATGACGCCACCTGATGAAACATGGCCTTGAAGGCCGCACCCAGCAACCGGCTTGAAAAATCAAACTCCAGATCGAGGGAGATTTTACTGCCGGCATCGCCCAACCGGTCAAAACGCCAAAATCCGTGCAGATGCTTGAACGGCCCCTCTTCCAGGCGCATTTCGATCATCTTCTCCTGCTGGAGCCGATTGCTGGTGACGAACGATTTGCGCACACCGGAAAGCGCCAGATCTATACGGGCCCGCATCTGATGGTGCTGGCGGTCCAGCACCTGCGCCCCCGAGCACCACGGCAGAAACTCCGGATAACGGTCGATATCGTTGACCAGGGCAAACATCTCTTCCGGCAGGTAGGGCACAAGCGCGGAGCGCGCAATATGAGTCACGTGCGATTTTTCCTTAAGGGCTCTGTCTGACAGGGATCACGGCGCGCCGGCTCGACGACCGGCACCTGGCATTCGCGGCCACATCGTAGGCAAAAGCTTGGGGAGACTCAACCTCATCGCCGATAACCATCCACAAAATCGGCCACTTACGTATAATCCGCCCCATGGCAAAACCCAAGAAAAAGCAGGACTCAGGCAGCAGCACCATCGCCCTCAACAAAAAGGCCCGGCATGACTACACCATTCTGGAGACCTTCGAAGCCGGCATCGCGCTGGAGGGTTGGGAGGTGAAGAGCCTGCGTGAAGGACGGATACAGCTCAAGGAGAGCTATGTGTTGATCCGCAACGCCGAGGCGTTTCTGTTCGGCGCGCACATCTCCCCGCTGGCCACCGCCTCCACCCACATCCATCCCGATCCACTGCGCACCCGGAAACTGCTGCTTCACCGCAACGAGCTGAACAAACTGGTGGGTGGCGTGGAGCGCAAGGGCCTGACCCTGGTGCCGCTGGCCATGTACTGGAAGCGGGGACGCGCCAAGCTGGAAATCGCCCTGGCCGAAGGTAAAAAACTGCACGACAAACGGGCCTCGGAAAAGGACAAGGACTGGAAGCGGGAGAAGGAGCGTTTGCTCAAAACCGGCTGAATCAGTGCTGGCGATGAAACCATCGCTCGACTAGACTATCGAACCTCAACACCAGGGGGCGACTTGGCTTCGACGTGGGTCGCAAAACCTTAGGTGCATGCCGAGGTGCAGTTACCTCGTAAATCCACCTGCAAACCAATTAGTTGCCAACGACGACAACTACGCACTCGCCGCTTAATACCCGGTAGGGTGCCATCTGACTGGAGCCGTGCTTGTGCGTCCAGCGCTCTTCGGAGCACTCAGGTGTCATCTCTCACAAGATCGCGGTAAGGCAGGTCCCGGGCCAAGCCGCTAAAACCTTTGGGAATCGCTTCACGTTTTCCCTGCCCGTCGGGTAGCGTGGAGTTAAATCAATAGGCTGGGATAAGCATGTAGAGCCGAAGGCAGAGGGCTTACGGACGCGGGTTCGATTCCCGCCGCCTCCACCAACTCTCTCCGCTCTATTGGATTGAATTCAATAGAGCGGAATGTCCGTATCCGCAAACAGAGCGCCCAAACGGGCCTGGTTGCGCGCATTCAACGCCGTCTCGATGGACTCCTCCGTGAGATGGGGTGCCAGTTCGGTAAGAAACGCGAACATGTATTTGCGGAAGAAGATGTCGCGGCGGAACACGATCTGAGCCGTGGTCACCTCGAACAGGTGCGAGCCGTCGAGCGCCACGAGATCTGTGTCCCAGTCCGGGTCGTGCGCCAGAGTGGCCACAATGCCGACCCCCATGTTGAGCCGCACCATCGCCTTCACGATATCCGCATCGGTCGCGGAAAAATGGACTTCGGGATGCAGCCCCCGCTGGCTGAACGCCTGGTCCAGCGGTGCGCCCTGATCAAATCCGAACACATAGGTGATGATCGGGTAGCGGGCGATATTTTCCAGGGTCAGTTCGGGTTCGCGGACCAGCGGATGATCCTTGGGTACCAGCACCGATCTGCGCCAGCGATAGCAGGGAATGGAGATCAGATCCTCGAAGTACTCCATTGATTCGGTGGCAATGCCAAAATCGACATCGCCCGAGTTGACCATGCTGGCAATCTGCAGCGGCGTACCCGTGTGGATATGCACATTGACTCTGGGGAATCGCTTGGAGAAAGCCTGCACGGCGGGCGGGAAAATGTAACGGGCGACGGTGTGGGTGCCGGCCAGCGCGATATTGCCCACCTCCGGATCACGAAACTCCTGGGCCGCCTGCTTGAGGGTGTCGATCTCGCCCAACGCCTTTTCCGCCAGTTCGATGATGGCCTGCCCCTCTTTGGTGATTTTGGTGAGCTGACGCCCCCGGCGCTCGAAGATCTGGACCCCGAGTTCATCCTCGAGTTGCCGGATCTGTTTGCTGACACCCGGCTGCGAGGTGAACAGACTTTCGGCGGTAGCTGTGATGTTCAGCTCGTGTCTGGCGACCTCCACGATGTACTGCAGTTGGCGAAGTTTCATGTTCCGTCATTCCAAGGGCTATCGGGCGGAGTATATCAACGGCACCCACCGGAACGATTGATCCTGCCGGGCATTCCGTCAGGATATTTGGATGCACGCGGGTGTTGCCGAAAGTGTGCCTGTTGCGGCCCAGCCCGGCGCTATTTCCCGGCTTCCTCGTCCAGGCAGGCCTTGACCTCTTCAGCGAGCACGGCGAGTTCAATCGGCTTTTTGAGATAGCGCGTGGGATGCAGGTCAGCGGTGGCGAACTGATCCCTCCGATCGCGCAGCGCGGTGAGGATGATGACCGGCATAGAATCGAGTTCCGGCATCTTCTCACGGATGTTGCGCAGCAGTTCGGTCCCGGACATCTCAGGCATCACCCGATCGGTGATGACCAGGTCCGGCCGCTCTTCCCGCAGCGCCTGAAGGCCGATCAGACCGTTGGCGCAGACGCGCACGGTATAGCCCTTGGCACGGAGAAACTCCGCAATCACGTTGGCCACTTCAGATTCGTCTTCAACGAGCAGTATGCTTTTCATGTATGAATCAACCTTCGCTTCCTACCCGACCCTGGCCGGTTTTGTTCTTATCACGTCCGCTCCAGCCTGGGCGGATACCAACGGCAAAATAATTCTGACAGTCGTTCCACAGTCCGGTTGGCTGTCGATCTCTACGAAGCCGCCGGATTGTTTGATGAACCCATATACCATACTCAATCCCAATCCGGTGCCCTTACCAACCTCTTTGGTGGTAAAAAAAGGGTCGAACACGCGATCCTGTATTTCCGGAGGGATACCGGTACCTTCGTCCCGCACCTCCATGATCGCATAGTCACCTTCTGGGATTGCGGGATGTGCGTAGGCGAGGTTGACACTGCCCGTGGAGCGGCGGAGTTCGGTACTGATCATGATATCGCCGCCGTTCGGCATGGCGTCGCGGGCGTTGATGACCAGATTGATCAGCGTGCTTTCAAGCAACGCGACGTCCACTTCGACGGGCAACTTCTCCCGTGCCAGGCGAAACATGATGTTGACCTCCTTGCCTATCGATTTCATCAGCAGTGCCTGGACATCCGATATCGCCTGATTGAGCTCCAGCACCTGGGGTTCAAGAATCTGTTTGCGCGCATAGGACAAGAGTTGCGCGACCAGCACACTGCCTTTCAATCCCGCTTGGCGGATGCGCTCCACATGTTGGCGGGCATCGTCATCCAGGGGCTTGAGTGACAATATCTCCAGGTTGCCGAGTATCACCTGCAGCAGGTTATTGAAATCGTGGGCTATTCCACCTGTCAGATGACCAACTGACTCCATCTTCTGGGCATGAAACAGGCTCGATTCCATCCGCTTCCGCTCACGGACGTCGCGAACAATGCAGGTGGCAAACGCTTCGTTTCGGACCTTCCAGCGGCCGGTGCTCACCTCCACCACCACCGGTTTTCCGGTGGCCGAACTCAGTCGCATCTCCTGGGGCGCCGACACAACGGCGCCCTGGCAAGGTTCTTCGACCAGTTGCACCGTGGATTCAAACAGTTCATCCGCACGCTTGGCGATCACTTCGTCCTGCGGCATCCCCAGCAGGTGGCAAAAAGCCCGGTTGGCAAACAGTATCCGCCCACTCCGTCCCACGGTGACGATTCCATCGTGTGCGGCTTCTGCCGCCACCCGATACCGTAGTTCGGCCTCTTCGAGACGGACTGAGACCTCGCGCAGTTCGGTTGAATCGAGCACTATGCCACCGATTCCCTGCACCTTCCGGTCGCTTCCCAATATGGGAAACCGTATGACGTAGTACACCCGCTCACCCTGCTCCGGAGCGGCATACTCAAACTCCGTGGTCACCACCTCGCCAGCCCCCAGCACCCGGGATTCTGCAAGATGGGCCTGCGGATGATTGTTGATCGGATCTGCAGCGGAGCTGCCGGCGGCAGTCAAATCCGTACCACCGAACCATTGCGCATAGACATGGTTGATGCGACGGGTTCGCCCCTCCATGTCCTTCAGGAACAGGGCCATCGGCAGATTGTCGAGTACCGCCTGAAACTGGGAACCGGTCTCTTCAAGCAACTCTTCGGTGGAAGCAGCCGTCCTCCGCAACTGCTCGTCTTCACTCAACCATCGACGGCCAATGAAATGGATCAGCGCGAAACCCAACAGTCCGAGCGCCAGCAACAGGGCGACGGAGGTCGCGGAGATATCGAGTGCCTGCTGAATGAGTTGCTGGTGAACCCGGGCCCTATCCACCAGCAGAACAAAACGCCATCCAAATTCCAGGTTCACCACTGCAGCAATGTAGTCGGCACCTGCAAAACTGATTTCGCTGAACTTCATCTGGCTTTTCAGATAGGAGTCATACCCGTAGCTGCCCCGCAGCGATACCGTACCGGGTTGACCGGTGAATGGCGGTGCATGCTCGATATGTTGGAGGAGCAGATTCGAAGTTTGGCTTTGCCAGTCTTCGATGTTGACCCGGGGGATCAGAGTCGAGGAGATCAGCCGGTTGTTGGCGTCGATCAACAGCCCCTGGTCAAACGGGTAGATAGCGGAGGCGACCGTAAACCGCGCGAAGTTTTCCAGGGGGACCACTGCGCCGAGGTAGCCCTGGATCGTCGAATCCGATGAAATCATCGGTACCAGAACAACTACCGCAAGTCGGCCATCGGCACCCGGAAAACTGTTGGAAACCGTCGGCTGTCGGGTCCCACGCGCCAGGTGAAAATAGTGACGATCGGACAGATTGAAATTCCGCAATTTCTGCTGCACGGCATAGGGATGGCTGATGTAGTGATCACCATTAGGGGTAAGGACAAATAGCACTGAAATTTCGGGCTTGAGCTTCATCAAATGGTCAAAAGCGGTGCGTTTGACCTGATCCAGCTGTGGTGGCAGCCCGTTGAGTTTCGGATCGACTGAGCTGGCAAAGGGAAGTGTGGAAAACGTGTCGGTACGAACCAAGGTAGTCAGCAGATTGCGAACTTCGCGCACTTCATGCTGCATCAAGTTGACCTGCTCTGTCAGCGCAAACGCATGTTTTTGATTCCAGTCCTCGAAATGCGCCTGTTCAGCGTAGAGGTAGGAGAGAAGGAATACACTGCCGCCGGCCGCCAGCACGACACATATGTATACCCAAAAAATCTGATTTAAAAATCTTTTATATTTCAAGACGTTGACCGTGCCATCAGGTGCCAGGATGACCGCCGCGCTCACTACACCCTCAATGTAGTTCACCGCGGGTCAACATCAAGTCATTGAATATTGAGAATTTACATATTTAGATGCGGGGACGCCGGCGGATTGGTCATTCCTTCTCGGAGCGCTGGATGTCAACCGAAGTCACCGCGCTCATATTGATCAGCCCCCGCACCGTGATCGACGGCGTGACCACATGCACCGGGCTGTTCGCCCCCATCAGGATCGGCCCCACGTGCACCCCGCCACCGAGCATCTTCAGCAGGTTGTAGGCGATGTTCGCCGCGTCCACATTGGGCATCACCAGCAGGTTCGCCTTGCCCTTGAGCCGGCTGTCGGGAAACGCCCCGCGGCGGATCGTCTCCGAGAGTGCCGCATCGGCGTGCATCTCCCCGTCCACCTCCAGGTCCGGCGCGGCCTGTTCCAGAATCTCCCGCGCCCGGCTCATCTTTAAGGCGCTCGGCGTGTCGTAACTCCCGAAGCTGGAGTGCGAGAGCAGCGCCACTTTGGGCTCCAGGCCAAAGCGCCTGACCTCATCGGCCGCCAGCAGCGTCATGCTCGCCACCTCCTCGGCCGTGGGCTCCGGCGTCACGTGCGTGTCGCAGATGAAGTAGGTCCCCGTGGGCAGGATCAGCGCCACCAGCGTCGACATGTCGGTGATCCCCTCGGCCATGCCGATGATCTGCTGCACCCGGTCCATGTGCCGGCGAAAGCGCCCA
>JBNLBB010000065.1:0-237 GCA_050302415.1 Gammaproteobacteria bacterium | reverse complement strand
AGATCATCCCTTCGGCGATGCCCCGGCGCACCAGCAGTGCTCCCTGCACGGTGTTGGTTCCGCGCACCAGCGCCGCGGCCTCGGCCACGGAGACGCCCCTTCTGCCGGTGATCCGGTGATAGGCCCGGCAGCTCTCTTCCAGGTGCTCGTTGTCCTGCGGGTCCAGCAGCTCGAAGTCGGTGCCCGGTTTGATGCTCAGCCCCAGCTCCTCGATCTGGCTCGCCACCACCTCGGGAC
>JBNLBB010000064.1:0-14722 GCA_050302415.1 Gammaproteobacteria bacterium | reverse complement strand
CCGGTAAGGTCGCAGACCATGGTCTGGAAGTTGAGCATCGCTTCCAGGCGGCCCTGGGAGATTTCCGGCTGGTAGGGGGTATAGGCTGTATACCAGGCCGGGTTTTCCATGACGTTGCGCAGGATAACCGGAGGGGTGTGGGTTCCGTAGTAACCCATGCCGATGAACGATTTGAATACGGAATTCCGGTCGGCTAGGCGGCGCAGATCACTCAGCGCCTGCTCTTCGGTGCAGCTCTCATCCAGGGCGAGTGGGCGAAGGTCGCGGATGGCGTTGGGTACCACTTTGGCAGCGAGTGCGTCCATGGAATCGCAGCCAAGTGCAGCGAGCATCGCCCGCTGGTCCGATTCGCGGGGACCGATATGGCGTCCGACGAAGGCATCGTGTTGCTGCAGATCGCGCATCGAGGGGCGGGAATCAGGCATGGGGTACTCCGGGCTCGTTGATCAGGGGCCTAACTGTGCAGAGGTCAATGCATGGTGCACCTTAAACAGCTTGTATTCATTTGGGAAATTTATTCTTAAAATAAATCCATTGCCTCTATTAATAGTTGTTCTGGCCATGAAAAATCTGCCCACCGACTTGCTGCGTACCTTTGTCACTGTGGCGGAGACCGGCGGTTTTACGCGGGCTGGCGATCTGCTGGGCCGCTCGCAGCCGGCCGTCAGCCTGCAGGTCAAGCGACTCGAAGAGCTGCTGGGCACGGCCCTGTTTCAGCGTGATGGACGGGTGCTCAGTTTGAGTGAGCGGGGTGGGGTGGTGTTTGACTACGCCCAGCGCATCCTGTCGCTCAACGATGAGGTGCTGGTGAAGCTTTCGCAGCCTGAAATCGAAGGTAACGTCCGGCTTGGAATCCCCAACGAGTACGCCCACTCCTTTCTGCCGGTGGTGCTCGGCCAGTTCGCCCAGTCCCATCCCAACGTCACCTTGGAGGTGGACTGCGATCTGAGCGTCAACCTGCTGGCCATGCACAAGCGGGGTGATTTCGATCTGGTGTTCATTCTGCACAAGGAGAGTGCGCCGCAGCACCTGACCGAGGTGTGGCAGGAGGATCTGGTGTGGGTGGGCAGTCCGGCGCACCAGACCAGCCACCAGAAACCCCTGCCCCTGATTGTGGAGCCCAAAGGCAGTGTCTACCGGGAGCGGCTGCTCTCGGTGCTGGAACGGGCCGGGATCGCGGCCCGCATCGCCTATACCACCCCCAGTTTCGGGGCCATCAAGGCTGGCGTGACCGCCGGCCTGGGGATCACCGTCCTGCCGCGCAGCACGGTGCCGGAGAGTTTGAAGATCCTGGATATGCCCGATGAGTTACCGGCGTTGGGCGGGGTGGAACTGGCACTTCACTACCACAAGGCAAAGGCCTCCCAGGCGCTGTTGCGCCTGGTCGAACACATCTCATCGGGGATCACCTACGGCGCGCACCGCCGCGCGCGCAAGTGACCAGTCAGCCCTTCAGATCGCTGAGATAGGTGCTGTAGGCGTCACCGTCCATCAGATCATCCAACTGCTCCGGGTCGGCAGGGGTGATTTTCAGGAACCAGCCCTCGGATTCCGGCGATTCGTTGATCAGTGACGGGCTGTCGAGCAGGGCGCCATTGGTGGCGGTCACCGAGCCGGCAACTGGCATTTTGACATCCGCCGCCGCCTTGACGGATTCGACCACCGCCGCGTCTGCACCCTGATCGAAGGATTCACCGATCTCGGGCAGTTCCACGAACACCACGTCACCCAACTGCTCCTGGGCGTAGTCCGTAATGCCCACGGTGGCGATGCCGTGGTCGTCGAGCTCAATCCACTCGTGATCTTCGGTATATCTGCGTTTGCTCATATCCCTATCCTCGGTAATAACGTTGTGGAACAAATGGCATCTTCGCAACCATCACCGGCAGCTGCTTACCGCGTACCTCCGCAAACAGACTGGTGCCGGGGTTGGCGTGTTCGGTTGTGACATAGCCCATGGCCACCGGCGAGTTGGCCGATGGACCGAAACCGCCGCTGGTGACCTGGCCCACGGCCTGTCCCTGCGCATCCAGGATCGGTGCACCTTCCCGCACCGGAGCCCGGCCCTGCGGCAGGATACCCACCCGTTTACGGCTTACACCGCCGGCCATTTGAGCCAGAATCTCTTCCGCTCCAGGGAAACCGCCTTCCCGTTCGCCACCTGCACGCCGGACTTTCTGGATTGACCAGGTGAGTCCCGCCTCGATCGGTGTGGTGCTGGTGTCGATATCGTGGCCGTAGAGACAGAGCCCGACCTCCAGGCGCAAGGAGTCGCGCGCGCCCAGACCGATGGGCTGCACCCGCGGATCAGCAAGCAGTTTGCGGGCAATCTGGACGGCAGCAGCAGCGGGCACCGAGATTTCGAATCCATCCTCACCGGTATACCCGGAACGGGTGATGAAACAGGGCACGCCATCCAGTTCTACGGATGCGGCGGTCATGAACACCAGGTCCGCGGACTGCGGTGCCCAATCGGCCAGAATTGCGCCGGCGGCAGGCCCCTGAAGTGCGAGCAGGGCGCGGTCCTCCAGAGGTTCGATAAGGCATTGGTCTCCGATGGCGCTCTGCATATGGGCAAGGTCCTGTGCCTTGCAGGCGGCATTGACCACCACGAAAAAATGGTCCTCGGCGCGGGTGATCATCAGGTCATCCAGAATCCCGCCTTCGGGATTGGTGAACAGGCAATAGCGCTGCTGGTTGAGGCCCAGGCCCCGGATGTCCATAGGGACCAGCGACTCCAGGGCCGAGGCCGCATGCTCACCCGACACCCTGACCTGACCCATGTGCGATACATCGAAGAGCCCTGCCTGGTCGCGGGTATGCAGATGCTCCTTCAATATTCCCAGCGGATACTGAACGGGCATGGCGTAGCCCGCGAAGGGGACGAGCTTGGCGCCCAGTTCCTGGTGGAGTTCGAACAGGGGGGTGCGCAGCAGCTGGTCGGAATCTTCGCTCATGGTGGTTCCTCGGGGGTGTGGAGGCTCGGCTCAGTGGGTCATCATAGTCAGCCGGAGACCATTAATTAAATTAATTATTCCAATAAAACCATTTGGCAGGTAAATGTATAGAAGGCTGCCTGCCGCTTAAGAGTTTCCCGGTTTAGCCGTTACACTCAGATAAGGGGTATCCCGTGTGGGTGGGTTGGTTGGTGCGTGGAGAGTCTGGCAATGGTCGATTCGTTTTCCAAAATTTTCAGCCGTCTGCCGACCGACGCGGCGGAGGAGACCGCGGCCGAAGGCCCGGCGCAAATCGCCACCCGTCTGGCGCCGCTGTTGGAGCACTTTCCCATATCCCGCAAGGTCTCCTACTACCCGGAGTTCCAGAAGGCCAACCAGATGCCCACCCTTGTTCTGGGCTACTGCGTGAACAATCTGTTTGTCTTTTCCAAAGAGGAGATCCGGGTCGACCAGGGCGAACAGGGGCCCAGGGTGCTGCTCACCATCAACGGCGAAGAGAAGCGTCTGAGCCGACTGGTCAATTTTTACCTGGTGGTTCCGCACCCGGGCGCGGACGAAAAGAAGTGGGACTACAGCAGTCGCGCAGATCTCGGCAAGCGGGGGCTGTTCAGTCGCGGCAACAATATCAGCCTTGTCTCCTACAACAGGGATGAAATTCCGGCCTTCATGGATACCACCATCGCCCGCTTCATGCGCCTGAAGGAGGGTTACTACGCCAACGTGGACATCGCCCTGCTGGAGCCCCAGTTCGAGTCGTTTGCCATGGTCAACCAGCGGCGCAGTCATCGGGTCCAGACCGAGGTCCCGGCGATCGTGACCATCGAAGGACTCGGGCGGGAGATTGCCTGCAGCCTCGTGGATTTCACGGAAGAGAGTACGCGCCTGAAATTTGACGAGTTTGAAGCCACCCTGGAGCTGTTCCGCGGCAATCAGGCGCTGCGCCTGCGCTTTACCCTGGAGGTGGAGGGGGCTGCGAGAAATTTTGAGCTTGCCTGCAAAGTGGCCCGCAAATATGAGGACAGTATCGTGCTCAACTATTCGGGAATGGTCTCCCGTGGCGAGTTGAAGCGCATCGAACTCCTGGATCTGCTGGAAATCAAATCTCTCCTCCTGCAGCACGGCACCTGACGCGCCAACCTTCTCCCGTGCCGCGTTGCCGCGGTGTCCCCTGCGGCGTATAAACAGACCCTGTGTCCGATTGAGTGACAGGTGATGCCTGTCGGGCGATCCATCCGGGAGTCTTGCGATGAACAATCTTAAGGGTAAGGTGGCCATCATTACCGGTGCCAGTTCCGGAATCGGGCTGGCGATCGGCAAGGCATTTGCCCGCGTGGGTGCGTCGGTCGTGCTGGCAGCCCGGCGCGAGGCGCTGTTGGCTGCGGCAGTGGCGGAGATTGAGTCCGGTGGCGGCCGGGCGTTGGCGGTGGCGGCGGATGTCACCCGGGAGGACGACGTACAGCGCTTGTTTGAACGTACCGCGTACCATTTTGGTCCGGTCGACATCCTGGTCAACAACGCCGGGGTGTTTACCGGGGCGCCTACCGATGAACTGTCGGCTGAGACCTGGCGGCAGGTAGTGGAAATCAACCTGACCGGTGCATTCCTCTGTTCGCGCGAAGCTCTGCGGGTCATGAAAGGGAGGCGACAGGGGCGCATCATCAACATGGGCAGTATTTCAGCCAAAGCCCCCAGGCCCCACTCCATCGCCTATACTAGTACCAAATTCGCCCTCGAGGGTATGACCCGTTCCCTGGCGCTGGACGGACGACCCTTTGGTATCACAGCCTCCATTGTCCATCCGGGCAATACCGAAACTCAGATCTGGGACGGCAAGGAGGAGTTGGCGCATGCGGAAGGGGTCATGAAGCCGGACGATCTTGCGCAGGTGTTCGTAACGGTGGCCACCATGCCTGAGGGGGTCAATCTGCTTGAATCGGTGATATTGCCGATCACCATGCCGTTTTTAGGAAGAGGATGAGGTATTATCGGTAATAATATGTATTCATTGATTTAATTCAATTAAACAAATGCCAAATCTCTACTGTTTTGCTGGGAAAATTGAGGAAACTGATGAAATTGACGATGACGCGGATGGATTGCTGAACTATACTTTTTTTCAGGGTTAAGTGCCCGATAATAAAACAAACAATGCAAACAAGAGTATCGCTCAATGAACGGCAAGACCTTTACCACGGCCCAGGCTGCAAAAATCCTGGGCGTCGCTGTCAGTACCGTACAGGCCTGGGTTGAAAACGGCACATTGCAAGCATGGAAAACCGTCGGCGGCCACCGGCGAATTCCGGAACACTCACTGGAGGAGTTGTTGCGCAAATGGCAGCAGGAGGAGCAGAAAAAGCGCTCCCAACTGACCATTCTGGTGGTGGATGACAATGCGGTGCTGGCTGAGGTCTACTCGATCTCCCTGGCCAATTGCGGCGTACCGGTGATCATTGAGGTAGCCAAGGATGGGTTTGATGGTCTGGTGAAAATCGGACAAAAGAAACCCGATATCGTGATCACCGATCTGGTGATGCCCGGCATGGACGGTTTTGCGCTGATCAAATCCCTGCGCCAGAACTCTTCGCTCGCTGGTGTATCCATTGTCGCCGTGACCAAACTTGCAGTGGACGAGATTGAGAACAGCGGTGGCCTTCCGCCCGATGTGAAGATTTTCCAGAAACCGGCACCACTGTCTGATCTCAAGGAGATTCTCCGCGAAAAGGTGCGCGAAAAAGAGGCGGTTGGGTTCTAGCCGCGCCCGGATTTCTCCGTTTCTAACCGTCAATTGATGTCGCCAGGCTGAACCCGGCTCTGTTTCGTGCCAATATTCTCAGAGGTGCGGCAGAGACCATGCAAAGGGGCGGTGACCGGTGTTGCGGGCGATTCGCGATTCGCTGAGCCTTAAATTCGCGCTGGCTTCAGTATTGCTGACCAGCGTGCTGGCATTGGCGGTCGGCTTTGCGATCAACCTGAAGACCAAGTGGCAGCTGGAGGAGAACTACTCGGTCCTGCTGCAGCACATAGTCGATGACACAGCTGAACGGATCGGGGTTCAACTTGTCGAGATCACCGATACGCTGCACGCCATTGCGTCGAATCCGCTGAGCATCAAAGCCCTGCGAGACCGACAGGTACGCACCAACTATCTCACCCCCTTTCTTGCCGGTTACAGCCGGATTGCCGATACCGAAATAGTGCTCTACCTGGTGGATGCGGCGGGCAAGATTGTTGGCAGCAGTCATAGCAATACCCCTCTGGGGATCGCCGGATCGGAACTGGCCAGAACCCTCCAGACCAGTCGGGTCACCGTGAATACCCACGATGTAGAGGGGCGGGTCCGTGTGGTGCTGGTCCACGCCATACTGGATGAACAGTCCACTAAACCAATAGGCGCCATCGTCCTGACCTGCTGGCTGAACGAGCTGCTGATGACCGCCGGCACCGAATCAGAAATCGAGGACTCACCGCTGGTGGCTGAACTCGATGTCGGCTACCGGGACACCGATACCGGGATGACCCGGATGCTGAACGAATCGCCCGTACCTGCCGGAACCATCCACCGCACCGCCCGGGTGGCAGTAGAAGGGCCGCTATCCCAACTGCAGATCCGGGTGGATGGCAAAAGTGACCCGGCCTTTGTGGCCCATGCCCTGGAACAGTTGGCCATTTTCTACGCCATGGTGAGCGTGGTGGCCATCTCTCTGGCAGCGGTGGCGTCCTATCTGCTGGGAGAACGCTTGACTTGGCGTCTGCGCCGACTTGAACGCAATGCCAAGACCCTGATGGAAAAGGAGCCGCAGGGGCTGCGTCTGGATGTCAGCGGGTCGGACGAGGTCTACAGTCTGGGAGAGTCGATCAACCGCGCGCTGATCAAACTGGATGCGGCCTATCGCGATCTGCAGATCTCCTCCGAGCAGGCGATCGTAGAGCGCGAAGAGAAATATCGCAGTGTGTTTGAACAGGCGGGCGACGCCATCTTCCTGCTCGATCCCGGCGGACGCGTCACTGAAATCAACGGCAACGGCGGACAATTGCTGAGATTGAAAGAGGAGTTGATCGTCGGTCGCGGGTACCATCTTTTCTTTCCGGAGATCTCCGCGGAGCACTTCCGCGAAATGTCGATTCGCGATCCCGACCTGCCGCAGGAGGTTATCCAGACTGTCCTCAATACCGGGATCGGTCCATTTCCGCTGGTCGAGATCCGGTCCCAGGTGGTCTACCTTGGGGAACGTCGGCGCCTGCTGTGGATGATCAGGGATATCACCCAGGAGAAGATGAACCGCGATGAACTGGAGAGTTTTCGCAAGATTCTTTCCAATACAGGGGATATCTATTCGCGGATTGACCGCAGCCTGGTATTCGTCATGGTCAATGCCGCGCATTGCGACTACTTCGGGCACAGCCAGGAGGAGATGCTCGGCAAGCCGGTCCGCGATTTCTGGCCCCGTGACATCTACCAGGATGTGATCCTGCCCGGTTTTGCCGATGCCTTCACCGGTGAGCGGGTAAGCTACGAACAGTGGTTTGATTTTGCCGGTAAGGGGCGGCGCTACCTGAGGGTGACCTATCTGCCGGTGGAGGATGAAGAGGGACAGATCAAGAGTGTGGCCATTGGTGGCGTGGACTTGACCGCACTCAAGGAGCTGGAGCTCAATCTGCGGGAAAGCGAGGAGAAATACCGATCCCTGGTCGAGGCGCTCAACGAGGGGATTGTGGTGCAGGAAAAGGGTGGCGCAATTCTGGCATTCAACGATTCGGCCACCAGGATACTGGGGGTGCGGCCCAGTCAATTGGCCGCACTCTGGATGCGTGGCGAACAGGTCGCGCTGTTCCGGGAGAATGGCAGCGAGTGCCCGGTGGATGAGCTGCCTGCAGCGCTCTGTCTTGCCAATGCCGAGCGGATCAGGGACAAGGTCTACGGATTCGCGCGGCCAGACGGCGCCAAGATCTGGCTAAACTGCAATGCGGTACCGATCTACCGGGGAGACGGTGAAACACCGTATGCCGCAGTGGTCTCCTTTCAGGACGTCACCCGCAAGCGTGAGCTGGCGGAACACCTGCGCATCGCCAAGGAAAGGGCGGAACGGGCGGACCGTGCCAAGACCGAATTTGTGGCCATGATCAGCCACGATATCCGTACCCCGCTCAATGTCATCCTGGCCATGAGCGAGCTGATCAACGATGGCCAACTGAATGAGAAGCAGGCCAAGTACATAACCCTGCTGCGAAATGCCGGCGAATCGCTGCTGACACTGATCAGCTCCATCCTCGATATCTCCAAAATTGAAACCGGTCAGCTGGAACTTGAGTCTCACGACTTCGATTTGCGGGAACTGGTTCGCTCCGTGGTCGAAATCCAGACGGTGGGCCTGGAAAAAAAGGGGTTGCGCCTGGAGCAGTGGCTTGATCCCAAACTGCCAATGCTGGTCCACGGGGACGAACAGCGGCTCAAGCAGGTGCTGATGAATCTGCTCGGCAATGCCACGAAATTCACCAACGAGGGCTTTGTCAGCCTGCGGTTGGATCAGAAACCCGACGGATGGGTTGCCTTCCAGATTGCCGACACCGGAATCGGGATGAGCGAGGCAGCTCTGACCCACATATTCGAACCTTTCCACCGCATCGAGCAGGAAGGTGTGCCAGCGGTGGAGGGCTCCGGCCTCGGATTGGCAATCTGCAGGAAACTGGTCGACCTGATGGGTGGCTCCATTGGGGTAACCAGCCATCCGGGCGAGGGGACCACCTTCAACTTTGAAATTTACCTGCCGCTGTCCGAAGTTTCCGAATCCAGTGACGTGATGGAAGATGGCTTGCCGAGCGGTATTTTCGAGAAGATGGCGCGCCACGGCCGACTGAAAATTCTGGTGGCCGATGACTCACGAGAGAATCAGGCAGTGATGCAGAGTTATCTGGAATTCACCAACCACGAACTGTTTTTTGCCGACAACGGGGTGGAGGCGTTGGCTGCCTTCAAGAAACATCACCCGGATCTGGTATTCATGGATCTCCTGATGCCGCAGATGAGTGGCTACGAAGCCGCCGCGGCCATACGGGAGCACGAGCAGGAAATCGGACTGGAGCGTACGCCAATTGCCGCGCTCACTGCGGTAGCCATGAAAGATGACGCCCGCAAAGCCATCGATGCCGGATGCGACATTCACCTGAGCAAACCCGTCAGGCGCTACACCGTACTCACCATCATTGAGCGTCTGCTGAGCCGGCGCGACGGCAAGGTGATGATCGGGCAGGATCAGATTGATCAGCAGCTATCCGCCAACGGACCAGCTGGCGAAGAGGTGCTCAACATGAATCTGGTGTCCGAACTGCGCTTTGAAGTGGGGCAGAATTTCGAGCGGATTGTGCGTATGTTTCTCGAAAAACTGCAGGGCGATGTCGCTCAGCTGTCAGAGGTGTTGCACACCGGCGATCTCGACAGCGTGGTGCATGCGGTACACCAATTGAAGGGTAACGCCTCAATTTTTGGCGCCGAGCAGTTCCAGGAGAGCTGTGGCGAAATCAGCAAGCGTTTCCGCGCCGAAGGAAGCGGAGACTACAGCCAACAGCTGGCTGCGTTGCAGGTGGAGGCAGGGCGCCTGAGTGATGCCCTGGAAGCGCTGCTCGCAGAGCGGCAACCAGCTGCAGAGGTGGAATAAGCGCCGTCCGGCAATGGCCAGTCGGCACCTTTATGCGATCAGACCACCGCTGCGATCGCGTCGGTCAGATAGTCGAGATTGGCGTCGTTGACGCCCGCAATATTGACCCGGCTGGAAGAGACCACGTAGACGCTGAACTCCTTGCGCAGGCGCTCGACCTGTTTGGGAGAGATGCCGAGAAACGAAAACATTCCCTTCTGTTCCTTGATAAAACTGAAATCCTGGGTCACGCCTTTGGCGGCGATGCCATCGACCAGTTTGTGGCGCAGTGTATTAATGCGGTCACGCATGCCGTCGAGTTCGGCCTGCCACATCGCATTGAGCTCGGAGTCGTGAAGGATCATGTCCACCAGCGAGCCGCCATGCGCCGGGGGCATGGAGTAGCTGCCCCGAGTCACGCTGACCACCTGGGTCGCGGTGGCGTCGGCCTGTTCCGGGGACGTGTTGAGCACCGCAACCAGGCCGGTCCTTTCGCGGTAGAGGCCGAAATTTTTCGAGCAGGAGGCAACCAGTACCAGCTCCGGTACCTTTTCCGCGACCAACCGAAGACCGTAGGCGTCTTCCTCAAGGCCATCGCCCAATCCCTGGTACGCGGTATCAATGAAGGGTACAAATCCGTTGTTGACCGCCAGATCGGCCACTGCCTGCCACTGTTCCCGGTTCAGATCCGCGCCGCTGGGGTTGTGGCAACAGCCGTGAAGCAGGACCAGATCGCCGGCCGGCACGGTGGCCAGGGTGCTCATCATGGGGTCGAAATCGATGCGGGAGTTCCTGGCATCGAAGTAGGGATACTCTTTGATTGCGAGGCCGGCATTGCCCATAAGGGGAATGTGGTTCGCCCAGGTGGGGTTACTCACCCAGATGGTGGCGTCCGGCTTGGCGCGTTTCACCAGTTCCGCCCCGACCCGCAATCCACCGCAACCGCCGGGAGTCTGTACGCCCCGGATCCGGTTGGCCTTAAGGGCGCTGTGGTCGGCGCCGAACAGCATGTTGAGCATGCCGGCGTTGAATCCCGGTTCGCCAGCGGGACCCACGTAGCTCTTGGTGGTCTCTGCGGCCATCAGGCGCTCCTCGGCCACCTTGACCGCCTGCATCACCGGTGTGTTGCCCTGCTCATCCTTGTAGACGCCGACGCCCAGGTCGATCTTTTTCGGATTGTTGTCCTGGCGAAACGCGGCCATCAGGCCGAGTATGGGATCGGGTGGAAGTGCCTTGAGCGTCTCGAACATGGGTCTCTCTCCGCGGCCTGGTTGCCGCCAAATCTGCCTTAGGATGAAGTCGCCTGAGCCTTGGGGCCCGGAGCAGGCGCTACCTTAGCAGCACTCGCGGATTTGCGCAGCATCTCCAGGCGTTTCAGTGCCTCGCGGGCGGCCGACTCGCGAATCGATCCGAATCCGCGCACCCCGGCAAAGACGGAAATCTGCTCCAGAATCCCGGCTCGATTGGCGGCGGTCATCTGATTGGATGCAAACGCCAACAGCGTTTCGAACTGCGCCAACAGCTCGCGCTGGGTTGCGGCTTCAGGGGTGTGACGAAACGGATCGATCCAGGTGCCCCGAAGGGGGCGGAGCGAGGCCAGTATTCTGAGTGGCAGTCGGAACCACGCACCATAGCGACGCTTGGTCAGCCGGCTGCCCGGCCTGCCGAACAGGGCGCCCGGAGCCAGGTGATAGTTGATCCTGGGCGTGCCACTGAAACTGGCATTCACACTCTCTGCAAATCCCGGAGAAACAAAAAGACGCGCCACCTCGTAGGCGTCCTTATGGGCCAGCAGCCGGAAATAGAGTTTGACTGTCATCTCCGTCACTGCCAGGTCATTCACGGCGACAGACGCCTCGCGCGCCCTGATGGTCTGTATTGCCTGCGCATATCGTTCGGCGAGTTCTGCATCCTGGTATTCGGCCAGGTAATCTCTGCGTCGGTTGATGGCGTGTTCCAGGGTCTCGGCCGGTTGCGGGGTGGTGCCCGCCTGCACATGGACAAAATCGGGGTCAACTGCCAGCAGCCGCCCCCACTGGAAAGCGGCCTGGTTGGCCTTAATGGCGACGCCGTTCAGTTCGATGGCGCGCGCCAGCGCCTCCCTGGAGACGGGGACCAGCCCCTGCTGCCAGGCAAAGCCCAGGGTCATGATGTTGGCGAACACCGTGTCGCCCATCAACTTCAGCGCATAGGTGGATGCGTCGAGTTCGGTCAGATTGCCTTCGCCTACGGCCCGGGCCAGCGTGGTGAGCCTCTCTGTGTTGCCGATATCGGCATCCGGGTGGCGCAGAAAATCGCCGGTCTGGATCATGGAGGTGCTGGCGGCGATGCGCGTGGTGTTGCGTTTGAGCGTGGCCATGGCCTTGGGCGAGGTCGCGACCACCAGGTCGCAGGCGATCCAGCTGTCCGCCATGCCGCTGTCGATCCGGCTCTGGTGAAGGTCCGCCGGGGTGCGCCCCAGGCGGACATAGCCGAGAACCGCGCCGCCTTTTTGGGCGAATCCCATGAAATCGAGCACGCTGGCACCTTTACCTTCCAGATGGGCAGCCATGGTGATCAGCGCTCCGACGGTCACCACACCGGTGCCGCCAACGCCGGTCACCAGTAGGTCGTGGGTTTGGGCATGCAGCTGAACGTCGGGCGCCGGGAGTGCTTCAATGCGAGCCCGGACGGCTTCGCTCAATCCAGCCGACTCGGGGCGGCGCAGCTGCACGCCTGTCACCGTCACCAGGCTGGGGCAGTTCCCCTTCAGGCAGGAGAGGTCCACGTTGCAGGTGGACTGGTCTATGCGCTTTTTCCGGCCGAACGGGGTGTCGACGGGAACCACCGACAGGCAGTTGGACTGCACCGCGCAGTCACCGCACCCCTCGCATACCAGTTCGTTGATGAACACCCGTTCCGCCGGCACCTCGGCTTTGCCCCGTTTGCGGCGACGGCGCAGCTCGGTGGCGCAGGTCTGTTCATAGATCAGGACGCTGGTGCCCGGTACCTCACGCAGTTCCCGCTGCACGGCATCGATCTCTTCGCGGGCGTGGAGCGTGGTGCCGGTAGGCAGAGAGCCGTCGCCGATGTAGGTGTCCGGATACCTGGCCACCAGCGCAATGCGCTGCACCCCTTCTGCGCGCACCTGTTGGGCGATCATCGGCACGCTCAACTGCCCGTCCACCGGCTGCCCGCCGGTCATGGCCACCGCATCGTTGTACAGAATCTTGTAGGTGATGTTGATTTTGGCAGCAACGGCTTGGCGGATGGCCATCAGCCCGGAGTGGAAGTAGGTGCCTTCCCCCATGTTCTGGAAGATATGGCGGTTACCGTTGAACGGTGAGCGACCGACCCAGTTGACCCCCTCGGCGCCCATCTGGAACAGCGTCCCGGTGGTATTGCGATCCATCCAGGCTGCCATCACATGGCACCCGATACCGGTCTGGGCTTCACTGCCGTCCGGTACGTGGGTAGAGCTGCTGTGCGGACAGCCGGAGCAGAAGTAGGGGGTACGGCTGACGCCGATAATCGGTTTGGACTCCACCCGGGCCTCCCTGAGCGCTGCGAGTTGCCGGGTGAAGTCGAGATGCGGAAACACCCGCTGAATTCTCTGCGCAATAATGGGCGCCAGCAGGGTGGGGCTCAGTTCGCCAGTCCAGGGCACCAGCGGCTGGCCGGTTTCGTCGAATTTTCCCACCATGTAGTGTGGTTTGTTGCCGGAGTAATCATAGAAGGACTCCTTCAGTTCGCTCTCGATGATTCCCCGTTTCTCTTCGACTACCAGGAACTCCTCCTTGCCCGCAAGGAAACGTTTGATGCCCGCCACGTCCAGCGGCCAGACCATCCCGACCTTATAGACATCGATCCCGATTTCGCGCGCCTTGCTCTCGTCAATCCCCAAAAGGCGCAGTGCTTCCATGGCATCGAGATGACCTTTGCCGGTGGTGACCATCCCGAAGCGGGCGTCCCTCAATCCGAAAACGGTGTAGTCCAGGGGGTTGGCGTGGGCAAAAGCTCTGACCGCTGCGATCTTGGCCTGGAGTCTCTCTTCCACATAGGTGCCGGGGAGTTCAGGCAGTTTCTGGTGCAGGCCTCCCGGCGGCGGGGTGAAATCGGCCGGTATCCGGAACTGGGGAGGCGGCGGAAGCACCAGGGAGACGCCGCTTTCCACGCTTTCCGAAATGGCCTTGAACCCGACCCAGGTGCCGGAGAATCGTGACAGGGCAATGCCGTACAGCCCGTAGCTCAAGTACTCGGCAATGGTGGCCGGATTGAGGGTGGGCATCATCCAGGCCATGAATGCCACATCAGACTGGTGAGGAAAGCTGGAAGAGACAGCGCCGTGGTCATCGCCGGCGACCACCAGCACGCCACCGTGCGGGGAGCTGCCCATGGCGTTGCCGTGGCGCAGCGCGTCGCCGGAGCGGTCGATGCCCGGGCCCTTGCCGTACCAGATCGCAAACACACCGTCGACGGTGCGATGGGGGTCGTTCTCGATCTGCTGGGTCCCCATGATGGCGCTGGCTGCCAGATCCTCGTTGACCCCGGGCTGGAAGCGGATCTGGTTGCGATCGAGCAGGTCGCGTGCCTGCCACAGGGCCTGGTCGTATCCGCCCAGCGGTGAACCGCGATAGCCGCTGATAAAGCCGGCGGTATTCAGCCCGGCCTGCCGGTCGAGCGCCCGCTGCATCAGTGGCAGGCGGACCAGCGCCTGGGTCCCGGTCAGGAAGACCCGTCCCGTGTCGCGCAAATAGCGGTCGTCCAATTGGTAACTGTCGAGCAGCTCGGTGTGGCTCATCTTGACCCTCCTGTGCCCGGTCTGTGCCGGCTGGGATTGAATACCGAGGAGATTCGGTGCTTCAGATTGTAGGGTTAGACAGGAGAAAGGTGCTTTCTATTTATCTTTCCTAGAGGGTGAGAAGAGTAATAATATTGCGTAATTACAATAAATATAGAAAGGATATTGCGTGTCTGTCGAAGTCGACCGCATCGACCGGAAAATTCTGACCATCCTCCAGCAGCAGGGAAGGATCAGCAACCAGGATTTGGCGGATCTGGTGGGAATCTCGACGGCCGCCTGCTGGCGGCGGGAAAAGGCGCTGCGTGAACGGGGCCTGCTCCGGCGCTATGTGGCACTGGTCGATCCCCGTG
>JBNLBB010000063.1:0-15006 GCA_050302415.1 Gammaproteobacteria bacterium | reverse complement strand
GGGTGCCCTTGTTGTAATCCGAACAGACCACCACATCGCACTGGTCCAACTGCTGGTGGAAGCGGTTGATCAGCGCCGTATCGTCACACCCGCGCAGGTCCTGCTCGAAGTCCATGCGCAGCAACTGCTGGTGGCGGCTGATGATGCGCAGTTTGGTGATGGTGGGGACCGACGGGTCGCGGACCAGCAGCGAGTCGATCTCGGCGCCGTTCAGCAGCTCCTGGAGGGTGGCGCCCGCCTCATCACTGCCGGTGACGGCGAGCACCGTTGCCGCGGCACCCAGCGCGGAAATATTGAGCGCCACGTTCCCGGCGCCGCCGAGGCGGTCTTCCAGCTGCTGGACATGGACGATGGGTACCGGGGCCTCCATCGAGACCCGGTTGGTTGCACCGTGCCAATAGCGATCGAGCATGATGTCGCCGATCACCAGCACACGGGCATCGCGAAAATGGGGTATGCGAATTTTCAAGGGCTGTGGTTCATGGGCGTCTGAAAGCGCCCTATGCTATCACGGCCCGCGCGATTGGCTCCGCAGGAAACTGGGTACCCCCCGGGCATGGAGGATGGTGGCGACCTCTTTGGTGAGGGTGGCAAAGGAGATGGGCTTGTGCAGGAAACGGTAGTTGGGCTGGCCCGCTTCGTTCCTGGACGGTGGTTCGTCCGTGTAGCCGGAGCAGAGGATCACCGGCAGATCAGGACGCATCTCCTGTGCCCGGCGGCAGAGCTCACGCCCGCTGAGGCGGGGCATGTAGAGATCGGTGATCAGCAGATCAATGGGTTTGTCCGGATCATTGACCCAGGCGAGCGCCTCGAGCGGGTCGGTGGTGGTCTCCACTGTGCAGCCGATGGTCTCCAGGAAGGTGCGGCTGACGCTCAACAGGGTCTCTTCATCATCCACAATCAGGACCAGGCCGTTGGCCCGAGGCAGGCTGTCGTTTTCGTCTTGCGCCTCGATTTCCGGCTCACCGCCCTCCCGGCTGAGCGGCAGGTAGACATAAAAGGTGGTTCCCTGGTCCGGTTTGGATGCCACTTCGATGAAGCCACCCATTTCGCGCACAATGTTGTGCACCACCGACAGCCCAAGACCGGTACCCTTGCCCGAGTCCCGCGTAGTGAAAAAGGGTTCGAAAATACGGGGCAGCAGCTCCGGGGACATGCCAACCCCGGTGTCCCTCACCATGATCCTGACCGACGGCACAGCTGGTTCGTGAGGCTGTTCGTGGTTTGTGGCCATCATTTCCGTCAGCTCGATATCGATTTTGCCGGTATCGGTTTCAATTGCATGTACTGCATTGGCCATCAGGTTCATCAGGATCTGGTGCAGAAGTGTCGGATCGGCCTGCACACAGAGATCCGAGGCCTCCACCTGGAGATGCAGATCGATGGTCGCCGGCGTGGTGGCGCGCACCATGTCGAATACCTCCTTGACGATCTCCTCGACCTTCACCGGTATGGTGTCCATGGGGGTGCGCCGGCTGAAAGATAGGAGTTCGCGGACCAGCTTCTTGGCGCGTTCGCTGCTGGTAAGAATGGCCTTCAGATTTTCTGTCAGCTGGGCGGTGTTGTTGATGCGCATCAGCGAGAGTTCAGCGCGCCCCATGATGGCGCCGAGAATGTTGTTGAAGTCATGGGCAACACCGCCAGCCATTTGTCCCACCGCCTCCATCTTCTGCGCGAGGCGCAGTTGGCGTTCGGCTTGCACGCGGTCGGTGATGTCATTGAACATCCCGAACAGGCACTGTTTTCCTTTGAGTTCTATCCGCCCGGCTTTGATTTCCACGTCGCGCAAGGCACCCGAGGCGGTGATGATCCGGCTTCTGACAACGCTTGGTGCGTTTTCCGCGCGCTGCTGATTAAACTCGTCACTCACCTCTCGGTGATCAGGCACATCGGGATGGAGATCCTTTTGTGACATGCCGATAATTTTGCTCCGTTCACGCCCTATCAGTCGGCAGAATTCCGTGTTGCAATCAATGATCAACCCGGTTTCGGCTTCGGCGATGGCCATGGGCAGCATGGCTGCGCTGAAAATGGTGCGGAAATAGCTCTCCGAAGCTTCGATTCTGGTTTTGTTCAGGTGTTGGGCGGTGATGTCGCGGGCAGTGCCCACAAAGCTCCGGATGGCACCATTGCTGTCGCGGGTGGCGGTTACCCGCCATTGCAGGTGGTAGGTGTGACCTTGCGGCGTGACATGCCGGTTTTCAAACTCGAAAAATCCGTCGGTGGACTTGCGCCACTCTTTGAATGCCCGCGCCGTCCGTTCCCGATCATCCGGATGAATGAAATCAAACGCGGGTCTGCCGATGCAGTCCTCCGGTGGCAAGCCGTAAAAGAGGTTGGCCATATGGTTGCAATAGATGAGCCTGCCGTCAGTGTCGATCCGGGTGATCAGATCCTTGCTCAGCTCGACCAGTTCACGGAACTGCCGCTCGCTCTCCTGGATCGCCTGGTGGCCGGAGCGTACCCGGCGCTGCAGGATCTTGAGCAGAATCAGCGTAGCCAGAAAGATCGCACCCGCCACCAGCAGGGTCCACTGCAGCCACTCGGGGATGTGGTGCAATCCGGAGCCTCCGTGCTGATCGAGCCAGAATCGGAGTCGTTGGTGGTAATAGGAATTCGGGTCTGCCTTCATGCCGCCCACCTGGCGGTCGATCGCGCCCAACAGGGTGCCGAAGGTTCCCTTGCGCACGGCGAACCGGATTTTTACAGGCGTGAAATAGATTTGGGTGGCGGCGGCGGTATAGCGATCCGCCAGTTTCTGCCCGTAGAGTTGGGCGTTGATCCCGGCGTCGACAATCTTCTCCGATATCGCCCGGAATATGGCTTCATACTCCTGCATGACGATCAGTTCGGCCTGAATGCCAAACTGGTCCAGCAGGGCCTGGAATCCCTGTGTATAGATACTGCCGTCGAGTACGGCAATCCGCTTGCCGCTGAGGTCCAGTATGTTCTCGATGGTTCCGCCGACCGGTTGGTAGACCAGTCCCCAGTCGAGAAAAAGGTAGCTTTGGGTAAAGTCGAAACGTTGTGCCCGTTCCGGTGAGTAGGCGATGCCGGCCAGCACGTCGATCTCATCGCGCTCCAGGCGATCCAGGTTTTCCGCCCAGGTACCCGGCACCACACTGAGCTCCCAGCCCTCCAGATCGGCGATATGCCGGAACACCTCGACAAACAGCCCTTCGCCCTGGTTGTCGGCACCGTTGCCTACCAGCGGCATGAAGTTGTAGACGCCCAGGCGCAGCTCCTTGGCCATGGCGGCACTGCTGCTGATGGACAGCGAGATGGAAAGCAGTAAGGCTGCCAGATGTCGCACGATCGTTTCTCAGATCCGGTTTGACTTATTCCAATCCCTCCGCTCCCTGGAATGGTGTTGTTGCCCTGCAAGTCCGCATGCATGCAGGTTGTGAGCAAAGTGTAGACAATGAACCCGGATTCGGCCTCCATTCGCGACCATCCGCAATTTGTGACCATTGTGTGAGGATTTTGGCTACCCGGCCGTGGCAAGGTGTCCAGGTCGATCACAATCTCCGACAAGGGAGGCGGGTATGCGAATCGCAGCTTTTTTCCTGCTGGCGGCGGTATGGGCACCGACGTCGGCCGGTGAGACCTTCCGGCTGTCCAGTGGCGAGCGCCAGGTGGCCACGGTGGAGCTGTTTACCTCGCACGGCTGCAGCAGTTGTCCCCCGGCCGATCGGTGGCTGAGTGGATTGCTGCAGTCCGAAACCTTGTGGCGCGACCTGGTGCCCATGGCGTTCCATGTGGACTACTGGGACCACCTCGGGTGGCGCGACCGCTTTGCCCGGCCGGCGTTCACCGCGCGGCAACAGGCCTATCGGCAAAGCGGTGGGACGTCCGGTGTCTACACGCCGGGTTTCGTGGTGAAGGGCAGGGAGTGGCGCAGCTATTTCTGGAATCGCGCCCCTGATCTGAGCAGCGGGCCGGGCGTCGGGAAGCTGGTGGCAAGCGGCAGTCCGGGAGCGACGGTGGCCGTGGAATTTGCGCCCGGCCCTCACCTGACCGCCCATCTTGTGGTGCTCGGTTTTAATCTGGTTACCCCGGTGGGTGGCGGCGAGAATGCCGGCAAGGAGCTGCATGACGACTTCGTCGTGCTGGGTTACAGCACCGCCGTACTGGATGGAGCCGGCCGCGCCGAACTGGCGTGGCCGGCATTGAGTGACGCCAGTGCAGCCCGTATGGCGCTCGCCGCCTGGGTCAGTCGGGGCGACGATCCCGCGCCGGTACAGGCGGTCGGCGGATGGCTGCCGTGACCCGGGGCTGATCCGCCGCCGCGAGCCGGCTCAGTCGTCGCGTTCCATATCCTCAGGCAGGCTGTGCGCGATGCCCTTGTGGCACTCGATGCAGGTCTTGCCCTCCTGCAGGGCGGTCTCCATTTTTTCCTGCGCGCGTCGCGCCTGTTTGTGGAAGTCCATGCGTTCGTAGGCGTGGCAGTTGCGGCACTCCCGCGAGTTATTCGCTTCCATGGTGGCCCAGACCCGCTCAGCGAGTTCCAGCCGTTTGGCCTCGAACTTTTCAGGCGTATCGATGGTGCCCACCAGCTTGTGCCAGAGTTCGTTGCTGGCCTGGATCTTGCGCCACATCTTGGCGCCCCAGGCGCGGGGTACGTGGCAGTCGGCACAGACCGCGCCCACCCCCGAGGCATTCTTGAAATGGGTGGAGTCCTGATATTCCCGGTACACCTTTTGTTCCATCTCGTGGCAGGAGATGCAGAACTCCAGGGTATTGGTATATTCGACCGCGGTATTGAATCCACCCCAGAAGACAATACCGAATGTGGTGCCGACCAACAGCGTGATCAGCAGAGTCTTTTTCGCAGCCATGCAGGGTTCCCGAATTGTTCTGATTGGGAGTTGGGAGGGTCGATCCGCGACAGGTCGCGGATCGACCGGTCGGAATCACCGCTTCTTGGGCAGCGTGGTGATATGGGCCAGAATGTCAGCTGTGATCTGGAGGTCGAATGCACGCAGACCGGGCATGTTTTCGTCCGGCTGTCCGTTGAGGATCTTGTGCATCACTTCCCAGGGATTGCCCATCAGGCTCCCGAGTGGGGGCATCTCTTTGGGTTGCGTGCCGTCCATGCCGTGGCAACGGGCGCAGACCGTATTGAAGTAGGCGGCACCTTTGGCGGCATCGCCTTTGGGTGCCTTGGTTTTGCGATCGATGTAGCGGTCCATGTCCACCTGGCCCTTGCTCACAAACAGTGCCAGATCCTGTATGTCGCCATCGCTCAGCACCTTGCCGAACCCGTGTTTACCGTCCTTGAGCACAGCGGCAACCTTGGCGGTGTCCGCACCGCTCATGCCGGAGATGCCGACAATTCCGGAGTGGTGTTTGCCGCTCGCGTAGGCGCCGTCCTTACCCCGGTAATCCCAACCATGGCACTCCTTGCAGCGCCAGTTGGCGTCGGCTTTGGACGCGTATTTTTTGTCGCTCGGATAGAGCGGGTGGGGCTGCTTCGGTTCGGCCGCCCCGGTGACCTTGTACCACTTGTCGTACAGCAGTCCGCCGCGGGCGATGGCTGATTCCTCTTCGGCCAGCACCGTACTGCCGTAACCGACTGTAAACACGGTGATGGCCAGCATGGCCACACCCCTGAACAACCCCTGGTTGGAATTGTGATTCGCCTGTCCCATTTGGAGTACTCCTCTCGTGTAACTGAGCGGAGCGTAGTCGGTGAATCTTGTCGTGTTCTTAACGCAAGAGGTGCAAATTGATAAACGGCAGAAAGCGACGGCATCCGGGGCGGCAAATGTGACGCGCGCCCCGGTTTGGGTCCCTCAATCGTCGTCGTGACGTTTGAACTGCGAGACGATCTCCTGCTGGATGTTGCCCGGCACGGGCTCGTAATGACTGAACTCCACGGCATAGGCCCCCGCACCGCCGGTCAGGCTCTTCAGGCGCGACTGGAAGTCGTTCAACTCGGCGAGCGGTGCGATGCCGCTGATGACGGTCATCCCACCGCTGGCGATGTCGGTGCCGTTCACCTGGCCACGGCGGGTGGCCAGATCGCCAGTGATATCGCCCACATTCTCCGCAGGCACCGTGATTTCCATCCTGACGATGGGCTCCAGCACCACCGGGCGAGCCTTGCTGATGGCATCCAGAAAGGCCTTTTTGCCGGCGGCGACAAAGGCCACCTCCTTGGAATCCACGGAATGGTACTTGCCGTCATGGACGGTCACCTTCACATCCTGAAGGGGGTAGCCGGCGATCGCCCCGCCCTCGAGTATCTGGTGGACGCCTTTTTCCACGGCCGGAATGAACTGTCCCGGGATCGCACCTCCGACCACGGCATTGGCAAACTGGAAACCGGCGCCGCGCTCCAGGGGTTCTATGCGCAGATGGACCTCGCCAAACTGTCCAGCGCCGCCGGTCTGTTTTTTATGGCGGTGGTGGCCCTCCGCCGTGGCGGTAATGGTCTCCCGGTAGGCGATCCGTGGGGGCTTGGTCCTGACCGTGACGTGGTAACGGTTGTTCACCTTTTCGAGAAACACACGCAGGTGCAGCTCACCCAGTCCGCGCACCACAATCTCGTTGGTCTGCGGTGAACGCTCCACATGCAGCGTGGGGTCTTCGGCCGACAGCATCTGCAGCGCCTTGCCGAGTTTCTGATCGTCGTTGCGGGTCTCGGTCTCCAGCGCCAGGCCGTGCATGGGCTGGGGAAACGCCATCGGTTCCAGGTGGACCTTGGCATCGCCCTGATCGTCATGCAGTACGGCGTCGAATTCGATCTCCTCCACCTTGGCCACACCACAGATATCGCCCGGAATACCGTCCTCGATCTCGATATGCTCCTTGCCCTGGAGTTTGAAGAGGTGGCCCACCTTGAAGGTCTTGCGCGCTTCGCCCACGTAGAGCTGGCTCTCCTTGGTGATGCGCCCCTGGTAGATGCGAAACACGCCCATCTTGCCGACGAAGGGATCGCTGGTCACCTTGAAGACATGCGCCAGTACATGTTTGTCGACGGATGGCTCGGCCTGGAAGATCTCGGGATCGCTGTCGCCGCGCAGGAAGTTGACCGGGTTGCCTTCCATGGGGTTGGGCAGCAGGCGCTCAAAGACATCCAGCAGTTTGCCCACCCCGGCGCCGGTGGTGGCCGAGCAGAAACAGACCGGAATCAGGTGGCCTTCGCGCAGTGCCTCTTCGAAGGGATCGTGCAGCTGTTTGGGATCGAGTTCCTGACCCTGTTCCAGGTAGAGTTCCATCAGCTTTTCGTCCACTTCCACCACCTGGTCGACGATCTGGGTGTGAGCCTCTTCCACGCTGGAGAAATCGGCTTTGCCCTCCAGCGCGAAAAAGCAGTCGGCGACCGCCGAGGCGTTCTCTGCCGGGAGGTTGATAGGCAGACAGACCGCGCCGAAGGTTTCGCGGATATCGGCAAGCAGCTGCGCCAGGGCGGCGGGATCGGTGTCGATCTTGTTGATCACGATCATCCGGCAGAGGTTGCGCTCCTTGGCCGCCTCCATCATCTTGCGCGCCACCATGTCGATCCCCGTCTGCGGGCTGATCACAATGGCGGCTGTCTCGACCGCCTCCAGTGCGGCCAGCGACTGGCCGAGGAAATCGGCGTATCCCGGTGTGTCGATCACATTGAGATGGCAGTCGGCGTGGTCGATGTGGATGATCGACGAGCTGAGTGAATGGCCATGCGCCTTTTCCTCGTCCTCGTGGTCGCTGACCGTATTGCCTCGGCCCACTTCGCCCATCTGTTTGATAATGCCGCCACGCATGAGCAGGCATTCGGTCAGGGTGGTCTTGCCCGATCCCGGACTGCCGACCAGGGCAACATTGCGAATATCCTCGGATGTATATTTGGGCATGAACGACCTCCTGTGAACCGGGCGCAGCTACCGGCGTTTTTTTTGTTGGGCCGAAAGCGAACAGTGCGCATCCGGCTCGGTCAGAATGCATTGCGTCTTTATAATGTCTCATTCACCCCCGATGCGCCAACCGCGGCCATCCGGTGGCCCAATCCGAATGGAGCCCCCTGCATGCTCGACAAGAACCGAACCATCCTGCTCGAAAACTATCGCCCGCCGGCCTATCTGGTGGAGACCATCGAGCTCGATTTCCAGCTCGATCCGCAGCGCACGGTGGTGAGCTCAGTGATGCAGATCCGCCGCAATCCGGCAGGTGACGGCGGTCCGCTGCAGCTCGACGGGGAGCACCTGGAGCTGCTGGAGCTGCAGCTCGATGGACGGCAGCTGGGGCAGTCCGAGTACACCCTGACCCCGGAGGGGCTGCTGATCGGCAAGGTCGGCGAGCGATTCGAAGTGCGGGTGCGCACGGCCTGCAACCCAGGGGCCAACGCCGCGCTCGAAGGGCTCTATATCTCGTCGGACATGTACTGCACACAGTGTGAAGCGGAGGGGTTCCGCCGCATTACCTACTACCCGGACCGGCCCGATGTGATGGCCCGGTTTACGGTGACCGTGTCCGGTGATCCGCAGCGCTGCCCGGTCATGCTCTCCAACGGCAACCGCGAGGCCGAAGGCAGACACGATGACGGACGCCACTGGGTGCGCTGGCGCGATCCCTTTCCCAAGCCCAGCTATCTCTTTGCCCTGGTGGCCGGTGATCTGGTGCGCCTGGAGGACTCCTTCACCACCGCCAGTGGGCGGGCGGTGGCTTTGCACCTCTACGTACAGCAGCGCAATGCCGACAAGGGTGAGTTTGCGCTCACCAGCCTGAAACAGGCCATGGCCTGGGACGAGGAGCGCTTCGGGCGCGAATACGACCTGGACCTGTTCATGATTGTGGCGGTGGATGACTTCAATATGGGCGCCATGGAGAACAAGGGGCTCAACATCTTCAATTCCAGCTGCGTGCTGGCCAGGCCGGAGAGCGCCACAGACCAGGATTTCATGACCATCCAGTCGATCGTCGGCCACGAGTATTTCCACAACTGGACCGGCAACCGGGTCACCTGCCGCGACTGGTTCCAGCTCAGCCTCAAGGAGGGGCTCACGGTCTACCGCGACCAGGAGTTCTCCGCGGACCTCAATTCCCGGGCCATCCAGCGCATTCAGGACGTCAACATGTTGCGCACCCACCAGTTCGCCGAGGATGAAGGGCCGATGGCCCACCCGGTCCGTCCCGACCGTTACGAGGAGATCAACAATTTCTACACCACCACCGTTTACAACAAGGGTGCCGAGGTGGTGCGCATGCTTCAGGAGTTGGTGGGGCGCGAAGGGTTCCGCCGGGGCATGGACCTCTATTTCGAGCGGCACGATGGTCGGGCGGTGACGGTGGAGGATTTTCTGGCTGCCATAGGCGACGCCAACGGCGCCGACCTGGAGCAGTTCGCCCTCTGGTACCGCCAGGCGGGTACTCCGGGCGTCACCGCCTCGTACCGGCACGATGCCCAGCAGCAGACCTTCGAGCTGACCCTGGAACAGACGGTGCCGCCTACCCCCGGTCAGCCCGATAAGCAGCCCATGGTGATTCCGGTGCGCACGGCGCTGATCGCCGCCGACGGTACGGCGTTACCGCTGCGGTTGGAGGAGGATGCAGCAACAGGCGGATCCGAGCGGGTGCTGCTGTTGACCCGGGCCCGGCAGACCTTTCGGTTCCTTGAGGTGAGTGAGCCCCCACTGCCTTCGCTGCTGCGGGGATTTTCAGCCCCCGTCAACCTGAAGCTGGAACTCGAGGATGAGGCATTGGCCTTCCTCTGGCAGCATGATGACGACGGGTTTCGCCGCTGGGAGGCCGGGCAGTTGCTGGCCGAACGCACCATCGGGCGGATGCTGAAACAGCGTGCCGGCGGGTTGCAGATGAGTGTGCCCGAAGCGTTTATCGCTGCTTTTGCCGGGGTTCTGGCCGACGACGGCGCAGAGACGGCATTTCTCGCCGAAGCACTGACGTTGCCCAACGAATCCTATCTGGCCGGCCGCTTCCAGCCCGCCGACCCTGGCGCCATTCACCAGGCGCGCGAGGCGTTGCGCGCCACGCTGGCGGAGCACCTGTCGGACGCGCTGCTGGCGACCTATACCCGCCACCACCAGACCGGCGAGTTCCGCCTGGATGGACCTGCAATCGGTGGTCGGGCGCTGAAGAATCTCTGTCTCGCCTACTTGGCGGCGGGCGGCCGTGAGACGGGCGTCCACCTGGCGGAGGCACAGTACCGGGAGGCCTCCACTATGACCGATGCGCTGGCCGCGCTGCGGGCCGCCTGTGCGGGTGGCCTGGATTCGGCCGGTGCCCTATTGCAGGATTTCTATGATCGCTGGGAGGCTGACCCGCTGGTCATCGACAAGTGGTTCTCCCTGCAGGCGACCCATGCCGGCGGGGAAACCCTGGCGCGGGTGCGTGCGTTGCTGGAGCACAAGGCCTTCACCCTGCGCAATCCCAACCGGGTGCGTGCCCTGATCGGCGCCCTGGCCAACGGCAACCCGTCCGTGTTCCATCACCCCTCGGGCGAGGGGTATTGGCTGTTGGCGGACCAGATCAGGGAACTGGACAGCTTCAATCCGCAGATCGCCGCGCGCCTGACCCTGCCGTTGACCCGCTGGCGCCGTGTGGTGCCGGCCCTGGGCCAGCAGATGAAGTCCTGTCTCATGGCCTTGGGGGATCGGGCCGAAGTCTCCAGGGATCTGCGGGAAGTGGTGAACAAAGGTTTGGCGGAGAGCTGAGCCACCGAAAAAAGCCCGGAGTCCGTGCGGACTCCGGGCTTTCTGTTCAGGTCGAATGGGGTCAGGCGACCAGCTTGCCCTTGAGTTTGCCGATGGCCTGCTGTTCCACTTGGCGGATGCGCTCCACGGAGACGCCGTAGATATCGGCCAGCTCCTGCAGCGTCGCCTTGTCGTCGTCGAGCCAGCGGCGCTGGATGATGTGTCGGCTGCGTTCGTCCAGTGTGCCCAACGCCTGCTGCAGTTGTTCATTCTGGAAGCTGCTCTGTTCCGCCGCCTCCACCTCAATCGCCGGATCGTAGCGGTGGTCTTCCAGGTAGGCTGCCGGGCTGAACACGGCATCGTCATCCTCATCGCTGGGTGGATCGAAGGCGACATCCCGGCCGCTGAGGCGGGATTCCATTTCGAGTACTTCGGAGGTCTGCACCCCGAGGTCGGCGGCCACTGCCGCGACTTCATCGTGATTCAGCCAGCCCAGGCGGGTTTTCGCCTTGCGCAGGTTGAAGAAGAGTTTGCGCTGGGCCTTGGTAGTGGCCACCTTGACGATGCGCCAGTTGCGCAGCACGAACTCGTGGATTTCGGCGCGGATCCAATGCACGGCAAAGGAGATCAGACGGACCTTCTGGTCAGGATCAAAGCGTTTGACCGCCTTCATCAGACCGATGTTGCCTTCCTGAATCAGATCACCCAGGGCCAGGCCGTAGCCGCTGTAACCGCGGGCCACGTGGACCACAAACCGGAGGTGGGCGAGGATCAGCGCACGGGCTGCATCCAGGTCATTCTCCAGCCGGTAGCGGGTGGCCAGTTGATACTCCTCCTCGGCGCTCAGCACAGGAATCTGGCTGACGGCTGAAATGTATCCATCCACGCTGCCGGTAGACTGCAGGATGGGTAGATTCAGGCGATCAGTCATTGGTGTATACCCTCTCAAATCGTTGAATACCTAGGTCTGGCACTCCGATTTTAGCACTCTCATGCAAAGAGTGCTAATGAGTGTCATGCATTAGGTGGAGGCCGGGATGGAAAGTTCCGCAGGTGAGTGGGTTCTACGTAACTCGATGATTTAATGAATGTTATCAGGTCGGTTCAATAGCGCTCAAATGCCGGCCAACCGCTATCCAGGATCCGGCCAACCCCAAAAGGGCGGCGAATCCGAACAGGGCGAGGGTGGCGGAAAAGTCGGGGCTGGTGAGGGAGAAGGCGCTCTGATAGAGCAGGGCGAGGCGCTGCACGGGAGCGTCGAGCAGCAGGAGGGAGACCACGATCAGCAGCCAGGCCAGCAGGCCGCCGAGCAGGCCGTACCAGAAACCGGTATAGAGAAAAGGGCGCCGAATGAAGGCGTCGGTGCCGCCGATCAGCTTGGTGACCACAATCTCATCGCGCCGGTTTTCGATATCTAGGCGGATGGTGTTGCCGACAATCAACAGCACGGCCAGGGCGAGCAGGCCGGCAACCACAAAAACGGCCCGTTGCGCGGTCTCCAGCAGGGCATTGAGGCGGCGCAGCCACTGCAGGTCGAGCTGGGCCAGGTCCACCTGCTCCAGTCCACCGAGTTCGGTGACCAGCCTGCCGCTGCCCGAGGCGTCGCTGAACTCGGGGGTCGGCGTCACCACAATCAGCCCCGGCAGCGGGTTCTGATCGAGTGCGCGCAGCGCATCTTCAAATCCGCTGAGCCGCTGGAATTCGGCCAATGCCTCGTCGCGGCTGATGTAGGTGGTCTCCCGGATTTCAGAGCGCTGTTTCAGAGATCTGGCCAGTTCCCGCCCCTGTTTGTCCTCGACAGTGTGTTTGAGGAACAGGGAGATGCGCGCGGCACCGTCCCAGTGGCCCTGCAGGCGCTGGGAGTTCTCGAGCAGGGTGTGCATGCCCATGGGCAAGGCCAGAGCGATGGCGATGACCGCAATGGTCAGCAGGCTGGAGGCCGGTTCGTTGAAAATCCTGCCCAGGCTGGAGATCAGCGTCTGGGCATGGCGTACGAAATAGGCGCGAACCAGGCCGCCCGAACGGGTGGGGGCCTGGATGGTGGTCTGTTGGGTGCGCCGCATGTTCATTGCACGGGCCGCCGACGGTTGCTCTCGATGGCCAGGCGCCCCTGCTGCAGGCGGATGATCCGGTGGTTCATGCGCCCGATCAGGTCCAGATCATGGGTGGCGATCAGCACGGTGACCCCCACCTGATTGAATTGCTCGAACAGATGCATGATCTCCCGCGAGAGATCCGGATCCAGATTGCCGGTGGGTTCGTCGGCGAGCAACACCGCTGGCTTGTGCACCACCGCCCGGGCGATGCCCACCCGCTGCTGCTCTCCACCCGAGAGGGTGATGGGGAAGAGTTTCTCCTTGCCCAGCAGTCCGACCTTGTCCAGGGCGGCACGTACCCGGCGGCTCACCTCGGTGTGGCTCAGGCCGGCAATGATGAGCGGCAGCGCCACGTTGTCGAAGACAGTGCGGTCAAACAGCAGCTGGTGGTTCTGGAAAATCAGGCCGATGCGTCGGCGGATGTGGGGAATGCGGCGGCGCGGTACCTTCGAAAGATTTTCGCCCCCCAGCAATACCTGCCCGCGCGAACTGCGTTCGATCAGGGCGATCAGCTTCAGCAGTGTGCTCTTGCCTGCCCCCGAGTGGCCGGTCAGAAAGCACATCTCCTGGGGCGCGATGTGCAGCGAGATGTTGGAGAGTGCCTCGTAACCGCTGGGATAGCGTTTGCTGACACCGTCAAAGCGGATCATGCGGCGGTCGCCTCGCCGGTCTCGACCGCCAGCAGCGCGTCGACAAAGGCCTCTGCGTCGAAGGCCCGCAGATCATCGATCCCTTCGCCGACACCGATGAACCGGACCGGAATCCCGAGCTGTTTGGCAATGGCGAAAATGATGCCCCCCTTGGCCGTACCGTCCAGTTTGGTCAGCACCAGGCCGCTGACGCCCACGGCATCATGGAACTGTTTGGCCTGGTTGAGCGCATTCTGCCCGGTGCCCGCGTCCAGCACCAGCAGGACCTCATGCGGCGCGCGCTCATCGAGCTTGCCCATCACCCGCCTGATCTTTTTCAGCTCCTCCATGAGGTTCGACTTGTTGTGCAGGCGCCCCGCGGTGTCGGCAATCAGGATGTCGGAGGCGCGTGCCCTGGCGGTCTGCAGGGCATCAAAAATCACGGAGGCCGAATCGGCGCCCGTGTGCTGCGCAATCACCGGAACCTGGTTGCGCTCACCCCACACCTGCAGCTGCTCCACGGCCGCCGCCCGGAAGGTGTCCCCAGCGGCGAGCACCACCGACCGGCCATCGGCAAGAAAATGTTTGGCCACTTTGCCGATGGTGGTGGTTTTGCCCACTCCGTTGACCCCCACTACCAGGATGACGAACGGGCCGGATTCGGTGATGGCCTGCAGCGGCTGCTGGCAGGGACGGAGCATCTCCAGCATCTCCTCGCGCAGCGCTGAAAAGAGGGCGTCGGCATCCTGCAGTTCCCTGCGCGAGACCCGCTCCGTCAGCGCGGTGATGATGGCCGTGGTGGCCTCCACCCCCAGATCCGCCATCAGCAGTCGGGTTTCCAGCTCCTCCAGGATTTCGGCGTCGATCTGGCGTTTGCCCAGTACCAGGTCGCCGAGGCCGTCGGTCAGATTGTTGCGGGTCTTGGCCAGCCCGCGTCTGAGGCGGGTGAAGAGGCTCTCCGTCGCCGCGTCGTCGGCCGGGGTTTCCGCCTGACGGCGCTTCAAGAAACTAAACATGGATGTCCGGGTCATATTGGGTTCGAAAAGAGTGCGTTATCCTACCACTCCTTTTTCGCTTGTTAACCAATAGCGTGGGATGGCAATGAATTCAGCGAAAACCCGGTTTGTCGCATGGTCGATGATGTCTGTCATTTTCTGGTTGGGCGGTTGTGCGGCCATACCGCAAACCCCACCACAGTCGGCGGCGTCGCCCCCGGATCCGGTGATCGATCCCAACGCACGCACCCACGAGTTCCTGCTCGACAACGGCCTCAAGCTGGTGGTGCAGGAAGACCATCGCGCACCGGTCGTCGTCTCCCAGGTCTGGTACAAGGTGGGCTCCAGCTACGAACACGACGGCATTACGGGCATTTCGCATCTGCTGGAACACATGATGTTCAAGGCAACCGATGACATGGCGGCCGGCGAGTTTTCGCGCATCATTTCGCGCAATGGTGGCCGGGAGAATGCATTTACCAGCAAGGACTACACCGCCTATTTCCAGCAACTGGCCGCCGATCGCCTGGAGATCAGCTTTCGGGGTGAAGCCGACCGCATGCGCGACCTGCAGTTCGACGCTGAGGAGCTCGCCAAGGAGGCCCGGGTGGTGATGGAAGAGCGGCGCCTGCGCACGGAGGACAATCCGCAGTCC
>JBNLBB010000062.1:0-15243 GCA_050302415.1 Gammaproteobacteria bacterium | reverse complement strand
TGGCTGAGATTGACGCGGTTGAGCGGGCGGTATTGCGCATCGCAACCTTCGAACTGTTCAGACAACTCGACGTGCCGTACCGTGTGATCATCAACGAAGCGGTGGAGCTGGCGAAACGCTACGGCGCGGAGCAGGGGCACCGTTACATCAACGGTTTGCTGGACAAGATTGCCGCAGAGTTGCGGGCCCCCGAGGTCAAGGCGGCCGGCACCCGCTGATCGCCCCAATACCACGCGCACCCCATGGGTGAGTTCGACCTGATCAACCGAAGTTTCCGTCGCATCGGCGCTGCCCGCGACGATGTGTTGCTCGGCGTGGGGGACGATGCCGCCCTGCTGGCGGTCCCGGCCAACCAGGAGCTGGTGATCTGCATTGATACACTGGTCAGTGGCATTCATTTTCTGCCGGATGTGCCGCCTGCCGACCTGGGCTACAAGGCGCTGGCCGTCAATCTCAGTGACCTGGCGGCGATGGGCGCCACTCCTGCCACCTTCACTCTCGCTCTGACCCTGCCGCATATCGACACCCGCTGGATTGACGCCTTCTGCACCGGTATGCACGAGTTGGCGGTGGCCACAGGGGTGGCGCTGGTGGGCGGTGATACCACCCGCGGGCCCTTATCCGTCACCATCCAGGCGCAGGGCTGGGTGCCGACTGGCCAGGCGTTGCGCCGTGACGGGGCACAGTCCGGTGATCTGGTATGTGTGACCGGAACTTTGGGTGATGCGGCGCTGGGTCTGGCGGCACTCCAGGGCGCGGCGGACCTCCCCACATCGGCAAAAGGTCCTTTGATCCAACGGCTGCTGCGTCCCACCCCGCGACTGACCACTGGCGCCACGTTGCGCGGTGTGGCAACCAGCTGTATCGATCTCTCCGACGGACTGCTCGGCGACGCCGGACACCTGGCACGACTGAGCGGCGTGGCAATTGAAATCGAATTGGCGCGGCTGCCCCTGCATGACACAGTTCGCGCATTCTGTATGGCGCGGAGTGACTGGCGCCATCCGTTGGTCGGGGGCGATGACTACGAACTGCTGTTCACCCTGCCCCCCGGGCACGGGGAGTTCCTGCAGCGTTTGGATGTGGATGCCGCCATCATCGGGCGCACCGTCGCCGGTTCGGGTGTCACCGTGCGCGATGCACAAGGCCGCGTCGTGGACGCACCGCAGAGCGGATATGATCACTTCAGCGCGGACGTTTCCACATGAAGCCACTGTCGATTGGGCTGTTGCGCCATCCGGTTCATTTCCTGGCGCTCGGTTTCGGTGCGGGTCTCGCGCCACGGGCACCCGGCACGGCCGGCACCCTGGTTGCCGTTCCCATGGTGTGGCTGCTGCAACACTTTTCACTGATCACCTATGTGAGTGTCACCCTGATCGTGACTGCAGTCGGTGTGGCGATCTGTGGACGCAGTGCGCAACTGCTGGGTGTGCACGATCATCCCGCCATCGTCTGGGATGAGATTGCCGGCTATCTGCTGACCATGATGGCCGCACCCGAAGGCTGGCTGTGGTTGGTACTAGGATTTTTGCTCTTCCGGCTGTTCGACATCCTCAAGCCCTGGCCGATCCGGGTAGTGGACCGGCAGGTGCATGGTGGCCTCGGTATCATGTTGGACGATCTGTTGGCCGGACTGTTGGCCTGGGTCTGCCTACAGCTGGTGGTGTGGTCGGGCGTGCTCTAGTCCGCGGATCCACTCGCTGCATCGGAGGTTTGCGGTTCACTCAGTTTCAGGAACAGCCCCAGTGCGGCAAGCAGCACGGCAGCACTCCCCACAATGGCCACGGCATAGTTGAGATTGCCGGCCAGATCGAGTTGACTGTATTTGATGGTCATGATCAGTCCCTCCATCACCAGAGCAATACAGACCACGCCGACGAATCGCGCGACGCCACGCCGCAGAATCAGAAAAAAATCCTCCTGGTGGTGACGGCCAACGTTCTCCTTGTGGATACTCACGGCCAGTTCAAATATCGCCAGGCCGATAATGCCCAGGTTGATGGCCTTGATCAGTGTTTCAACCACCTCCTTCTGGGAACTGAAGACATCCAGAAACTTGAGTCCGGCCAACACCGTCAGATAGGCGGAAAAGGTGAGGAACATGGCGGTAAACAGCAGTGCCATGACGTTTCGTGCCGATTCGATCAGATCAATGGATTCTGACGGTTCTGCTACAGCGCGTTCATGCAACATCGGGTTGGTGTTCCTTGAGTGGAAAGTCTCTACGAGTGGAGGCGCAGAGCATAAGTTCATCCGGATGTTTCATTCTGTGACCCAAATCGCGCTGATATTGTGACCACCGTGTGGCCAGGTCGGAAATGGGATCATAACCATGCGTTATTGTTGAAATAATCATTTCTGATTTTTTTTATTGCGCTGCGCTGGCTAGAGTGTTCAGCGTCAGAAAATTTCCTACAAAATCTCACAGGCGTCGCTTGGTGAATTGGATTCCACGGCGCGCAATATAAATTTATTGAGGGGGTTTATTCATGCATACCGTTGAATACCTGAGAGTCGGGCAGCACGACTATTACGAAAAGGTCCTGGTGGCGCAGGACAGAAACTGCACTATTGAGAACAGTGCGCTGTGTACTGTTGGACCGCGCTTTCGGGCCCTTGCCGACGGCGAATGGCATCTGCTGGGCAATCTGATAGAACGGCTGCCCAGCGGTTATGGTGCCGCCAGCAACGACGACGCATTCCGGTCAAAAATCGTGGTGCGTCATCAGGGCCAGAAGAAGGAATTTCATCTGCATCCGGAGGCAGAATGTCCCAATGAAGTGTCCGAGCTGGTCACTTTTCTCCGCGATCTTTGAGGCGAAATTCACCCGCGCCAGCCGCTTGCCGGTTGGCGAGGAACCGCCTCTCAAACTCCATCAATCCGGCTGATTCGGCGCCTCACGGTCTGGTTGGACCGCATCCAGCAGCGCACGGATACGGGCACAAAAGGCGTACTGTTCCACCGGCTTGAGTACCAGCGCCAATGCCCCCACCTCGCGCGCTTCCTGTTCGCTCATCAAATCGCCAAATCCGGTCCAGATGATGACCGGGAGATCCGGTCTTAATGAGATACATGCTCCGGTCAGCTGATCACCTGTCATCCCGGGCATATTCTGGTCGGTGATCAGGAGATCAAAATCTCGGGGCTTGCTGTTGAACAGTCTGAGCGCTGTTTCGGGATCGGTTTCGCCGGCGACAGTGTAACCCAGAGACTCCAGGATTTTGGACCAGGCGCGGACCAGGTCGGGTTCGTCATCCACCAGCAGAATCCGTTCCCTGCCGCCCGGCAAGGTGTTGAACTGCATGGAGGGGTCCGATTCGCGCTCTTCCACCAGCGGCAGCCAGATGGCAAAGCATGCCCCGCCTTCGGCCCGGTTCTCAACTGTGATCGTACCGTTGGCCCGGCTGACGATGCCGTGGACTACCGCGAGACCCATACCGGTGCCTTCGCCGACCGCCTTGGTGGTGAAGTAGGGGTCGAAGATCTTGTCCATCTGGCTTTCATCGATTCCCGGACCGCTATCCAAAACCCGGATCTGTGCGTAGTGACCCGCCGGCAACCCATTTGGAGGTTCTGCGCCGGCACTGACCGCTACCTGCACGGTGCCACGTTGCTGCTGCAGGGCCTGATGGGCGTTGGTACAGAGATTCATCACAATTTGGTGGATCTCGGTGGGGTTGGCCAGGATGGTGTAGGTTTGATCCGGGATGTCGATCTCGAACTGGGTGGACTGGGGGATGGTCGCACGCAGCAGGCGCATGGCCTCCCGTACCACGCTTCCCAGATTGATCACACGGGGCTTTTCGTTGCCCTTGCGGCTGAAGGTGAGGATCTGGCGAATCATATCCGCACCGCGCCGGGACGCCTTGATGATCTGCGTCATGTTGTCGAACGATTCGGAGTGGGGCGAGTGGTTGATCTGCTCAATCTGGGCGTAACCCAGAATGGCCCCCAGGATATTGTTGAAGTCATGGGAGATCCCGGCCGCGAGCGTACCGATCGCTTCCAGTTTTTTGGAACGATGCAGCTGGATCTCCAGGGATTTTCGGCCACTGATGTCACGGATACTGGCCAGGATGTAGCGCTGGCCACCCATATCCACCGGGTTCAATGCAATTTCGGTTTGGATCCGTTCTTCCTTGTCCGGTACCCGCGCAATCCATTCCGTAAAAACCGGTTCACCAGCCAAGGCCCGTTCGATCAACCGCCCCTTGCCCGACATGGGATGCTCCGGATCGGCGAACTGATCGATATTCCGCCCGATGGCAAACTCCCCGGTCACCTGGAAGAGATCCAGAAAATTGCCGTTGACCCGCAGGATGTTGCCCTGTTCATCATGAATTGCCAGCGCCTCGTAGACGTTGTTGAAGACGCATTCAAAAAGGTTGTCGTCAGAGGTGGCGGTTATTCCCGTCATTCCGGTGGAAGGCCGGCAGCTGTGGCTCAGCAGATAGTGTCCGCCCGGCATCCGGTCGCACTGCAGTGTCCCGTGAGTTTCTCCTGCCCGGTTCGTGGGGATCTGTATCACCTGACTGGCGGTCGCCGGCGCCGTGGCCACGGTGCTCTGCCAGAACTGCCGTGCCTGGTTGCGCGCGACTTCATCCGAAAAGTGTCGGTCGATCCATTCTGGTACCGATTCGGGTGGCGTGGCCTCGCGGTCCGGTGCCAACGCGCCAGGCTCGTTGGTGTAGACGATTGTTCCGTTCCTGTCCGCCATCACAATGGTGGTGCAGGTCGGGGCGCAGCTCCGATTGGATTCCAGGGGCATGTCCATCTTTCAGGATTTGATTCTTCTCATACAGACACGTCTACCACTGCGGCAGGTGGTGCGCAAAGGTCTTTGTCTCGGGCGCAACCGTATCGCTAAGTCTAACGGCACGATGTTAGTTTGCCAGCCGGAGTCTACGGGGTGGGTACCGGATCCCGGCCAAGAAACCGCGACAGGGCCGCAGAGAATTCGGGATATTCCGTAATGTCGTTGTGCGCGGCATCAGGAATTTCGGTGACAGTGAGCAGTCTGGTGGGGGTGACTGCGATCAGATTCTCGGTGTGTTTTCTCGGTATCACCTGATCGTTGCCGGCGATCAGCACCAGCGTGGGAGAGGCGATCTGGGGCATGCGGTGTATGGATTCGAAACGGTCTTTCAGGAGCAGACGCACCGGGAACATGGGGTAGGTGGCCTCGGCCACGGAAAGTACGCTGTCGTAGGGAGTGATCAGCACCAGCCTGCGGACCACAACCCGAGACGCCAGATAGGTGGCGACTCCGCTGCCGAGACTGCGGCCCGCGATATCCACGGCACGATGACTCTTGCTCAGGTGCCGATAGGCTTCCAGGGCGTCGTGGTAGAGACCGGATTCGCTGGGAGTGTTGCTGCTGCCACCAAAACCACGGTAGTTGACCAGATAGATGGTGTGGCCCGCCAAAGTGCGTTGATAGAGCGGGATGTTCTCCTCAATCACTTCGGCGTTGCCACCAAAATAGATCAGGGCATCCGACCGCCCGGGATTGATGGTCCAGATTTTGAGTCGTGCCTCCCCGCTGTCGAACCATTCGTGAACCGCCTGCGGCAGATGCTGTTCCGGGGTCGGAAAGTAGATCAGGCTGCGCTGCTTGAAGTAGAGAAACAGGGCAAACAGCAGGTACACGCCCGCGGCGCCGCCAAGGAACGACAGAAGGATGGTTTTCAGCACCCGGGGTGCGACTACATCATGGATTGCAGGTAGTTCTGGATTCCGACGCGGCTGATCCGCTCGAACTGGGCTTCAAGCCAGTCGACATGCTCCTCTTCGTCTTCGAGGATCTCTTCCAGCAGATCGCGCGACACAAAGTCCCTGACCGACTCGCAATGGGCAATGGCTTCACGCAGCAGGGGGATGGCTTCCAGTTCCAGTTGAAGGTCGCACCTAAGCATCTCTTCGGCGTGCTCCCCGATATGCAGTTTCCCCAGGTCCTGGAGGTTGGGCAGGCCTTCGAGAAACAGGATGCGTTCGATCAGTGCATCGGCATGCTTCATTTCGTCGATGGACTCCTCGTATTCCTTCTCGTTCAGCTTGGAAAAGCCCCAGTTCTTGAACATGCGTGCGTGCAGGAAGTACTGGTTGATGGCGGTGAGTTCGTTGCGCAGCGCCTTGTTGAGGAATTTGATGACGTCGCTATCACCTTTCATGTGCGGTCCCTTGAAGCTGGCATCTGGCGGTTCCGGGGCGCGGCCTGCGCGGGTCAGGCAGCCTCGGCTTGATTGCGCGGGATCTCCTGCTGGATCTGCACCAGCAGATCTTTGGTGAAATTGACACAGCGGCCACAACAGGTCCCGGCATTGGTGCAACGTACCACTTCCTTGAGTGAATCGCACCCCTGCGCCACCGCGCTGCGGATATGGGTGTCGGTCACGGCATGGCATACACAGACGTACATGGTGCAAAATCCCGAGAGGCGCAAGGAGTGCCTCTATTCTATCTGCAAATGGTAATTACTCGCAATAGCGGATGATTAACGTTTGTGAATGCTTGACGCTATTTACACCGGTACCCATACCACCATGTCCAAACTGATTCTCAAACTCCGCAATGTACCGGAAGACGAAACGGCGGAAATTCTGACCCTGCTGGATCAGCATCAGGTCCTCTACACGGTGACCGAGGCCAGTTCGTGGGGCATATCGCCTGCCGCCATCTGGTTGACTGATGAGACCGACGCACCACGTGTCCGCAAACTGCTGGATGACTATGGTCAGGAGCGGGCGCAGCGGTCCCGCACCGCCTGGCTGCAGGCGGTGGCTCGCGGCGAGGCGGAAACCTGGATCGACCGCTTCAAACGCCGCCCGTTTGTGCTGTCCCTGTACTGGCTGGGTATTGCCGCCATGATCGCGCTGATGTTGCTGCCGTTTTTCTGGCTGTCGGCGTGACCCAGGACGCACTGCCGATAGAGTGTTTCGGCAACCAACGCAAGGAGAACCCATATGGAATCGTCAGCCTCTGGTGAGATCCGGGTTTGGGATCTGAGCATCCGCCTGTTCCACTGGTCACTCGTCTTCTGCTTTGCCCTGGCCTATATCACCGGAGAAGCCGAACTTTTTTTTCACTCCTGGCCCGGCTATGTGATTCTGGGGCTGCTCGCCTACCGCGTGATGTGGGGGTTGGTGGGAACGCGCTACGCCCGGTTCTCGGATTTTGTGAAAGGGCCCGCGGAAACCCTGCGCTATCTCCGCTCGTTGCTCTCCCGCCATCCCATCCACTACTACGGCCACAATCCGGCGGGGGGCTGGATGGTCGTCCTGCTGCTGCTGGTCATTGCGGTGACGGTATGGAGTGGTGTTGAGCTGGAGGCCACCGAAGGCAGGGGGCTGCTCGCCGGCGAAGGGGTGACCCTGGTTTCCCCGGCGCAGGCAAAGGGCGATGACCGGCGTCGTGGTGCGGAACACGAGTGGAGTGAGGCGGCCGGGGAGTGGTGGGAAGAGGTGCATGAGGCAGCTGCGGGTCTGGCCCTGGCGCTGGTGGTCATTCATCTGCTGGGGGTCATCGTCTCCAGCGTGTTGCACCGGGAAAATCTGGTGTGGGCCATGCTGACGGGAAAAAAGCCGACAGCTCGTGCCCAGCCGCCCATGGGGTGACGCGGGTGGCAAAAAAACGGCGGGGCATCGCCCCGCCAATCAACCTAGGGATCAGAGATCGGTATCAGGCACCCGTCATCAGTGATTTGGCCTGTTCAATCCAGGATTCGCGCTGGATACGTCCGGCAAAGTTGCCGCCGAACACATCGGCTTCAACCCGCTTGATGTCGTCGGTCGTCCAGGCGGCAATCTGACCGTAGCTGGTCACACCATATTCGTTCAGTTTGCGAGCAAGCACGGCACCGATGCCGCTGATTTTGCGCAAGTCGTCCATCACCGCCTTATCCACGGGCAGAGCAATCTGCGTTACCGGAGTCGGGGCAGGGGCGGGTTCACTGACGGCAACCGCTTGAACCGGTTCCGGCTTGGCGGCCGGGGCCTCTGCTTTGACAGCGGGCTTCGGCTTGGAAACCGGGGTCACTGCCGCGGTTTTACCTGGGATACCGGCGCGCATCAGATCAATGTAGACCTTCGCGCACTGGCCATAAGTGTCTATGGCATCGCTGCATACCTTGCGGCTGTAGCTCAGGAACTCCTGTATCTGCGGTGCTTCCGGGGCTACATCCGCGATACGTGAAAACCATTGGTTGGTGAGCGAACGCTCACGCTCGATGACCGCGTTGCAGACGGATTCGGTGATCTCAATGCCGGCGGCAATGGCGCTCAACTGGATCGACCTGGCCGATTCCTTGGCCGCAGACCATACCCGGGTATCAACTTCAGCAAATGGATTCTGGCTGTACATGGGGACTCCCAATTCATCAAGGCAGCGGGGCTGACCGTGCCCAACTTAAGAAAAAAGCCACCACCCAGTACTGGATGGTGGCTTTTTCTGATCTACAGAAGCTGTAGAGAAGGTCGCTTACGCAGCCTTCTTGGCCACCACAGCGATGCTCTCCTGAGCGATCTTCTGGGCTTCGGCGCCGAAAGCGCTGCTCAGCTCGGTGACGGCTTTGGTGTCGGCAACGATCTTGTCGCTGACGGTCTTCAGCACGTCTTTCTGCTTCTCAACATAAGCCTTGAAAGCTTCCGGGCTGTTGACTTCCAGAGCGTCCTTCAGCTGGGCGATGCTCAGCTGGGTGTAGGACTGCAGGGTGGCCAGCTGCAGGGCAGCCAGCTTCTCAACGTTGCCCACAACCAGGTTGTTGAACTTCTGCACCGGAGCGGAGAAAGCTTTGACCTGGTCATTGATGTTGGCGAAGTACTCTTTGTACATGATTCAGTTCCTCAAGTTTGGTTGGGTTGGGAAAGCAAAATAGCTTTTGTTGCGGTGCAATATAGCAGTGTGATTGCTGCGTTGCAACAACTTCTAGAAAAATTTTTGTGAGCGTGTGCTGTGTCGGCGAGATTTGAGCACAATAATAATATAAATCAGTTTGATAGGGAGAGGTCATCCCTGTTGGGAAATGCAGGTGATGACGATCTGACGGGTTCGGGGGCCATCGAATTCACAGAGAAAAATCCCCTGCCAGGTTCCCAGTTGCAAGTGACCGCCGCGGATCGGGACGCTGACCGCAGCCCCGACCAGAGAGCTACGCAGGTGGGCTGCGCTGTTGCCCTCGGCATGGCGGTCGGTGGGGTGGCGCCAGGGCACCAGTTCTTCAAGCCGGATCAGCAGATCGTGCACCACGTCCGGGTCGGCGTTCTCGTTGATGGTCAAACCGCAGGTGGTGTGCTGTACAAAACAGTGGACCAGGCCATCGGTGATGCCCGAAGCCCGGATCGCACCTGCCACCTGCTGGGTGACATTGACCATCGCCTGGTGGGATTGGGTGGATATGCGGATGGATTGGCTTTTGAGTTGGGTCATGGCAATGGATTGGCCGTGTGTCCGGTGGTGAATTCCCTTATATTGGCCGAATGGGGTTCATTCGCAAATGGTTGCCCGGGAAGAGGGCGCTCGTCGCCGGGGTCTGCCTGCTGGTGGCGGGTCCGCTCCTGGCGGTCGATCGGGTCACCGTCATCGGGTTGTTTCGCGACAAGGCCGTTCTGGATATTGACGGGGTTCAGCGGTACCTGCGATCTGGGCAGCGGTCACCGGAGGGGGTGCGCCTGATCTCAGCCAGTGCCCGAGAGGCGATCCTGGAAATAAACGGGGAACAGGTGGTGCAGAAGCTTGGGGTTGCCCGACGGGGCTTCAAAGCCCCAGCCCAGAGAATGGTGCAGATCAGCAAGGACCAGATGGGGATGTTTGCCACCACCGGCAGCATCAATGGCCAGTTGGTCGATTTCGTGGTGGATACAGGGGCCACGGTGGTGGCCATGAATGCCGACCACGCCCGGAAACTTGGATTGAGTCGCAGCAATAACAGCCCCTCGGGCAACGTCAACACCGCAGGCGGTGCCGTGCCCGCCTACGGATTGAAGCTGGATCGTGTGCAGGTGGGCGAGATCACGGTCCACAACGTCGATGCCGTGGTGATCCAGGGCAACCCGTTGCCCTCCATCCTGCTCGGCATGTCCTTTCTCAGCCAGGTCGAAATGCAGCATCAGGGCAACCTGATGATTCTCAAACAAAACAACTAGTAGGACGCGATCCGGTCTTCCGGGTCATGCACAATCATGGCGTAGGCCGAATGGTTGTGGATGGACTCAAAATTTTCCGACTCCACCACGTAGGCGCAAATCCGCTCATTCTCGTTGAGCTGGGCTGCCACGTCCCGAACCATGTCCTCGACAAACTTGGGGTTGTCGTAGGCAAACTCGGTGATGTACTTCTCGTCCGGCCGCTTCAGCAGTCCATACAGTTCGCAGGAGGCCTCTTTCTCGACCAGGTCGATCAGCTCCTCGATCCAGACAAATCCGCAGGTGTGCACCGTGACCGTGACATGGGAGCGCTGGTTGTGGGCGCCGCGTTCCGAAATCTTCTTCGAGCAGGGGCAAAGACTGGTGACCGGCACCACAATGCGGATGATGGTGGTGATCTCACCGCCCGCCACCTCGCCGATCAGGGTCACCTGGTAGTCCATCAGGCTTCTGACCTTGGAGACGGGTGCCGACTTCTCGATGAAGTAGGGAAAGCTCATCTCGATGTGCCCCGATTCGGCCTCCAGGCGGTCGGCCATTTCGACCAGCATGTCCTGGAACGATTCCACGGAAATCTCGCGCTCGTGGCGGTTGAGGATCTCCACAAACCGCGACATGTGGGTCCCCTTGAAGTTGTGGGGCAGGTTCACATACATGTTGAAATTGGCGACGGTGTGCTGCTCACCGTCGCTCCGATCCTTGACCCGGACCGGATGCCGGATGTCCTTGATTCCAACCTTGTCGATGGGGATCCGACGGGTGTCGCGCGAGTTCTGCACATCGGCGATCTTGTCGCCCGCAGCGGCTTTTTTAGTGGTCATTACGAGGATTCCTGAGGAAGTGCCCTGGACCCGATAGGGACTGCGAATCGGCCGGGGCGTTCAATAGTGATCGCGGTGTTAGGTGTTCTCCTGCACGGGAGCCGCATTATACCGCTCAACGGCTTGCAGAATACCAGCCATGTCCAGCCCGTTGGCAGCCAGTAGTGCGTTGCGGTCACCATGTTCCTGAAACCGGTCGGGCAGACCCAGTTGCAGGAGTTTGCAGGCAACCGCCTGGTTGCGCAGAAACTCGGATACGGCACTGCCGGCGCCTCCGGCGATCACGCCCTCTTCAAGGGTGACCAGGAGATCATGGGAACGGGCCAGGCGGTGTACCAGCTCCGTATCGAGCGGTTTGACAAAGCGCATATCGGCGACGGTTGCGTCTATCTTTCCGGCGGCGGCCAGCGCGGCGTGCAGGGTTGTGCCAAACGCGAGCAGGGCGACTTTCGCCCCTTCGCGTCGCACCACCCCGCGCCCGAGCGCGAGCGGAGGTTCGCCTTCGTGGACCAGTTCATCGGCGCCGCCCTTTGGGTAACGCACTGCAGCCGGTCCGGGGTGGGCATAACCCCAATCGAGCATCCGTCGGCACTCGGCGGGGTCCGACGGGGTCATCACCACCAGGTTAGGGATGCAGCGCATGAACGCCAGGTCAAAAATCCCATCATGGGTGGCGCCATCGGGTCCGACCAGGCCGCCCCGGTCGATGGCAAACAGCACGTCCAGGTTCTGCAGCGCGACGTCATGAATCAGCTGATCGTAGGCACGCTGCAGGAAGGTGGCATAGATGGCCACCACCGGTTTGTGTCCCGCCACGGCAAGCCCTGCCGCAAAGGTGAGCGCGTGCTGCTCGGCGATGCCGACGTCGTGGAAGCGGTCGGCAAACCGCTCACGGAACGCCACCATGCCCGAGCCTTCGCACATGGCAGGGGTGACCGCTACCAGCAGCGGGTCGTCCGCCGCCTTGGCGCACAGCCAGTCCCCGAACACCTGGGTAAAGGTGGGCGTGGAGGAGGTCTTGAGGGCGAAACCGGTCTGCGGATCGAAGGGACCCACACCGTGAAACGCGCTCGGGCTGCGCTCCGCGGGGGCAAATCCGCGCCCTTTGCGGGTGACCACGTGCAGCAGCTGTGGGCCGTTCAGGGCACGCATGTTGCGCAGGGTCTTGAGCAGTGCCGGCAGATCGTGTCCGTCCACCGGTCCGATGTAGTTGAATCCGAGCTCCTCGAACAGTGTGCCCGGAATCACCATCCCCTTGAGATGCTCTTCGGCGCGCCGGGCGAGTTCCCAGACTGGCGGTACGGTCTGCAGCACTTTTTTACCCTGCTCGCGCACCGTGGAGTAGAACTTCCCGGAGAGCAAGCGGGCCAGGTAGTTGCTCATCCCACCGACGTTGGCGGAAATGGACATCTCGTTGTCGTTCAGGATCACCAGCAGATTGGCACGCAGGTCGCCGGCATGGTTGAGTGCCTCGAAGGCCATGCCTGCGGTCAGCGCGCCATCGCCGATGATGGCCACCGTGTGTCCCGCATCGCCGCGCAGTTTTCTCGCCACGGCCATACCCAGGGCGGCGCTGATGGAGGTGCTGGAATGCCCCGCCCCGAAGGCGTCGTAGGGACTCTCGCTGCGCTTGGGAAATCCCGAGGGCCCACCGGCCTGGCGCAGTTTGGGGAAACCCTCGCGCCTTCCGGTCAGAATCTTGTGCGCGTAGCTCTGGTGTCCCACATCCCACACCAGCTCCTCCTGCGGGGTGTCGAAGACGTAGTGCAGGGCGATGGTGAGCTCCACCACGCCCAGATTGGCTGCCAGGTGGCCGCCGGTCCTGGAGACGGTGTCGATCAGAAAGGCGCGCAGTTCGGTCGCCAGCCGGCCCAGTTTGGACTCGGGCAGCGCCCGCAGCTCGGCGGGTGAGTTGATCAGCGGCAGCAGTTGGGTGGAATCCGGATCGGACATGGGTAACCAGGGGCCGGGTAGCGGCCTTTTATCAGTAGGTCCGCTCCACTATATAGGCGGAGAGCCACCGCAGGGGATCAGCCTTCTGGTCGAATACGCTGAGTGCCTCCATGGCTTCGGCGTGCAGTTCGCGGGCACGCGACTTGGCTCCCTCCATGCCTAGCAGGGCAGGATAGGTGGGTTTGTTCAGGGCCTGGTCGGCACCCTGACGTTTGCCGAGGGTTTCGGTATCCGCTTCGACATCGAGGATGTCGTCGCGAATCTGGAACGCGAGCCCCACACAGCGGGCGTAGTGGTCCAGACGTTCCAGGAGGGCCGGCTCAATGCCCTGGCTGCTCAATTGCGCCATGCGGACGCTGGCCCGGATCAGGGCCCCGGTCTTGAGTATGTGCATGAACTCCAGTTCGGCGAGACCCAGGTTCTCACCCACTGCCGCCAGATCGATCGCCTGTCCTCCGGCCATCCCTTTGGAGCCGGATGCGGTGGCCAGTTCGTCAATCATCGCCAGCCTGGCGCCGGGGTCGGCAACCATCTTGGGGTCGTGCGACAGAATATGGAAAGCCAGCGGCTGCATGGCGTCCCCGGCCAGCAGCGCCATCGCTTCGCCGAACTCGATATGGCAGGTGGGTTTGCCGCGGCGCAGGTCGTCGTTGTCCATGGCAGGCAGGTCATCGTGGACCAGCGAGTAGCAGTGAATCAGCTCCACCGCCGTCGCAGGGCCATCCAGGGCCTCCGGGGGAATGCCCAGCACGTGGCCGGCAGAGTAGACCAGGACCGGGCGAACCCGCTTGCCTCCGTTGAGCGCGGCATAGCGCATGGCCCGGTGGAGCGTCTGGGGGTGGGATTGCTCGTCGGGAAGCCATTGCTGCAGGGCAGCCTCGACCCGGGTGGTGCAGGTGTTGAGAATCTGCCGCAGGGCGGTGTAGTCAGCTGTCATCGTCGCTCGTGAAGGGTGCCAGGGTGGTTTCGCCGTTTTTGTCCAGGATGATCTGTACCTTCTGCTCCGCCTGACTCAGTGCGGTCTGGCACAGGCGGGTCAGCTCCACGCCCCGTTCAAACTGCTGCAGGGACTCCTCGAGTGGGAGGTCGCCCGCTTCCATGCGCTCAACCAGGGCTTCCAGTTCCGCCAGCGCCTCCTCGAACGGGGGGACTTTTTTCTTGGCCAAATCAGCTACTCCGAAAAGAGGCAGCTACCCTACCGCAGCACGCTTCCGGTGGTCAATTCCACCGCGTGGTATCGCCTCTGGGAAGGCAAGCGGGTAGACTAGCGCGCCATGAAACAAGCCCGATTGAATCTTCTGCGCGCCCTTGTTGCCCTCGTCGGATATTGCATCCTGAGTCCGGCCTACGCCCAGTTCACCCGGGGGAGCGGCATCATTGAGGGAATCGACGACACCAACGAGTTGCCGACCCAGCGGTTCGAACCGCGCAAGGGTAAGGCGGTGGAGCCGAAATTTCCCGATTTGCCCGCGAGCGGAGAGGGTCAGGAGCTTCGGCTGTTGCCCTTCAAGGCGCCCGCGCGGCCGTTTCGGGTGTTTGTTGATGCCAAATCCCTCACCCGGGAGAACGAAACCATCGTCAGCTACCTGGTGGTGCTGGAGTCAGACAGCGGGGTGAAAAACTATTTCCAGGAAGCGATCGATTGCGATCAGGACCTGGTGCGGGTGTTCGCCTTTGGCACCGAAGCGGACAAGCTGGTCCGCGCCGAAAACAGTGAGTGGCAGCCTGTCGCGGTACAACGCGGCATGCGCCAGTATCGAGAGGTGCTGATGGACAACTATATTTGTGCTGCTTTCGGCAGTGCCATGACGCCAGCTGAAATTGTCGGTCGACTTGACGCAGCAGCCGGTCCGAATTTCGCAGAAACCAAAGAATAAAAGCCCCCCCAAACCATGAGCAGTGCTTACGACGCCTCCGCCATTGAGGTCCTGAGCGGTCTGGAACCGGTGCGCAAGCGCCCCGGGATGTACACCGATACCGCGCGTCCCAATCACCTTGCGCAGGAGGTCATCGACAACGGGGTGGACGAGGCGCTCGCCGGTCACGCCACGCGCATTGTGGTGACCCTGTTCAAGGACGGTTCGCTGCAGGTGGAGGACGACGGGCGCGGCATGCCCATCGACATCCATCCCAAGGAGGTGGTGCCGGGGGTTGAGGTGATCCTCACCCGCCTGCACGCAGGCGGCAAATTCTCCGACAAGAACTACCAGTACCGGGTCCTAAACCTGTCTGTCGTGCCAAACGTCGCCCTCGTGGAGCTGCCCATCTCCTACGAGTGCTACCACTGGCCCGGCAGCATCAGGGCCGACTCGAAGACCAGGACTGTGGA
>JBNLBB010000061.1:0-15273 GCA_050302415.1 Gammaproteobacteria bacterium | reverse complement strand
TCCGCCTGCAGGGGGTGAGCCGGGTACTCGCGACGGAAGCGGTTGAGTACGCCGGCCGCCTCGCGCCACGCCTCCTGCTGCATCAGCACGGCGGCCGCGTCGTAGATGGCCGTGGGCCGGATGGTGGTGTTGGGCGCCACGTCTGCGGCGCGCAGAAACTCATTGGCGGCCATCCGCGTGTCGCCGGCGACGAGGAACTGCTCGGCCTGTTTGTAGACCGCGGCGGCCAGTTTCTCGACCAGTGCCGGGCGATCCCGGTCCTCCGCAGGCGTCAGTTTCAGTGTTTCTCGGTAGCCCTTTTCGGCGCGCAGATAGTCCTCTTCGTCAAACGAGGCATGGGCCAGCACCAGCCAGGCCGCGCGCCGGTTGGCCGGCGGGGTCCTGGGATAACCCACCAGCAGGTCGTTGGCCCGCACAATGGCCTCGCGGGTCATGCCGGCGGCGTAGAGTTCCTGGGCAAAGCGCACCAGGACGACGGGGGCTTCCGGGTGACCGGGAAACTCTTTGAGAAAGCGGCGCGTACTGTGCTGTTCGCGCGCCGTCCAGGCCACCTTCAGCTCGCTGCGCAGCGTCTGGCCATGGGTTCGATAGACCAGCAGCGCCGCGTAGGCGGCATCCGCGGATTTCGCATGCGGCGGGTAGTCGTAGGCGGTGTGTTCGTACTCCGCGACCGCTTCCGGCAATCTACCCGCCTCCTGCAGCAGTTCCGCCAGCAGCAGGTTGTCACCGGCGGCGCCGGGCACATTGGGGAACCACGCCAGGCTCCGGCGGTACCACCCAATCGCCACCCCGTAGTCCAGCGGTTTGCGCGATTTCTGGGCCAGCGCATGGTAGTGGCGGGTCAGCTCCTGGGTGTTCTCCTGAACCGCCTTGACCACGGCCGGCGCGTCGCTGCGTTGACGGTTCTTCCAGAACGGCTGATCCATGCCGTAGCGCGTCACCAGGCGCTCCTTGCTCGCCAGCAGCAGATCGACGAATCCGCCGCTGCGATAGGCCTCGATTGCCTCCAGATGCAGCAGCGGTGCTTCAGCCTCCAGCGGATGGTGGAGTGCGAAATGCTCGAAGGTTTCCGCGGCATCGGTGTAGCGCTCTTTCTCCAGGTACTGTTGCCCGAGGGTCCGGTAGACCAGATGTTCGTAGGCCCTCGGTTTCTGTCCAAAATAGGCAGGCACCCGGGTGACCCCGCCGGAGAAATCAAAACTGAGTGCCATGACCCGCAACGAATCACTGATCCGCTCCTGCTGCGGTCGGCTCAGCCCGGCCATGTCGATCACCCCATTGCGGGTGTTGCCGTCGAGCAGTGCGGTGAACATGTCGAGCGCCGGTGCATAGTCCTGCAGTTTGAAGAGTGCCCAACCCCGTTTGTAGAGCGCCTGCTCGCGGTAGACCGACTGTTCGTTGGTGGTCAGTACCGACTCGTAGGCGTTGGCGGCGTCCTTGAATTCACGATCGGTGAACAGGATCTCGCCGCGTCGGAAATGGACTTCGTCCAGCAGGGCAAACTGCGGATAGTTGATGGCCAGGCGGGTCAGTGCCTCGAGCGCCGCCTCCCGCTCACCGTTGGCTTCGTGGGCGCGCGCCAACTGGTAGAGGATGTCGGGATTGCGCGGATTGGCAGGCGCGTCGAGCAGCAGGTTCTGGTACAGGCCGATGACCACGCTGCGTTGCGCGTCGGTGTCGACTTCCGGCTGTGCCACTTCCGCCTCCAGTTCGTCGATCTGCTGCTGCATCAGATCGGCGAGCCGGCGGGTTGCTTCGGTCCGCTGCTGCCGATCGGCGGGAAGGGTCTCCAGGTATCGGCGATAGGCGGCGATGGCCTCGCCGCGGGTGGCTTTGGGTGGCGGCTGTGTGCTGTCCGCGGTGGTGACCGCCGGTTGCAGTTCCTGAATGGTGCGATAGGCGGGATTGCCGGCGCAGGCGGCAGCCAAACCACACAACAGCAGGATGCCGGCACGAGGCATCACGGCTGCGTCTCCTCACGACGGATGCTCAACTGATCCAGCAGTTGGGCCTGGGCATAGCGGACCTGCGACAGGTAGGCGAGCAGCAGGGCATCCCGCTGCGCCAGATGCTCGCCGATCATCTGGCGCAGCGCCGAACCCTGAGCGGTGAGCGTCCGCTCAACGCGGGGCAGCAACTGCTGGATACGGTCACGCTGGTGCGCGATACGGGTGTTGAAATCGGCAACCCGGCCATCGGCAATCCGCCGGGCATCCCTGAGCCGCGTCAGTCGGTCGCGCACCTGTTCGAGCAGGTCGCTGGCCTGGTTGAGGGACGCCGTCAGCGCCCACTGCCGTTCCGGAAACCGGGCGTTGACTTCCCACTCAAGCAAGCCGGAAAGCAGGTGCGCCTTGCGCAACAGGGCGTCGCGCTCCGGGCCTGGCGGATGGGCCTGCAGGCGCTGCGTCACGCGCGCAATTTCGTTGCGCTGTTCGCGTTCCTGCGCGTCAGCTGCGAGCCAGACCTCGTTGCCCTCACGCATGGCGGTCAGGCGATCGATGAGCGCCTGTTCGCGGCGTTCCAGGCCGGGCAGTTGGATGCCGGCTAGTTTTTGTTCGATGACGGGCACCACCCGCGAAAAGCGCTCACGGCGGGTATTGACCATCAGCTCGAAAGCGGCGAGGTTGTCCAGCGAACGGCGCAGGTTCGCCAGCTGGCGGGTCAACGCCGCGTAGTCATCGAGCGCCGTCTGGAAAGGCACCGACTTGACCAGGTCCGGCAGGTGGGCGCGCGCGCTGTCACTCATGGGGCGTAGGTCGTCGCGCACTTGCCGGCGCAGAACCATCGGGTCCATGGCGGCAAGCTGTTCACGCAGCTGGGTCAGATAGGTGCGTTCGTCACTGAGCCGTTCATCGGCACGGCGGTAGAGGGAGACCGCCTGCGCATTGCCGCCCAGCAGGCCGTGGGCATAGGGGAGGGCGAGATGGGCCTCCATGGCCGCCACGGTGGAGGGGGTACGGTCGGCCAGTGCCGTCCACGGAGCAAGCGCGCCTCGCGGGTCGCCGTCGGCAAGCGCGGCCCAGCCGGTGCCGAGCAGGGCGTCGTCGGTGGCCGTGCTGTCCAGGCGGATGCGGCTGAAAAACTGGCGCGCGGCTGCCGGTTGTTCGCCCCGCAAAAGATGGAAGCCCGCTGCCAGGTTGGCCAGGTCGGCAATGGTGGCGCCCTCTTCATCGTCGGGCAGCGTGCTGCCGAGCTGGTCAAAGAGATTCAGCGCCGCGCCCGATTCGCCATGCTGCTGGAGCGCCACCGCCAGGTTGTAGCGCAGATAGGGATTGGCAGGTTGGCCATCACCGGGGCGCAGCAGTTGTTCGATCACCGCCTGCGGTCGACCGTCGCCAAGCGCCACCAGCACCGCGAGCAGTTCGGCGTCGAGCCCGGGATCCGGTTCCGCCTGCCGGTCCATCCGGTTGAGCGTTGCCTGCGCAGTACCGTAGTCACCCTGGTTATACGCGAGCCGCGCGAGGAAGTACCAGGCGCGGTTGCGGACCTCGGGTGCGACTTCCTCTGTCAGCAGCTGTTCGAAAATGCGCGTGGCGCTGCGCCGCATGCCGTAGGAGAGCTGAATACCGCCCAGGAGCAGACGGGTTTCCGCCAGATGGTTGGGTAAACGATCGCGCTGCAGGGCCGCGCTGCCATTGACCGCTGCGGTGAAATAGTCACCCTGATAAAAATGAAACAGGGTGGTGCCGTAGGCTGCGTCGCGCGCGACGGACGGCGCGGCGCAGACCGCTCCGATCCAGATCGCACCCAGTGTCGCAACCATCCAGCGCACAAACCTACTCCCAATCGCGGATCTGGAAGACGGGCTGCTGTTTTCCCGTGTCATCGACAATCTTCAGTTCGATGTATTTCGGCCCCAGCTGCTTTTCGAACTTGAAGGACTGGCCGCGCTGGAAGTCGCGGTTACGCGGGCCCCGTCCGGTGAAGTAGGCAACCAGCTCATGGTCTCCGCTGCCCAGGTTGCCGAGAAAGATGCGGTGCACGCCACCGCGTGCAAGCGCATCGACTTCACGTGCCGTGTAGAGGTAGTTGGCCACCTCTTTGTCATCGATCCGGATCTGCACCGAGTCGAGCGAGAAGAAACGTCCGATATCGAGGGATACAAACAGTGCCACCTGCGTGTCGCTGGGTGCCAGCAGATCCTCCTCCAGGATGAACAGGTCGCGGTTGAGATCGAGCAACTCCTCCTTCAGCGCCTCCACTTCGGCGCCGAGCGTGGATTCCTGGGCAAAGGCAGTGGCACCACAGACCCATGCCAACAGCAGTGCGGAGAGCGGAACGAAGATCCGGTTGAGAGGGAGATTGACCTTCATGGCGGTGCGAGTCCTTCTGAAAAATGGAGTTCGCCGCGGGAGTCCACGACCACCGCTTCGTATCCCGGGAGACGATTGATCAGGGCCAGCCCCCGGGTCGCGCCCAACACAAACAGGCTGGTTGAGAGTCCGTCGGTGAGGGTGGCGTCCGCACCGATCACGGTCGCGCTGACGACTTCGCGCGCCGAATCACCAGTGGCGGGATTGATGATGTGGTGGTAGCGCACTCCGTTTTCCTCAAAGTAGCGCTCATAGTCGCCGGAGGTGGAAATGGCCTCATTGATCAGGGGCAGGCGGGTGACGATTTTCCGTTCGGCGCGGGGATGCCGGATACCGAGCACCCAGGGACGTCCGTCCCGATCACCCAGCACACGGGTGTCGCCACCGGCGGTGACCACTGCGCTGCGTACGCCGCGGGATGCCAACAGTGCGGCAGCGTTTTCCACGGCGTACCCCTTGGCAATGCCGCCCAGATCTATTTTCACTCCCGGTTTCCGGAATGCCACGGTGCCCGTCTGCGGGTTCAGTACCACATGACGGAAGTTGATGGAGGGGAGCAGTTCGGCCAGGGTCCGGTTGTCGGGTCGCCGGCCATTGCGGTAGTCGTACTGAAACCCGACACTGGCGAAAGTGATGTCGAATGCCCCATCGGTCTGCTCCGACAGGGCCAGGGCCCGCGCCAGGAGTTGAACCAGCTCCCGGCTGACGGCTACCGGATGCTGCGCGGCTTCTCGGTTGATGGCCGATAGCTCACTCTCTTCCCGGTAGGGACTCATCCGCGCATCGATCCGGCGCAGCTCGTTCAGCGCGGTGTCGATGTGCGCGTCGGCAACGGATTGGGAGTCGGCTGCCACCTCCACCCGCACCGCCGTTCCCATAATGCTCGCGTCGCGCGCAAACCATCCCGCGTGCGCGACGGTTGGCAGCAACAGGAGGCCGAGCAGCAGACTAAAACCAGACCGACACATAGAGCTGCACTACGTTGGCCGTGAAGTCGTAAAGCGGTTCGGTACCGGGCGTGGCATTCACGCGCAGATCGCGAAAATCGCGGTAGTCGAAGCGGATGTGGTCGTACGCCAGATTGAGGGAGAGCCGGTCGATGGCCTGCCAGCCTTCGGAATCCCACTCATAGCTGACGGTGACGCCGATGGTGTTGCTGTCAAAGGTGCTCAGTTCCTTGTCGCGGGCCAGGAAATTCTGCGCCTGGATGCGGGGAAAGAGATCACTGTAAAACTCCGCGGCGCTTTGACTGTAACGCCGGTAGCGGCCTTCGAACACCCACCGCTCGCGCCAGGGGTGGACGTAGCCGAACAGCCAGGTGTCCGCATCGATTTCCCACGAATCGTTGTAGCGCCGGTATTCGCCGTAGACGGCCGCCCGGTAGGGAAGGAAGTAGCGGGCCCGGACGGCCAGTGCGTTGCTGATGCGCGTGTTGGGGTAGATCTCGGATTCGAAGCTGTATCCGGTGGCGCTGCTGCTGTCCAGGTAGCGGACACTGCGGTAGGGATTGTTGAGAAATCCCTCGTCGATGATGCCCTCGTAGTCGACCGATACGATCAGTTTGGAGGAGAGGATCTGGCTGATGCCGAGCGAATACTGCCGCCGGTCCACATCCTCGGAAAAACTACTGTCATTGCTCTTGCCCACCGAGTCACTGCCGATGGCGTAGCCCATGGAGATTGTGGTGAGATCACCGAACACATCCTGACTGATCCCGAAGTGGTAGGTGGTTGCCTTGAAGTCGCTTTCGTCGCTCTGGGTGCGCGACAGGTTGAGAATGGTGCGGTCGCGCAGGTAGTCGATGCTGAAACTGGTCTGGGTGCGTTCATCGTCGTAGGGGCTGGCCGAAGTCAGCACATCGATGGACGCGCTGCTCACTTGGTCCAGATAGTAGTTGGCGGTGATGGACACCGTTTCCCCGAAATTTTTGCGCACCAGGTAGGAGGGACCGGTCACCTCCACACCCCCCCCGTAATAGGAGTGGTAGAGCGCATCGGCCCGCTCTTCGGGCAGCACCGCAGCCATGCCGTTGCCACACAGCAGGATGAACAGCCCCAAGGCGCGTGCCATGATCTGCATGAGAGAACTCAGTTGCAACCGCAGCCACCACCACCGGCACCGGTGGCGCCGCGAGCCCCTTCACGCACCTCCTGTACGTGGCTGGTGTAGGCCGAGGAGACAGGGTCGCGGCTGAAACTCATGATCGGATCCGCCAGATTGGCGCGCTCATAGGGTTTCACCCACGGCTCCATACTGCAGCCGCCGAGCAACAGCGCTATGGCCAGTAGGGTGCAATGCAGGGGTCTCATTTTTCCTTCACCAGCGTGCGGATCATGTCGGCGTATTTGGTTTCATCGCCGGGTTTGTACCCCTTGTGGATGTAGCGCACCTTGCCGCTGCGGTCGATCAGCACCGTGCTGGGCATGGCAACCACTTCGTACAGGCTGGCGGTCTTGAAACCCTTGTCGAGCAGCACCGGAAAGGTGATGGGGTGCTCCTTCAGAAAATTGGGCACGGCGTCGGGATCTTCATCCACGTTAACGCCGAGCAGTTTGAATCCGAGTTTGGCGTAGCGTTGGTGTAGTTTCTCCAACAGCGGCATCTCCTGGCGGCAGGGGCCACACCAGGTTGCCCAGAAATTGAGCATGACCACTTCGCCGCGCAGTTCGCTCAGACGCAGATTGGGTCCTGCCAGGCTCTTGAGGGTGAAATCGGGCGCGGCCTCTCCGTCCTTGACGGCCTGCGCGGAGAGGGAGACCGTCATCAGTACAGCCAGCAGAAGCAGTTTGGATCGGGTAATTAGAGACATGGGGATCACCTCAAAAAAAGACTGAAAGCGACAGCGTCGTTTCCAGGTTGTTGACTGTCTTGCGTTCGCCCAACAGTTCGTGCTCAAAGATGTGGTCCCGCAAGTCGAGACGCGCGGCGAACCAGTCGGAAAAGAGCAGCCGGTAACCAAAGCCGAAGGTGCTCGTAAAGTGTTCATCACCACCGAATTCAGTGGAACCGACGCCCGCCACAACGAACAGCGCGGAGTTGAATGCATAGTGCTCGCCGAAAAAGGATTCACCGGGCAGGATGTCGTAACCCAGGAGCAGGTTGTAATAGGTGAGTTTGCGCTGGCTGTCGGTAAGCAGGCGCAAGGAACCGGAGAGCTCCTCCAGGCTGGTCAGCCCCGCTTCTGCGCTGCCATAGGCAAGCTCGGCAAAAAGCCCCTCACTGACGTGATAGGCCACCCGCGCGCCGTAGACGCCACTGGTCCCGAAGTCCTCGATACTCAGTAAACCGGCAAACAGGCCCGCCGAGATATCGCCCGCATCCACCGAAGCCAGGTCAATTTCCCGGCGCTCCAACTGGGGCTGAATCACCTGCTCCTTCGAGTTTTCGCCGGCCTCGGGCGTTTGTGCGAAGCTGACAGGTGCCAGGAACAGTGCCAACAGGGTGATGAGTGTTTTCTGCGTCATGTTCAGAAGAAGAGCGAAAATCCGAGTTTCCACTCTTCAGGTTCCTCGTTCTCGTCACGGTCGGTGATGATGACATATTGGTTTGCTTCCACCCGCACCTGGAAGTGTCTGGTCAGCCAGATCTTGAGTCCCAGGCCGGCTCGGGCGAAGGTCTCCTCCCGGTCCGCCGGCTGGACCAGGGCGGTGGCGGGCGAGATCTGGACAATCCCGGCGCCCAACGAAAAGTAGGGGGAATAGCGCCATTCGGGAAACGGATGGTGCAGCAACGACACACCCCACAGATCGGAACTGGAAAAGGTACCGAGAATTCGCGACAGCGAGAGTTCGGCTGCCAGGTTGTTGCTCAGATTGGCGGAGACAGCCACGGTCTGTACGTTGGTACCGTCAAAGTCACCGGCCATCACCGAGAGTTCCCAGGTGCTGCGTTGGCGGTCCGCCAGCGAGAGGGTGGGGAGTTCGGCAGGGTTGCCGGAGGCATCGACGGTTTTGGCCAGCATCTCGGCTGGCACCCATCCTTCATGACCGTCGTCCAGCCTGATCTGATACCAGTCTGCGCGCTGACCGATAACGGCGATCCACTGACCGCGTTTGGCTATCCGGTCTACCGGAAATCCGCCCCCGGGTCCGGTGTGCAGATCCAGAAAAGGCTCCACCACCTGCAGGCGCACCACTTCCTCCGCGCTGCGTGCCAGCGCGGGCACGGCGAGGCAGCACAGCAGGAGCAGCAGCACGGACAGGCACCGCGTCTGGAGGTGGTGCCAAGGAAGGTTTCTGTCTGTACGGCATGCCAGGGGCAGGCCGTGTGTTGCGGTCGCGAGCACGATTTTTGTTAGTTCACCGGGGCGTCAAACGGATCGTTGAAATATTGTGCGCCGATGTCGAGCCACTCGGCCAACAGTCGCAGTTCGGCGGCGGTCAGATCGCCCTCGTGACTACCGCCGGTTTCGAACTGGGAGAAAAACGCATTGCTGTTGCGCGCGCCGGCTGCCGACATGGTGGGCGACACGGGAATGGGTTCCATTAAAGGAATAAGATTTCCGTCCGGATCCAAGATCGGATTCCCCTGATTATCGGTTTGGAACAGGGGGTTACCCTGCGCGTCGGTCTGCTGCCGCGCATCGTCAATCAGCGCGGTACCCGCATCGTTGATGCGCTGGGCGTTGTCCCCGAACAGGAGTTCGCGGTATGCCTTGTATTGATCCGCATTGTTGCCGTCTGCCGGACCGTCGGAGAGATCGAGTTGCGCGTCCGGGACCATCACCACACCCATGGCGTCGGCATCATTGTGGCAGATGGTGCAGCGGCGGTTATCGATCTCCACGTCCATGGCGTCCAGCACCGGTCGGGAGATCGACCAGAGCGGATGGATATGCTGTTCGTAATGAATTTCAATGCGGCAGAGCGAATGCCAGCTGGTCACACAGTCGGGTGCGATCGGTGCGGGCGTGGAGAGGTCCTGGTACCTCAACATCAGATCCGGATCCTTGGGAGTGACGGCGGGATCGGTCCACACGTCCTGGAACTCAAGATTCACTGACGGTGAGTAGACGGCACAGTCTGTGAAGCAACTGATCCGGGTGCGTGCTTCGGCCATGGTTTCACCCAGCTCGGCCCAGATCGCTGACTCCGTGTTGGGAAACGGCAGTCCAAAATTGGTTGCCCCGGGGTAGGCGCTTGGCGGCGCGGCTTCCGCACGGCCATGGGGCAGGGTGCTGTTGGCCGCGTGGCACCCCGTGCACTCCCGTTCCTCGCCGGCGCGCAACTGCAGCCAGTACTGATGACGTTGTCCAATGCGCTTGCCTTGCGCATCGACCACGTCGAGCGTGAAAGCTACGTCGGCAGGTACTTTGATTTTGACGGAGCCATCCGGCTCGATGGGCGCGTAGCCCAGAATTTCGCGCATGCGCTGCCCGGCGTTGGGACCGAATGCGGTACCCCGATCGAAGTCGTAGTCATCGCGTCCCGGCATGCTCACGGCCTTGATCAGGCGCAGGAAGCGGGCGGGGCGCTGCGCCGCGCTGGTCTGCGCGGGATCGGCCACGGAGGGGATGTCCGGCGCGGCGGTGTCCACACCATCCACGTCGTAGACGCTGCGGATGTGGAGCAGACCGACCCCCTCAGAGACCAGCGTGGCGTCCAGCTCAACTCCCGCCTGCTGATCAAAAATAATCGGTGGAAGGGGGGCACCCTGCGCCGCCACCGCATCCGTGAGGACGAATCCCTCTGCGGGTGGCACCAGGGGTGTCTGGGTACCGTTGGTGTTGTCGTAAATCCAGATGCCGTAGAGCGGTGGAGCCTCCACCGCATTGGGGTCGGCCAGATTGGCGGTGGTGCAGGCGCTGATCACTCCGTTGATATCCACCCGGCAGGGACTCCAGCTCACCAGGGTGCGCCCGGTTCCGTCGCGCAGCGGAAAAACGGCTGCGAATCGACCGTCGGGCGATATGGATCCATCCAGGGTGATATTGCCGTTGGTCAGCGTCTCTTCGGCTGGAGTGCTCAGGCCCATGTTGCTCCACGTGGGCTGGTTGAGATCGGTGAAATTGGCGCTGTCGATCGCCACCAGATTGCCGCCGCCGAAGGTGCCGCGATAAGGGCGGACCAGGGCGAGTGTGCGGCCGTCCTGCAGCTGGTTGGGTCGAAAATAGTGCAGCCCGTCGGCATGACTGTGCAGCCCATAAAGCGGTTCCATGCCAGTGCCGTCCGGATTGGTGCGGTAGAAATGAATGCCCCGGTCACCACCGGCGCGATCCCAGCGGCTGAAAACCACGCGCCCGTCATCGAGAACCGCCGGATACATATCGTGACTCTGGTTGAACGAAATCTGATGGATGTCGCTGCCATCGGAATTCATGACGTGCAGCAGCAGTGCCGGTTCATCCAGATCCTCAGTCAGGTGTGAAAACTGTGGTTTGATTTCGTCCACCAAAATCGCACGCTCCCGCTCCTGGCGCGTACTGCTGAAGATGATTCGTCCATCCGGCAGATAGGCGGGATGCAGATCGTGGCCTTCGTCGGCAATGATGTTGGAGGGAACGATACGTCTCAGGCTGTCGCCCGGAATGTCATATTCCCAGAGGTTCCATGACGGCTGCTCGTCGTCATCGGCCCCTTCGATAAATGGGCCGCGCATGGCAAATACGAGCCGCTCGCCATCGAACGACACGGAAACATCCCGCACGTCATAGGTCTCACCGGGCGCAAAGGCGCGTTGCGTGACGTTGCGCGGAACCGCGCTCGGCGAGGCACGATCCTTGATGTACAGCGCTGCGCCCGGTTCAAAAAGTATGGGATCGGTGGCGTCGTTCTGAACCGGGGTGCCGTTTTGATTCAGAGGCAGGGGACGCATGACGTAGGCCACCGGATGATCTAGCAGCGCCGGATCGGGATCTTGGTCGTCGGGAACCCCCAGTCCGGTACCACCACAACCGGTCAACCAGTGCACCATGGGGAGCAAAAAAATGACGATTAAAGTGCGTCGACCTGCCCCAAAGGGAAGTGCGTTCCTTGTCTTCAATCTGTGCACCTTGGCATCGTTCATTATTGATGCGCTTTACTACTCAAATCCTGTCGGCATGCTGCGCGTCCAGCGTGGAGTCTATCAATGCAGGTCATGCCCAGGCATTGACGCAGTTCCGCTTCAATACCTCAGATGCAATTTGACTGACCGGCGTCAATTATCCGGAGGGTAGTCAGTCCAATCTGTGTGATAACGCACAGAACAGCTCGACTATTCGTTTAGATTATCCGGGTCAGGACAGTGTCGGATGACATGCCTTCGCTGCCCGTCCCTTGAAGGGAAAAGCAATAAGGGGAGATGGAGAATGACGGGCCTATTACCGCATTCGCAGATCACGTGTCGGTGCCGGTTTCCGGTTCGCGGCGGTTCTCTGTTGTTGGGTCTGCTCCTGTTGATGACGGTTGGCGCCGAAGCGGGCAATCGCGAGCAGGCATTGCGGATGCACGACCGGATTGCCGGCGTGCCACCCAGTCCAGCCGTATTGACGGACATGGTTAATCTGCTGGGTACAGGGCAGGCGGTCGACGCCGCGCTGTTGGCCACCGACGATCCCGCTTTCTATAACGTCACCCTGAAAAATCTGGTCACCCCCTGGACTAACGAGGAGGGGACCGTATTTGCCAAGTTGAATGATTACACCGCGACGGTGATCGGCATGGTGCGCGACGACAAGGATTTCCGGCAGATCCTGATTGGGGACATCCTTTATGTGGGTACCGGTGTCCCCGCCTATTCGGTTTCCAACAATCTCCACTACGAAACGCTCGACGACCAGGGCGCCGACCTGAAGAGTGTGCTGACCGAGACCCAGCAGTCGACAGTCACCGGTCTCGACAGTAATGCCACCGCTGGTGTGTTGACGACGCGCGCGGCGGCCAAGGCGTTTCTGATCGCGGGTACCAATCGTGCCATGTTGCGGTTTACTTTCGTGAACCATCTCTGCACCGATCTGGAACCGCTGAAGGATACCCTGCGTCCATCAGACCGGGTGCGCCAGGACGTCAGCCGTAGCCCGGGTGGTGACAGCCGCATTTTCATGAACAATTGCGTCGGGTGTCACGCCGGACTGGACCCGCTGACCCAGGCCTTTGCCTACTACGACTATGCCTATGATCCCAACGGTGATCCCGATGGCAACAACGGACAGCTCAGTTTCACGGATAATGTGGTCCAGGCCAAGTACCTGATCAACGACACCAACTTCAAACATGGATTCGTTACCGAGAATGACCGTTGGGACAACTACTGGCGGATCGGGCAGAACGCCAATCTGCAGTGGTCGCCCGTCCTGAACGGATTTGGAAATGGTCCCAAGTCGTTGGGCGAGGAGTTGGCCAACAGCGAAGCGTTTGCCCGCTGCCAGGTGCGCAAGGTGTTTCGTGCAGTCTGCCTGCGTGACCCGGAGGCTGCGGATACCACGGCGTTCGACCAGATGGTCTCCAGTTTCAAAAGCGTGGGCTACAAACTCAGGCAGCCGTTCGCCGAGTCAGCCGCGTATTGCAAAGGAGACTGAGCATGGATCTGCGCAATACGCTGGTCAGAGCTCTCGCGGTCGTGGCCGCTGCCCAACTGATGTTTGGCTGCGGCGGTGGCGCCAGCACTGAATCGATTCCCCAGACCTCGAACAACGTCTCTTCCAGCAGCTACAACGGGCCACCGCCCTCCACGGCAGACGTGCAGGCGTTCAAGCTCAACGTGTGGGACAACCTGGTGGCGGAAAACCGTTGCGGCAACTGTCATGGAACGGGCGGGGAGGTGCCGGAGTTTGTCCGTAACGACGACATCAATCTTGCCTATGCCGCCGCCAACACGGTGGTTGATCTGACCAATCCCGGCAACTCGACCATGGTGACCAAGGTGGGTGGCGGACACAACTGCTGGTTGCCAAGCAATGTGGCGTGCGCGGATATCGTCACCACCTATATCAACGGATGGGCGGGAGCCGTCGGCGCCAACACCGGGACCCAGATTGTCCTGGTTGCGCCGCCGGAGCGTGATCCCGGTGCCAGCAAAAATTTTGATGTCGGCGATCCGAGCGGGTTTGACACCTATCTCTGGCAGTTGCTGAAGGACAACTGTGCAGAGTGTCACGCAGAGGATTCCAATGCCGCGCAGTCACCCTTCTTTGCCTCCTCCACGTTGCAGACCGCCTACGATTTTGCGCGCCCCAAAATTGATCTGAATACCCCTGCCAATTCCCGACTGGTTGTCCGTCTGCGCGATGAATTCCACAACTGCTGGACGGACTGTGCGAGCGATGCGCAGACCATGCAGACACAGATCGAACTGTTGGCTGGAACCATTACCCCGATCAATGTCGATCCTTCCCTGGTGACCAGTAAGGCACTCAAACTCACAGAAGGTATTGTCGCGAGCAGTGGTGGCCGCTACGAAACCCACCAGATTGCGCTGTGGCAGTTCAAGACCGGAACCGGTGACATGGCGTTCGATACCTCCGGTGTCAATCCGGCACTCGATCTGCGTTTGATCCAGGGCGGAGGCTCGGTAGACTGGGTGGGCGGCTGGGGACTCTCGTTCAAGGGCGGTTGGGCGCTGGGTACGAGCAACGCCAGTCGCAAGCTCTACGATCTGATCACCGCCACCGGTGAGTACTCCATTGAAGGTTGGGTGGCTCCGGGAAATGTGACGCAGGAGGATGCCAACATCCTCAGTTACTCAGGTAACGACACGAACCGCAACTTCACCCTGGGCCAGACGCTTTACAACTACGATTTCTATGCCCGCTCCAGCGTGATTGATGACGCCAACGGCTCACCGGCACTCTCCACCGCGGATGCCGATGAGGATCTGCAGGCCACCCTCCAGCATGTGGTCGTCACCTTCGATCCGGTCAGCGGGCGGCGCATCTACGTCAATGGCGTGTTCACCGACGATCTGGACAGCGGTGGCGGGCTGCTCAACAACTGGTCCAGCAATTTCGCCTTCCTGATCGGGAACGAGGCCACCGGCAACCGCCCGTGGCAGGGCGTGGTGCGCATGGCCGCCATCCACAACCGGAAGCTGACCGATGAGCAGATCCAGCAGAATTTTGCGATCGGTGTGGGCGAAAAATATTTCCTGCTGTTCGGGATTTCGCACCTGATCAATGTTCCGCAGAGCTATGTCGTATTTGAGGTGAGCCAGTTCGACAGCTACAGCTATCTGTTCAGCGCACCTTTCTACGTAAGCCTGGATTCCAACGCCGATCCCTTGGCCATTCCGCTCAAGGGGATTCGTATCGGGATCAATGGCCGGGTTGCGGAGATTGGCCAGGCCTTCAGCAATCTGGATACGTTTATAGATTCTTCCGCCTTGGTGGACGGGGTGCAGCCGCTCTCGCGCATGGGTACGGTGATCCCGTTGGAGCAGGGTCCGGAACAGGATGAGTTTTTTCTCACCTTCGACCAGCTGGGCAGCAACACGCACACCTTTGTCGAGGCTGATCCGGGACCGGCATTTGCGTTGGCCAATCTGCCCACCGAACCCGATATCGGCGTGCGTATCTTTGATGAAATCAACGCCACCATGTCGCGGGTGACGGGCATCAGCACGGAAAACACCAATGTGGATGCCACCTTCAACACCATTCGGCAGCAGTTGCCGACGATCGAAGCGCCGGGCGCGTTCCTGAGTTCCCACCAGGTGGCCATCGCCCAGCTCGCCATTGAGTATTGCGATGCGCTTGTGGAAAGCACCACCGCGCGGACGGCGTTTTTCACCAGTTTCGATTTCACTGCCGATGTGGCGACCGCGTTTGGTGGGGCGGATTCGGTACAGAAGAATCAGCTGGTGGACGATTTCTATCATGCAATGTTGGCATTCCACGATCCCAGTCAGGGCGCGGCAGTGGCCATTGCGACCATGCCGACGCGTGACCAGTTGAAGGACGAACTGCTGGTGGATGTGCTGACGCCGGCACCCAACATTCCACCGCTGTTTGAGCGCATGACGGTATCGTGTCCTGCCGGATGTGACG
>JBNLBB010000060.1:0-15510 GCA_050302415.1 Gammaproteobacteria bacterium | reverse complement strand
CACCTTGCCGCCGGCCTGCTTGACGCCCGGCGCCGTGTCCTCGTTCAGGAAGTGGATCGGCACGTTCATGCGGATCTCCTCGTCCTCGAGAATGCGCTGCAGGTCCATGTGGAGGATCTGCCGCCTGGCCGGGTGACGCTGCAGGTCCTTGAGGATGACCGCCTGCTCCTTGTCGCCAACCTTGACGTCGAGCGCACGCTTGTCACCGCTTTCCAGGATCTTGCCATTGCCCACGGCAATGACTTCGCCACGAATCGGCTTCTCAGTTGCCGCATCGGGGATCACGATGCCACCGGCGCTCTTGCGCTCTTCTTCCATGCGACGGATGATCACTCGATCATGCAACGGACGGATATTCATACACCTTTCTCCTCAAAATTCATAAAGTTACATGAGGTTCACAGGAGCGGAGCCTTATTAGCACTCACCCCGAGTGAGTGCTAATAATAATGGCGAATGGTCAGGAGTCAAGAGGTGTTGAGCGGATTCCTTATCCTGGCTCCGTCAGGTCGGTACCACTGGACAGAACCGGCGAGGCATCCACCGTTTCAGCGCCCATCAGGGCACTGATGCGCTGCACGCTGGCAAGCAGTTGCGTCTGCTCCCAATCGGGTAGCGCGCTGTACTGTCGAACAAACGACTCCTGAAGCAGAGGTGGCGCGCTGTGTAGCAACTCCCTGCCCTGCGCAGTCAATCGGACCACCAGCTTGCGCCGATCTCCCGCATCGCGCTCCCGATACAGCAACGCCCGCTCCTCCAACCGGTTGAGGATGTCATTGACCGTCGGCGTGCTGAGGCTGATCTGCTCGGCAATCTCCTTGAGCGCCGGGCCCCCGTCGCCGATCGCCTTGAGAACCAGGTATTGGGGAGCGGTCATGCCGTGGGTGGCAATCAACTTGCGCGAATGAATGTCCACTGCCCGCATGATGCGTCGCAAGGCACTGAGTATTTCATCGGAACGATCCATTGGACCCTCCACGGTTACCATTACTTATTGATCTATACATTTCGGTAATTAATATAATCGTTATGTTTCAATTATTTACAGTATTTCTAGCTTGACTGTCGCCAATCATTTGAATAGTATACGAATGATTTGAAGGACGAACGGCTGCCGCCAGAACCCGATTCGCCATCCGTCCGGCTTTCCAGAATTCTTTGTCGCCCCAACGCGAGGGCTGACGCCAATCGCGCCAACATCCTAAGGAACCGGCATGTGCGGAATATGCGGAGAAATCCGCTTTGATGACCATCCAGCCTCCACCGAAATCGTACAGAAAATGGTATCAGCCCTGGCCCCGCGCGGACCGGACGGGCAGGGCATTTTCAGCAATGGCCGGCTGGCAGTCGGCCATCGCCGGCTCAAGATCATTGATCTGAGCGAGCACGCCCAACAGCCGATGCTCGATCCGGAACTGGGGCTCGGCATCGTATTCAACGGCTGCATCTACAACTACCGCAGCCTGCGTGACGAACTCGCGCAGAAGGGTTACCGGTTTTTCTCCCACGGCGACACGGAGGTCATTCTCAAGGCATACCATGCCTGGGGCTCGGGCTGCGTGGAGCGTTTCCATGGCATGTTCGCCTTCGTCATCTGGGAGCGCGACAGCGGCAGGACCATTCTGGCCCGCGACCGGCTGGGCATCAAACCACTCTATCTGGCCCGGATGGACCGTGGCCTGCGCTTTGCATCGACCCTCCCCGCCCTGCTGCAGGCGGGGGAGATCAACCGGGAACTCAATCCGGTGGCACTCCACCACTACCTCAGCTTCCACTCTGTGGTCCCGGCCCCGCACACCCTGCTTCAGGGTGTGGAGAAACTGCCCCCGGCCACTGTGCGCACAGTCGAAACCGATGGTCGTCAGCACGACCGGCACTATTGGCAACTGGACTACGGCCGCCCGGAAAGCGATCAGCATTACACCGCGCGGGACTGGGAAGCCCTGACCCTGGATGCCCTGCGTCTGGCGGTTAAAAGGCGCCTGGAGGCCGATGTTCCCGTCGGCGTACTGCTCTCCGGCGGACTCGATTCAAGTCTGATCGTCGGCCTGCTGGCCGAACAGGGGCAGCAGGGCCTGAATACCTTTTCCGTGGGATTCGAATCCGTGGATCAGGAAAAGGGGGATGAATTCGAGTACTCGGATCTGATCGCCAGCCACTTCGCCACCGAACACCACCGCATCTTCGTCGATACCGACCGCCTGCTTCCGGCGCTGGCCGATTGCGTGTCGGCCATGAGCGAGCCCATGGTCAGTCACGACGTCATCGGCTTCTACCTGCTTTCCCAGGAGGTATCCCGACACGTCAAGGTGGTGCAGAGCGGCCAGGGGGCGGACGAGGTGTTTGCCGGTTATCACTGGTATCCCCCGCTACTCGAAGAGCGCGACGGGTTCGATACCTATCACCAGGTCTTTTTCGACCGGGACCACCCGGAGATGGCCAGGGTGCTCCACGCCAACCTCCTGGATCAGGACTTCAGCAGCGCCTTTGTGCGCAGCCATTTTGACCAGCCCGGCGCAGTGCGGGCTATCGACCGTGCACTGCGGTTGGACACCACCATCATGCTGGTGGACGACCCGGTCAAACGCGTAGACAACATGACCATGGCCTGGGGCCTGGAGGCGCGGGTGCCCTTCCTGGATCACGAGCTGGTCGAGCTGGCTGCCCGGGTTCCGGCCGAACTGAAGGTGGCCAGCGGCGGCAAGCATGTGCTCAAGGAGGCCGCCCGCCAGGTGATCCCGGCAGCCGTTATTGATCGCCCAAAGGGATATTTCCCAGTGCCCGCCCTGAAGTTTCTGGAAGGACGCTACCTGGATTTGGTCACCGATATCCTCAACCAATCCGCGGCCCGGAATCGAGGGGTATTTCAACGTGCCTATGTCGATCAGCTGCTGGCGAGCCCCAAAAGTCATATCACACCGCTGCGCGGCTCCAAGCTCTGGCAGATAGCGCTCCTGGAATACTGGTTACAGACACACGGAATCTGAGGTGTCCCACATGCCCCGTAAAAACCGCTTCCAACATCGGCTGGCGCGCAACCGTGCCCCCTCGGTGGTGAGCTCGGACAGCACACGCCGGGTGTCGCGGCATCCCCGGTCACGCGCCAACGTCCTCATCGAGTGCGGCTGGGGCAGACTGATTTTTGGCCAGACATTCGACAAGGTGGAGGATCTGGTCAATCGGCTGCGCTCGGAGCGAACCGGGCAACGGGACATCGCCATCTACCTGCGCGATCCGCATGTCGCCATCGCCCTCGCACCACAGGAAGTTTTTCTCGATCCCTCGCATACCTTCCGTCTCTGGTTTGACCGCTACCAGCCGGCACATCGCCAACCCCGCGGATTTCACGTGCGGCTGCTCAATAGCCGCCGGGATGCCGAGGAGCTGCACAACCTCTATCTAAGACGCCACATGGTGCCACCGGAAATCGACTTCGTGTGGCAGCATCGGACCTCCCCCCTGTTGACCTACCTGGTAGCAGTCGACGACACCGACGATCACGTGGTGGGCGCGGTGGCGGGAGTCGACCATGTGGAGGCATTCGAAGACCCGGAACTCGGCAGCAGCCTGTGGGCGCTGGCGGTGGATCCACAGGCCAGCCATCCCGGCATAGGCGAAGCGCTGGTACGCCAACTGGTGGAGCACTACCAGACCCGCACCCGGAGCTATCTCGATCTCTCCGTCATGCACGACAACCATCAGGCCATCGGTCTCTATGAAAAACTCGGCTTCGAGCGCGTTCCGGTATTTACGCTGAAACGGAAAAACTCCTTCAACGAGCCGCTCTACACCGGCAGCCAGCCGGAATCCTCGCTCAACCCCTATGCCACCATCATTGTCCGGGAGGCACAGCGCCGGGGAATCTTTGCCGAGGCGATCGACCCGGCCGCCGGTTACTTCGAACTCACCTACGGCGGGCGTTCCATCGTCTGCCGGGAATCGCTCAGCGAACTGACCAGCGCCGTGGCCATGAGCCGCTGCGACGACAAGGCAGTCACCCATCGGCTGCTGGAGGGCGCTGGCCTCCGGGTACCGGCCCAGACCCGCTACCAGAACGACCAACAGGCGGCAACATTCCTCCGGCAATACCAGTCGGTGGTGGTCAAACCCGCCCGCGGAGAACAGGGCGCCGGTATCAGTGTTGATGTGCGCAACGACAGCGCGCTCAGCGAGGCCATCGTCCTCGCCCGCCGCCATTGTGACGATGTGCTGCTCGAGGAGTTCGTCGCCGGGGAAGATCTGCGCATCATCGTCATCGACTTCAAGGTGGTCGCCGCAGCGGTGCGCCGCCCGCCCCAGGTCGTGGGCAACGGCCGCAACACCGTGCGGGAGCTGATCGAAAAGCAGAGCCGGCGCCGCGCCGCGGCCACCGAGGGCGAAAGCACCATCCCCATCGACCGAGAAACCGAGCGCTGCTGTCAGGCGCAGGGTTACGAGCTTTCGGACACCCCACCGGAAGGGGATACCCTGCGCGTGCGCAATACCGCCAATCTGCACACCGGCGGCACCATCCACGATGTCACCGCCGAGCTGGGCACCACGCTCGCCAACGCGGCCGTGACCGCCGCCAAGGCACTGCAGATTCCGGTAACCGGGCTCGACTTCATGGTCCCGGATGTCACCGGCAGCGACTACGTGATCATAGAAGCCAATGAGCGGCCAGGCCTGGCCAACCATGAACCCCAGCCGACCGCAGAACGTTTTGTCGACCTGCTTTTTCCGCAAACCGCCCGCACAAGGCCCGCACCATGAAACTGCTCAAGATCGACCAGAAATACACGCTCGATCTGCTCTTCCGCCTGCTGAACACGCCCAGCCCAAGCGGCTACACCGACCGCGCCGTGCATCTGCTCTGCGAGGAGTTCGAACGCCTGGGCGTCCCCTTTGAAATGACCCGCCGCGGCGCGATCAGAGCCACCCTCGCCGGGCGCGAATCCTCTCCCGACCGGGCCATCGTGGCCCATGTCGACACCCTGGGGGCCATGGTCAAGGGACTCAAAACCAACGGCCGTCTGGAACTCGTCCCGATTGGTCACTGGAATGGCCGGTTTGCCGAGGGGGCAAGAGTCACCCTGTTCACTGACCACGGTACCCACCGCGGCACCATCCTGCCACTCAAGGCATCGGGGCACACCTTTGGGCCCGAAATCGACACCCAGCCGGCGGGCTGGCCGCACGTGGAACTGCGCCTGGATGAGACCGCTTTTTCCCTCCAGGACCTGCTCAACCTCGGCGTGCACGTTGGTGATTTTATCGCCATCGACCCCAGCCCCGAACTGACCGAAACGGGCTTCATCAATTCCCGCCACCTGGACGACAAGGCCGGCGTTGCCGTGATCCTGGCCGCAGTCAAGGCTGTCGTTGATTCCGGCCTGGAACTGCCCGTGGACTGCCACCCCCTGATCACCATTTCGGAAGAGGTGGGCTCGGGCGCATCCGCGGTGCTCCATCAGGATGTGGCCGAAATGCTTACCGTGGACAACGGCACCAGCGCCCCGGGACAGAATTCCAGTGAGTTCGGCGTCACCATCTGCATGGCGGACATGACTGGACCATTCGACTACCACCTGACCCGCCGGATCATCCATCTCTGCCAGGAGTTCGGACTCCCGTTTCAGCGGGATGTGTTCCGCTACTATCGCTCGGACAGCGCGGCGGCTGTGGAAGCGGGCAACGACCTGCGCACTGCCCTGGTCACGTTCGGGATCGACGCATCGCATGGCTATGAGCGGATCCACTGGCATGCGCTCGACGCGCTGGGCGGCCTGCTGACGGTCTACATGCAGAATCCGCCCATGTTTTCCCGCGACCGTTTCGACATGGGGCCACGCTCCGGCTTTCCCATGCTTCCCGGCTGACCGGGGTATCGGTCACTGATCCTCCCGGCGATACTCGCCCTCTATCACCTGCGAGTCGCGACCGTTGGCGGTGTAGCCACGGGCCACAAAATTGCCCTTCCGCAGAAAGCGCTGGGCCAGCACACGCCGCACCGCCGGGATCAGGCAGGCAAACCCAACCAGGTCCGTTGCCACACCCGGGGTCAGCAACAACGCCCCGCTGACCAGCAGGATCACCCCCTCGATAATCTCCATGGCAGGCAGCACCCCATCGCTCAGCTGCTGCTGCAACCGATGAAGGGTGGCGATTCCCTGGGCCCGCAGCAGGGCAACCCCCACCACCGCGGTCAGCACCACCAGCGCAATGGTGGGCATGGCCCCGATCAATCCACCGATCTTGATCAGCAGATAGATTTCCAATAGCGGAATCGCAATAAAAATCAGCATGAGTACAGGCATGAATCATCTCCGTGATACCGGCCGGATGAGGGTGTATCCCAAGTGACAATATCCGGACCAGCGGCTACGCTTACCATCCCAGACGGAGATCACCCCGTCAATTGACCGGCCGGATCAGCGCCCATGCCCAATACCCCACACACCCGTTTGATCTGCTACTGCACCTGTCCTTCAGCAGCCATAGCGGAACCCCTGGCGGCGGCCCTGGTCGAACAACGGGCGGCGGCATGCGTCAATATTGTGAACGGTATCCAGTCGGTATACCGCTGGGAAGGTAGAATCGAGCGCGATTCGGAACTGCTGCTGATTATTAAGACCAACGAAAATTCTATCGAGCGGGTCAAGTCCATAATCCGGGAACTGCATCCCTATCAAGTTCCCGAACTGGTCGCGACGACTGTGGTGGATGGGCTGACCGACTACTTGAACTGGGTGGATAGCGAACTATGCGACGAGTGATAAACCGGCTGGCGTTACTGGCTGTCGGACTGCTGGCGTGCGGAGTCCTGAGTGCCGCAGGAGATGAGGAACTGCTGCATCCCGATCAAGCCTATGCACTCGATACCCGCATGGAAGGCGACACGTTGGTCGCCCGTTGGGTCATCGCTCCGGGCTATTATCTGTACCGCAGCAAATTCGGTTTCAGCGCTCCGGGCGGCAGTGTCATTCTGGGCGAAGCGCAAATCCCGGACGGCAAGATTAAAGAGGATGAGTTCTTCGGTCGCATGGAGATCTACCGCGACGTGGTGGAGGCCCGCATTCCGGTCACTGCCAGCGATCTGCGCGGCGGGGAATTTGTGCTCGAGGCCAAATCCCAGGGGTGCGCGGACATCGGCGTCTGCTACCCACCCCACACCCAGACCCGCACGGTGGCGTTTACTCCCGCAAGCTCTCCAGCCCCCGCGTCAGGCGGCATCGCCACGCTGCTGGGCGGCTCCCAGGACGAACCCGAGTTTCTCGACCCCAATCAGGCCTACCAGTTCAGCGCTCGTTGGGTGGATGACGCCCACCTGCTGGCCCGCTGGGAAATCGCCGACGGCTACTACCTCTATCGCAGCAAATTCAAATTCAGTGTACCGAGCGCCCCCGATGCCGTCCTCGGTGAACCCCAACTGCCTGACGGCAAGGTCAAGGAGGATGAGTTCTTTGGCCGCATGGAGGTCTATTACCATTCCGTTGAAGCACTGATTCCGGTGACCTTCGAGGGGTCAATCCCGCGCGCCATCACCTTCGAAGCAGGCTACCAGGGGTGCGCCGAAGCAGGGCTCTGCTACCCCCCAATGACCAAATCGGTGGAATTGCAGCCCGGCCAGCTGGTCTCCGCGTCTGAACCGAATGCCCAGTCCAAAGCGCAATCCGCGGGCGGCGCCCTTACCGAGCAGGACCGGTTGGCCAACCTGCTTGCAGACGGCAAACTCTGGACAATACTACCCATCTTTTTCGGGCTCGGGCTGCTGCTCACGTTTACCCCCTGCGTGCTACCGATGATTCCGATTCTCTCGGGCATCATTGTCGGTCAGGGGAAAAACTGCTCCACCCGCAAGGCGTTCCTGCTGTCGACCACCTATGTGCTCGCCATGGCCTCGGCCTACACCATGGCGGGAGTGATTGCCGGGCTCTTTGGCAGCAACCTGCAGGCGGCGTTTCAGGACCCCTGGATTCTGGGCGCTTCGGCGGCAGTGTTTGTCGCGCTCTCGCTCTCCATGTTCGGCTTCTATGACCTGCAGGTGCCCGCCTCGCTGCAGGGCAAACTCAGCCAACTCAGCAACCAGCGCGAGGGCGGCACCTACATCGGTGTCGGCGTCATGGGCTTTCTCTCGGCGCTGATCGTCGGCCCCTGCGTGGCTGCACCGCTGGCCGGCGCATTGATCTACATCGGTCAGACCGGTGACGGCGTGCTCGGCGGTCTCGCCCTGTTTGCCCTGAGCATGGGCATGGGCGCGCCGCTGATTCTCATCGGCACCACCGAAGGTAAACTGATACCCAAGGCGGGCCCCTGGATGGATGCCATCAAAGCCGTGTTTGGTGTCATTCTGCTGGGCGTTGCCATCTGGCTGCTGGAGCGGATTCTGCCGGGACCGGTGACCCTGCTGCTGTGGGGTGCGCTGCTGGTGATCTCGGCCGTCTATATGGGTGCGCTGACCCGTCTGCAGCCGGGCACCTCCGGCTGGGGCAAACTGTGGAAGGGCCTCGGACTGGTATTTGTCGTCTGGGGTGGCGCCATGATCCTGGGTGCGGCGTCCGGTGGCAGTGACCCGCTGCACCCGCTCAAAACCGTCATCGGCCCGAGCGCCAACTCGCAGGGCACCAGCGCCCCCATCCAACCGCAGTTCCGGCGCTTCAAATCCGTCGCCGACCTGGATGCCGCGGTGCGTGCCGCACGCAGCGAAGGGCGGATGGTCATGGTGGACTTCTACGCGGACTGGTGCATCTCCTGTAAGGAGATGGAGAAGTACACCTTCTCCGACCCACAGGTACAGGAACTCATGGGCCGTTTTACCCTACTGCAGGCCGATGTCACAGATAACGATGCTGTGGACAAGGAACTGCTCGCCCGATTCGGCCTGTTCGGCCCGCCGACCATCCTTTTCTATGGCAGTGACGGTATCGAGCGGAATCAGCTCCGGGTGATGGGCTTCATGGATGCCCGGGAGTTCAGCAATCACCTGTTACGGGTGGCGGAAAGCTGAAACCATGGCTACCAGCACCAGCAAACGAGGGTTGAAGGCCGCACTGCTGCTTCTGCTGCTGGGCAGCTCTGCGCTGGTGGCCGGGTTTGCCGTCTACCAGCTGCAGCAGCCCGCGCCCGGCAGTGCCTCCACCATCCGGCAGTCCGTCGGATCGCCGCTTGCCACAAACAGCACAGGACAGGTTGCTCCGGATTTCGCCCTGCCGGATGTCGACGGCCAGATGCGCCGCAGCAACGAATGGGCGGAGCAGATCCTCGTGGTCAATTTTTGGGCGACCTGGTGCCCACCCTGCCTGCGCGAGATTCCGACCTTTATCGAACTTCAGGCGGAACTGGGGGCACAGAATGTTCAGTTTATCGGCATCGCCATCGACGACCCCGCAGCGGTGGCCAGTTTCGTCAAGGAACACGGCATGAACTACCCGGTACTGGTGGGGCAAGCCGACGCGGCGGCCATCGGACGGGATTTCGGCAATGTGGGTGGCGGACTTCCCTATACCGCCCTGGTCGACCGCTCGGGCACCATCCGCCACACCCAACTTGGAGAACTGGAGCGGGATAAGGCAGAATCCTGGATTCTGCCGCTACTCCAGCCACAAATGGCCCTCTCGCGCTGATCCTCCGCCCCACTCCGCACACCAATCGTGACGGCAATTCTGGACAGACCGCACCCCTTGCGGCAGAATACGCGGTCTTATGGGTTTGCAGCTAAAGTCCGGGAATTCGTGCCGATCTCCGCAGAACTTGCGGGATTCCAACCGGGCCAAAACTTCTGATCAGCCCGCCTTCAAAGGCCGGCCAACCGAGGAATTTTCAGCGGGGAACAACAGACACGGCAGGCAGCGATTGACACCGCCCGCATCTGCCCTCCCACGTTGGCCGACGAAACACCTATCCAGGCCGACCAATTCCCTTGATACCCGCAAACCAATTTATTCACTTTGACCACCTGCCTTGGTCGGAGCAGGCAACACCTGAATCCGGATCAAGGTCGTGCACCGGGAGCACACATGGACATTCGTAAAATCAAAAAACTGATTGAGTTGCTGGAAGAGTCGGGGATAGCGGAAATCGAAATCCGCGAAGGTGAGGAGGCGGTCCGCATCAGCCGCCAGGGCGCCGCCCCGGTCATGGCGATGCCGCAGCAGCAGGTCTACATTCCAAGCGCCGGCGCCGTCCCGACAGGCGCACCGGTTCCTACCGCCGCGCCCGCAGCCGCCGACAAGCCGGCAGAACCCGAAGGTCATACCGTTCGCAGCCCCATGGTGGGCACCTTTTACGAGGCATCAACGCCCGGAGCCAAGGCGTTTGCAACGGTCGGTCAACACGTCAACATCGGTGACACGCTGTGCATCATCGAAGCCATGAAAATGATGAACCAGATCGAAGCGGACGCGGCCGGTGAGGTTAAGGCGGTGCTCGTCAACAACGGCCAACCGGTTGAGTACGACCAGCCGCTTTTTGTCATCGGCTGAGCGCAACACCATGATTGAAAAAATTGTCATCGCCAACCGGGGCGAAATTGCGCTGCGCATCCAGCGCGCCTGCCGCGAACTGGGCATTAAAACCGTGGCGGTCCACTCCTCCGCCGACCGCGACCTCAAACATGTCCGGCTGGCGGATGAATCCGTCTGTATCGGCCCAGCCCCTTCGGTCAGCAGCTACCTGAATGTTCCGGCGCTCATCAGCGCCATGGAAGTGACCGACGCCACGGCAGTGCACCCTGGTTATGGCTTCCTCTCGGAGAACGCCGATTTCGCCGAACAGGTGGAGAAGAGCGGGTACATTTTCATCGGCCCAAAACCGGAAACAATCCGCTTGATGGGCGACAAGGTGAGCGCCATCGAGGCCATGCGCGCGGCCGGTATTCCCTGCGTACCGGGCTCCAACGGCCCGATCGGTGACAACGATGACGAGAACCTGCGTATGGCCAAGGAGATCGGCTACCCGATCATCATCAAGGCGGCTGCCGGCGGCGGCGGTCGCGGCATGCGCGTGGTGCGCGCCGAGGCAAATCTGCTCAACTCCATCTCCCTCACCCGCACCGAGGCACAGGCCGCCTTCGGCAACGGGACGGTCTACATGGAGAAGTTCCTCGACAACCCGCGCCATATCGAGTTCCAGGTGCTGGCCGATACGCACGGCAACGCCATCCATCTGGGCGAACGTGACTGCTCGATGCAGCGCCGGCACCAGAAGGTGATCGAAGAGGCACCGGCACCCGGCATCACCGAAGAGCAGCGCGCGCGCATTGGCGAGCGCTGCGCCCTGGCGTGCCGCGAAATCGGTTACCGCGGCGCGGGCACCTTCGAGTTTCTCTACCAGGATGGCGAGTTCTATTTCATCGAAATGAACACCCGCGTACAGGTGGAGCACCCCATCACCGAAATGATCACTGGCGTGGATATCGTCAAGGAGCAACTGATGATTGCTGCCGGTGAACAACTGGGCTTCACCCAAGATCAGATCAAGCTGCGCGGCCACGCCTTCGAGTGCCGTCTCAACGCTGAAGATCCGCAGCGCTTCATACCCTCACCGGGCACCATCCAGCAGTGGCACGCACCGGGTGGTCCGGGTGTCCGCGTGGATACCCATATCTATGCCGGCTACCACGTTCCGCCACACTATGACTCCATGATCGGCAAGCTCATCACCCATGGTGACAGCCGCAGTTCGGCCATGGCGCGGATGCGCACCGCCCTGTCGGAGATTGTCATCACCGGGATCAAGACCAATATCCCGCTGCATCTGGATATCCTCAACGACGCGGCATTCCGGGAAGGCGGCACCAACATCCACTACCTGGAGCGCAAGCTGGGCCTCTGATACCGCCATGGAGTGGTTGCAGCTTCATCTGCTGGCCGCGCCCGACCGGGCGGATGCCTGCGCCGACGCGCTGAATGCCGCCGGCGCACTTTCGGTAACCTACATGGACGCCGAAGACGAGCCAATCTACGAGCCCGGCCTGGACGAGACGCCGCTGTGGACCGCCACCCGGGTCACCGGGCTGTTTGCCGCAGGCACCGATCCCGACCAAGTACAGGCGCAACTGGCAGCCCATTTCGCACCATCGCCCCTGCCCGAAGTGACGGTGGAGCACCTGCCCGAGCAGGACTGGATTCGGGCCTGGATGGCCGATTTCCACGCCATGCGCTTCGGCGACCGACTCTGGATCTGCCCCACCAACCAGGAACCGCCAGCCCCCGACCAAGTCAACATCCGACTCGACCCGGGGCTCGCATTCGGCACCGGCACCCATCCCACCACGGCACTCTGCCTGCGCTGGCTCGACAGCTATTCCCTGGGGGGGCGCGACGTGATCGATTTCGGCTGCGGTTCGGGAGTGCTGGCCATTGGCGCCGCACTGCTTGGCGCCAGACAGGTGCGGGCCGTGGATATCGATGCGCAGGCCATTGCGGCCACCATCGATAATGCCACCCGCAACCAGGTGGCGGATCGTGTGGTCGCCGGCCTGCCGGATACCCTCGATCCCGAGCAACCCGCAGAGGTGGTGCTCGCCAACATCCTGGCCGCCACGCTCATCCATCTGCGGGCCGTCATCACCCCGCTGGTCAAGCCCGGCGGCATGCTGATTCTCTCCGGCATACTTTCGGAGCAGGCCAACTCGGTGATGGCTGCCTACGAATCGGATTTCACCTTCGGCCCGGTGGCCCACGAGGGGGAGTGGGTCAGGCTGGACGGCCAGCGGCACGGATGACGCCACACCCCCACGCGACTACACTGCGCCCATGCTGAGCCAATGCCCCAATTGCCAGACGGTTTACCGGATCACCGAGCAGCAGCTGACGGCGGCCAAAGGAAAGGTGCGCTGTGGCCAGTGCCAGGTGGTGTTCAGTGCACTGGAGCATCTGCGTCGCGAGGCGAGGGAAGAGGCGCCCAGCCAGGAACCCGCCACCGGCAACGAGGAGTTTCTGGAGACCCAGATTTACTACACCGCCGATGATGTAATCGCCCCGCTGCTCCATGAATCGGATGAATACGAACAGCCTCCCGCCGCAAGACGCGCGCTCGGCACCCTGCTCTGGGGCGCCCTCATCGTGGCCCTGGGGTGGGGACTGGCGGTGCAGTGGCAGATATTTCACCCGGAGAAATCACTGCCCGTGCCCGGCCTGGCCGCCTCGGTAGCGCTGCTGTGCCACGAAATCGCATGCCCCGAACCGCCACCCCCGGCATCGGCCATCACCCTGCGCAATCGTGAAGTGGCCAAGCACCCCAATTACGACAATGCCCTGCTGGTCAATCTCACCCTGAGCAACGACGGTTCAAAACCCGTCGCCGCGCCCATCATCGGGATTCGCTTTACCGACAGCAATGGCCGACTGGTTGCCTACCGCTATTTCGCGCCCGCCGATTATCTGAAGGACGCCGGCGATACGGCGCTGTTCCTCGATCCGGGACAGCCTCTGCTGGTGGTCCTGGAGCTGATGGATCCCGGCTCGGAAGCGGTCAGCTACGAATTTTCCCTGCTCTGATAAGCCGTCGGTTTCGCCTCCCTGCAAGCTCAGGTAGAATTGGCGGCTTTCTCCGCGCCACCGGCACTACAGCACCCATGCAGATCGGACCCTACCAACTGGCCAACCGGCTGATCCTGGCGCCCATGGCGGGCATCAGCGACCTGCCCTACCGGCGGCTCTGCCGACGCCTGGGTGCGGGAATGGCGGTCTCGGAAATGGTCTCGTCCAACTCACTGCTCTGGGGCAGTGAAAAGACCCTGCGCCGGGCCGCGCACGAGGGTGAAAATGAACCACGTTCGGTACAGATCGTCGGCGCCGACCCGCAATTGATGGCCGAAGCCGCCCGCCACAACGAGCGCAGCGGCGCGCAGATCATCGACATCAACATGGGCTGTCCGGCCAAAAAGATCTGTAAGGTGGCCGCCGGCTCCGCCCTGCTGCGCGATGAACCGTTGGTGGCGAACATCCTGGATGCGGTGCGCAGCGCCGTATCGGTCCCGGTAACGCTGAAGATCCGAACCGGCTGGGACCTGCAGTCTCGCAACGCCGTGCGTATCGCGCGGATTGCCGAGGATGCGGGTATTGCCGCCCTCACCATCCACGGCCGGACCCGCGCCTGCGGTTACACCGGCAACGCCGAATACGACACCATTGCCGAAGTGAAATCCCGGACCACCATCCCGATCGTGGCCAACGGCGATATCGACACACCGCAGAAGGCCCGGGCGGTATTGGACCATACCGGGGCGGATGCGGTCATGGTGGGGCGCGCCGCTCAGGGGCGCCCCTGGATTTTCCGCGAAATCGATCACTTCCTGCGCACGGGTGAGTTGCTTCCGGCACCCTCGGGCGAGGAGATACACAACATTGTCAGCGACCACCTGCAGGCGCTCTATGCGTTCTACGGTGAGTACACCGGGGTCCGCATGGCAAGAAAACATATTGCCTGGTACAGCAAGGGATTGAGGAACGCCTCTGAGTTTCGCAAGCGCGTCATGCAGAGTGCGTCAGCCATCGAACAGCAGGAGCTGATCGACGCCTACTTCAACAACGAATCCACCGGACTGGCTGCATGAAAACCACCGGGTGCAAACCACTCAAGAGCTGCGTTGCCGAGGCGCTGGACAGTTATTTCCAGACGCTGGACGGCCATGAGCCACACAATCTCTACGACCTGTTTATCGGCGAAGTGGAACAGCCGTTGCTGGCCCGGGTGCTGCGCGAATGCGGTGGCAACCAGACCCAGGCCGCCAAAGTGCTGGGAATGAGCCGCGGCACGCTGCGCAAAAAACTGCGCGACTACAACATCGAATAGCCAATGATCCACCGGGCTCACCGCCCCGACGGCGGCGTGGCCCCTGCTTGTTTGTGAATGAGGAGCACATGAGAAAACTGCGACGCGCGCTGATCAGCGTATCGGATAAAACGGGAGTCACCGAACTCGCCCAGCGCCTGCACGGCATGGGCATTCCGATGCTGTCGACCGGCGGCACTGCCAGACTGCTCGGCGAGAGCGGCATTCCGGTGACCGAAGTGTCGGACTACACCGGCTTTCCGGAAATGATGGATGGCCGCCTGAAGACGCTGCATCCCAAAATCCACGGCGGTATCCTCGGCCGGCGAGGAACCGACAACGATGCCATGCAGGCGCACGGCATCACACCCATCGATCTGGTGGTGGTCAACCTCTACCCCTTCGAGCAGACGGTCGCCAACCCGGACTGCACCATGGGCAACGCCATCGAGAACATCGACATTGGCGGCCCGACCATGGTGCGCGCTGCGGCCAAAAACCACGAGGACGTGGTGGTGGTGGTCGATCCCGCCGACTACCCGGTACTGCTCGCCGAGATGCAGGCCAATGACGGCCAGGTCAGCCGCGATACCCGCTACCGGCTTGCGGCCAAGGCATTTGCCCATACCGCAGCCTACGATGGGCACATCGCCAACTACCTCACCGCGCGCAGCGCCAACGGCACCCTGACCGGCCTGCCGGAGAGTTTCAATATCCAGGTGCGCCGCCAGCAGACCATGCGCTACGGCGAGAATC
>JBNLBB010000059.1:0-15517 GCA_050302415.1 Gammaproteobacteria bacterium | reverse complement strand
ATCAAATTGAGCTGATTTATTTGTCCGGGGGCGGATGTGACTGCCCCTTAGTTAAACGTATACAGTGCCGGTCAACTGAAATCGGTACGGTGTAAGAGGAAACAACGATGGCGTTAGGTGTTATCGGCCGCAAGGCTGGTATGACCCGCGTTTTCACTGAAGACGGCGTGTCCATACCGGTTACCGTGATCGAGGTTGAACCCAACCGGATCACCCAGGTCAAGACCACTGAAAGCGATGGCTACCGCGCAGTGCAGGTCACTGTGGGTGAGCGTCGCGCCTCCCGTGTCACCAAACCCATGTCGGGCCACTACGCCAAGGCGAGTGTGCAACCCGGTCGCGGGCTTTGGGAGTTCCGATTGGCTGAAGAAGAAGGCACCGATCTCGCCGTGGGTGGCGAAATCAAGGCCGACTTCTTTGCCGACGGACAAATCATTGATGTGACCGGTACCAGCATCGGTAAAGGTTTTGCCGGTGCCATCAAACGGCACAACTTCCGCACCCAGGACGCCACGCACGGCAACTCGCTGTCGCACCGCGCTCCCGGTTCCATCGGCCAGAACCAGACCCCGGGCCGTGTCTTCAAAGGCAAGAAAATGGCGGGTCACATGGGTGCAGAGCGCGTCACCACGCAGAACCTTCAAGTGGTTCGTGTGGATGCCGAGCGCAACCTCCTGTTGGTCAAGGGCTCGGTGCCCGGTTCCAAGGGTGGCGACGTCATTGTGCGCCCCGCCGTCAAGGCGCGTGGGTGAGGAGTGAATGATGGATTTGAGCGTACGTCAATTCGGTAACGCAGCGGAATCGGGCAAGATCTCGGTCTCCGAAACCACGTTCGGCCGTGAATTCAACGAAGGTCTGGTCCACCAGGTGGCCACCGCCTACATGGCGCGTGCCCGTTCCGGTACCAAGGCCCAGAAGACCCGTGCCCAGGTCAGTGGCGGTGGTGCCAAACCCTGGAAACAGAAGGGGACCGGCCGCGCCCGCGCTGGCACCAGCCGCAGCCCGATCTGGCGCAGTGGTGGTACCACCTTCGCGGCCAACGGCAGCCAGAACTACGACCAGAAGGTGAACAAGAAAATGTATCGCGTGGCGATGCGTTCCCTGCTCTCCGAACTGGTGCGTCAGGATCGCCTGGTGGCGGTCAGTGATTTCCAACTGGAAACCCACAAGACCAAAGAGCTGGTGGGCAAGCTCAAGGCCATGGATGTTTCCCACGTCTACATCGTCACCGACAGTGTCGACGAAAAGCTGTATCTCGCCGCGCGCAACCTGCCCAACGTCACGGTGAGTGACGTGGTCGGTGTGAACCCGGTCAACCTGATCGGCTACGACAAGGTGCTGGTGACCGAAGGCGCCATCAAACGCATTGAGGAGTGGCTGGCATGAACCAGGAACGTCTGATGAGGGTGCTGCTGTCACCGCAGATTACCGAGAAGACCGCCATGGCGGCCGACCGGAATCGCCAATACGCGTTTCGCGTGATTGCCGACGCCTCCAAGCCCGAAATCAAGAGCGCCGTTGAAATGCTGTTCGACGTCAAGGTCGATGGCGTGCAGGTGGTCAACGTCAAGGGTAAGCGCAAGAACTTTGGGCGCATTCCCGGTCGCCGCAGCGACTGGAAAAAGGCCTACGTGACCCTGGCCGATGGCTACGACATCAACTTTGTAGATGCCGGCTGAGCGGGCGCGAACAGGTAGAGATCAAGGATCAAACCGATGGCACTAGTCAAAACCAAACCGACATCCGCAGGTCGCCGCTTTGTCGTCAAAGTCGTCAACCCGGAACTGCACAAGGGTGCGCCCTACGAGCCGCTGGTCGAAAAGCAGACCAAGAACGGCGGGCGTAACAATAATGGTCGCATCACCTCGCGTCACTGCGGTGGCGGCCACAAGCAGCGTTATCGCATTATCGATTTCAAGCGCAACAAGGATGGCATTCCGGCCACTGTCGAGCGTCTGGAATACGATCCGAACCGCAGCGCCAATATTGCCCTGGTCTGCTACGCCGATGGCGAGCGCCGGTACATCATCGCACCGAAGGGGTTGTCCGCTGGTGACCAGATCTATTCCGGCGAAGATGCACCGATCAAGGTAGGCAACTGTCTGCCCCTGTACAACATCCCGGTTGGTTCCGTGGTGCACTGTGTGGAAATGCAGGCGGGCAAGGGCGCGCAGATCGCGCGCAGTGCCGGCGCCGGTGTCCAGCTGGTCGCCCGCGAAGGTGTACACGCCACCCTGCGTCTGCGCTCCGGCGAAATGCGCAAGGTTCGCGCCGAGTGCCGCGCAACCGTCGGTGAAGTGGGCAACTCGGAACACGGCCTGCGCAAACTGGGTAAAGCTGGTGCCACCCGTTGGCGCGGCGTACGTCCCACCGTCCGCGGTGTGGCCATGAACCCGGTCGACCATCCGCATGGTGGCGGTGAAGGCCGCACCTCCGGCGGTCGTCATCCGGTCACCCCTTGGGGCGTTCCGACCAAAGGTCACAAGACCCGTTCCAACAAGCGTACCGACAATATGATCGTGCGCCGTCGGAAGCAGAAGTAAACAGAGGTAAAGCATCGTGCCACGTTCAGTCATTAAAGGGCCGTTTATCGACCAGCACCTGATCAACAAGGTGGAGAAGGCCGTTGCCGAGAACAGCAAGCGTCCGATCAAGACCTGGTCGCGCCGCTCCATGGTCAGCCCCGAAATGGTCGGTCTGACCATTGCCGTGCACAACGGCCGGCAGCACGTGCCAGTGCTGGTGTCCGAGAACATGGTCGGGCACAAACTGGGTGAGTTCGCGCCGACCCGCACCTATCGCGGGCATGCGGCCGACAAGAAGGCCAAACGGTAAGAGCGACGGAGAAAACCGATGGAAGTTTCAGCCAATCTGAAATACGCGCGTCTCTCCGCGCAAAAGGGCCGACTGGTGGCAGACATGATCCGGGGCATGCCCGTGGATCGCGCTCTGAACGAGTTGACCTTCAGCACCAAGAAGGCCGCGGAGCTGATCAAGAAGGTGTTGGAGTCGGCAATTGCCAACGCCGAACACAATGAAGGCGCAGATATCGACGAACTGAAGGTGAGTCGCATCTGTGTTGATGAGGGTCCCACCCACAAGCGCATGCACGCACGCGCCAAGGGCCGTGGCAATCGCATCCTCAAGCGCACCAGTCACATCACTGTGACTGTTTCGGACAAGTAAAGGGGCCGCAATGGGTCAGAAAGTACATCCAATCGGGTTTCGTCTGGGCATCGTCAAGGAGTGGACCTCCAAGTGGTATGCCGATTCGAAAGACTACGCGGACTACCTGAACACCGACCTGCAGGTGCGTCAATACCTGCAGAAGAAGCTGGCCAAGGCTTCCGTCAGCCGGATTCAGATCGACCGTCTGGCGCGCAATGCCACCATCACCATCTACTCGGCCCGTCCGGGGATCGTGATCGGCAAGAAGGGTGCGGATATCGAAGCGCTGCGCAAGGACGTGGGCGAACGCATGGGGATTCCCGTCAATATCAATATTGAAGAGATCCGCAAGCCCGAGCTCGACGCGCAGCTGGTTGCCGAAAGCGTGGCCCAGCAGCTGGAGCGCCGCATTATGTTCCGCCGTGCCATGAAACGGGCCGTGGGCAATGCCATGCGCCTGGGCGCTCAGGGCATCCGGATCAACGTGGCCGGCCGTCTGAACGGCGCAGAAATTGCGCGCTCGGAGTGGTACCGCGAAGGTCGTGTGCCGTTGCACACACTGCGCGCCGATATCGATTACGGATTTGCCGAAGCACATACGACCTACGGCGTCATCGGGGTCAAGGTCTGGATCTTCAAGGGTGAGGTTTTCGCCGGCATGGATACCGATGCGGAATCCCAGTCCGAGAAGGCCGCGGCGCGGTAATAGAGGAGTTATCAGATGCTGCAGCCAAAACGTACCAAGTTCCGTAAACAGCAGAAGGGCCGCAACCGCGGTCTGGCCCATACCGCCAATAAAGTGAGCTTTGGCGAGTTTGGCCTGAAATGCTGTGGACGCGGACGCCTGACGGCGCGCCAGATTGAGGCGGCCCGTCGTGCGATTACCCGTCATGTGAAACGTGGCGGTAAGTTGTGGATTCGCGTGTTCCCCGACGTGCCGATCACCAAGAAGCCCATCGAAGTACGTATGGGTAAGGGTAAAGGCGGCGTCGAATATTGGGTGGCCAACGTCCAGCCCGGGCGCATGCTGTATGAAATTGAAGGTGTGAGTGAAGAAGTGGCCCGTACCGCGTTCTCGCGTGCTGCCGCCAAGCTTCCGATTCAGACCACATTTGTGACGCGGACGGTGATGTGATGAAAGCAAGCGAACTACGCGGCAAGTCAGTTGAAGAACTGCGCAAGGAGCTGTTGGCTCTGCTGCGCGAGCAGTTCAACCTGCGCATGCAGTTGGGCAGCGGCCAGGCGCCGAAGCCGCACCTGTTCAAACTGGTCCGGCGCAACATTGCCCGGGTGGAAACGGTTATCAACCAAAAACAGAGTAGCGCGTCATGAGCGAAGAGAAGAGCCTGCAACGCACGCTGCAAGGTCGTGTGGTCAGCGACAAGATGAACAAGTCGGTGACGGTGTTGATTGAGCGCCGGGTCGCGCATCCCCTCTACGGGAAGTATGTGCGCCGCTCCACCAAGCTGCACGCCCATGATGAGAACAACGATTGCCGCACGGGCGACCTGGTGGTGATCGAACAGTGCCGTCCGCTTTCCAAGACCAAGTCCTGGAAGCTGGTCGAAATCGTCGAGCGGGCGAAGTAAGTCGCCGTCGGCGGCCGCAATTGAATTAACGGTTTGAGTAACGGGTTACAACAATGATCCAGATGCAGACAGTATTGGGCGTTGCAGACAACAGCGGGGCCCGCAAGGTGCAGTGCATCAAGGTCCTCGGTGGTTCGCGCCGCCGCTACGCCGCGATCGGCGATGTCATCAAGGTGAGCGTGAAGGAAGCGATTCCGCGCGCCAAGGTGAAAAAGGGCGAGGTGTACAACGCAGTGGTCGTGCGCACCCGCAAGGGCGTGCGGCGTCCTGATGGTTCGCTGATTCGCTTTGACGGCAACGCCGCGGTGCTGCTCAACAACCAGCTGCAGCCGATCGGAACCCGTATCTTCGGACCGGTCACCCGCGAGCTGCGCGGTGAGCGGTTCATGAAAATCATCTCGCTGGCACCTGAAGTGCTGTAGGGCGGAGTACGAGCGATGAACAAGATTCGTAAAGGCGACGAAGTCGTTGTCCTCACGGGCAAGGACAAGGGCAAGCGCGGAAAAGTCACCCGCGTGATCCCCGAGCAGGATCGGGTTGTGGTGGAAAACGTGAACTTGGTGAAGAAGCACCAGCGTCCAAACCCCAACCGTGGAGTTCCGGGCGGCATCAACGAAAAAGAGATGCCGATCCATGTCTCCAATGTGGCTTTGTTTAACCCCAAAACGCAGAAAGCGGATCGGGTTGGCTTCAAGGTTCAGGAAGACGGCAAGAAAGTGCGCGTCTTCAAGTCCAATGACGAAGTCGTCGATCTGTAAGCGGACGGTATACGGTAATGGCTAGATTGCAGCAGTACTATCGCGACACCGTGGTGAAGCAGCTCAACGAGCGCTTCAACTACCAGAGCGTGATGCAGGTGCCCAAGATCACCAAGATCACCCTGAACATGGGTGTGGGTGAGGCCGTGGGCAACAAGAAGATCATGGAAAACGCGGTCGCTGATCTGGAGAAGATCGCCGGACAGAAGGTGCAGGTCACCCTGGCCCGCAAATCGATCGCCGGTTTCAAAATCCGCGATGGCTGGCCCGTGGGTTGCAAGGTCACCCTGCGTCGCGAGCGGATGTACGAGTTCCTGGATCGCCTGATCAGCATCGCGATTCCGCGTATCCGCGATTTCCGGGGCCTGAACGCCAAGTCGTTCGACGGCCGCGGCAACTACTCGTTGGGTGTGAAGGAACAGATCATTTTCCCGGAGATCGACTACGACCAGATCGACGAACTGCGCGGTCTGGATGTGACGATCACCACCACCGCACGCACCGACGAAGAGGCGCGTGCGCTGCTTGAAGCTTTCAGCTTCCCGTTTCGCAAGTAGGGGTAGATAGGTATGGCCAAGACGTCCATGATCGCACGCGAGAACAAGCGCACCCGGCTGGTAAAGAAATATGCCGCCAAGCGTGCCGAACTCAAGCGCATCATTCGTGACCCGAATGCTTCCCCTGAGCAGCATGAGGCAGCCGTGGTGGCCCTGCAGAAGCAGCCCCGCGATGCCAGCCCTGCACGTCAGCAGCGTCGCTGCCGCGTGACCGGGCGCCCGCACGGTGTCTATCGCAAATTCGGCCTTGGCCGCAACAAACTGCGTGAAGCCGCCATGCGGGGCGATATCCCCGGACTGAAGCTTGCCAGCTGGTAAGCGGGTTCCGGGCGTGATCGAGTAAACAAGACAGGACCTTAGATCAAATGAGTATGACAGACCCCATCGCGGACATGCTGACACGCATCCGCAACGGCCAGAAGGCCGGCAAGCGCGAAGTGGCCATGCCCAGTTCGAAGCGCAAAGTAGCGATTGCCGAAGTGCTGAAAAGCGAAGGCTATATTGTCGACTTCTCCGTCCAGGAGCAGGGCGTCAAGGCCGAGCTGAATATTGCCCTGAAATATCATCAGGGACAGCCGGTCATTGCCACGCTCAAGCGGGTGAGCCGTCCGGGTCTGCGCATCTACAAGCAGAAAGGTGATCTGCCCAAGGTTCAGGGCGGATTGGGTGTCGCCATCATCTCCACCTCCAAGGGTGTGATGTCCGACCGCGCGGCGCGTGCCGCCGGTGAGGGTGGCGAAGTACTGTGCTACGTCTCCTAAGTTAGGTATCCGAAGATGTCCAGAATTGCAAAATATCCGGTTACCGTCCCCAAGGGCGTTGAAGTCAAACTGCAGGGGCGTGACCTGACGGTCAAAGGTCCCAAGGGCGAACTGAAGCGCGATCTGCACGCCTCCGTGAACGTGACCCACGAGGACGATTCCCTGAAGTTTGTCGCCCGCGACAACTCCAAGCAGTCCCGTGCGCTGGCCGGCACCATGCGTTCCTTGGTGGCCGGTATGGTGCAGGGTGTGGCCGAAGGTTTCGAGAAGAAGCTGACGCTGATCGGCGTTGGCTATCGTGCCCAGGCCAAGGGTGATGTGCTCAACCTGACCCTCGGCTTTTCCCACCCGGTGGATTACGACGTGCCCAAGGGCATTACGGTCGAAACCCCCAGCCAGACCGAAGTGGTGGTGAGGGGTTGCGACAAGCAGAAGGTCGGCCAGGTGGCTGCGGAGATCCGCGCCTACCGTCCGCCGGAGCCGTACAAAGGCAAGGGTGTTCGCTATACGGACGAAGTGGTCGTGCGTAAAGAAGCGAAGAAAAAGTAAGGTGATCTGAGATGGACAAGAAAACGTCAAGACTGCGCCGGGCCACCAAAACCCGCGCCAAGATCCGCGCCCTCGGTGTGCACCGTCTGAGCATTCACCGTACGCCGCGCCACATCTACGCCCAGATCATCGCGCCCAATGGCTCCGATGTGCTCGTCAGCGCCTCGACGGTGCAGACGGACGTCGCCAAGGGGCTGAAGTACACCGGCAACAGCGAAGCGGCGGCCTCCGTCGGCCGTATCATTGCCGAGCGCGCCAAAGAGGCGGGTATCACTGCGGTTGCTTTCGATCGCTCCGGGTTCAAGTTTCACGGCCGAGTGAAGGCGTTGGCTGACGCCGCGCGCGAAGCCGGGCTGCAATTCTAAGGGTTATTGATATGTCCAGTATGGTATCTCAGCCGGAAGGCGATGGACTGCGGGAAAAACTGATCGCCGTGCGCCGCGTGGCCAAGGTGGTCAAGGGTGGCCGGATTTTCGGCTTCTCCGCACTGACCGTAGTGGGTGATGGCCAGGGCCGGGTCGGCTTCGGCCGCGGCAAGGCGCGCGAAGTGCCGGTCGCCATCCAGAAGGCCATGGAGAACGCCCGCAAGAACATGCGCAAAATCCGGCTCGACGAGCACACCCTGCAGCATCCGGTGACCTCGCGTCACGGTGCCGCCAAGGTCTTCATGCAACCGGCCTCCAAAGGTACCGGTATCATCGCCGGTGGCGCGATGCGCGCGGTGTTTGAAGTACTGGGTGTGCAGGACGTGCTGGCGAAAGTGATCGGTTCGCGGAACCCGGTCAACGTGGTGCGCGCCACCATCAAGGGCTTGACTGTGATGACGGACGCCGAGTCTGTCGCGGCCAAGCGGGGTAAGAAAGTCAGCGAGATTCTGGACTAAGCCATGGCTGGAAAGAAACAACTCAAGGTCACCTTGGTCAAGAGCACCAACAAGCGGTTGGCCGCTCACAAGGCTTGTGTCGCCGGACTGGGTCTGCGCCGCATGCACCATACCGTGACCGTCGAAGACTCCCCCATGACACGGGGCATGATCAACAAGGTCAACTACCTGTTGAAGGTTGAGGAAGCGTAATCATGCGACTGAACACCATCAAGCCGGACGCCGGCAGCAAATCCCCGCGCAAGCGCGTGGGTCGTGGCATCGGCTCGGGTCTGGGCAAGACCGGTGGCCGCGGCCACAAGGGTGCCAAGGCCCGCACCGGGACCGGCAAACCCGCCATCGGATTTGAAGGTGGCCAGATGCCGTTGCATCGCCGCCTGCCGAAGGTCGGCTTTGTGTCGCGCAAATCCCTGGTCCGTGCCGAAGTGCGTCTCTCCGAACTGGCCAAGGCCAAGGGTGACGTGGTGGACCTGGCTGCCCTCAAAGAGGGTGGTGTGGTCGGGCGCAACATCCAGTTCGTCAAAGTGATCGCCTCCGGTGAAATCACCCAGGCCGTCACCGTGCGTGGTCTGGGCGTCACCAAGGGTGCGCGCGCGGCCATTGAAGCTGCTGGCGGCAAAATCGAGGATTAATCAACCGTGGCAAAGGCAAAGACAGGACAGTCCCCGGGTGCAGGCCTGCACAGCTTGACCGAACTCAAACAGCGTCTGCTGTTCGTGTTGGGCGCGCTGCTGGTCTACCGCCTTGGTGCGCATATTCCTGTGCCCGGCATCGATCCGGCGGCTCTCGCCGCCCTGTTCGAGCAGCAGAAAGGCACCATTGTGGACATGTTCAACATGTTCTCCGGTGGTGCGCTCAGCCGGCTTTCGCTCTTCGCCCTGGGCGTCATGCCCTATATTTCAGCCTCCATCATCATGCAGTTGCTGACGGTGGTGGTGCCTTCGCTGGAGCAGCTGAAGAAAGAGGGTGAGTCGGGTCGCCGCAAGATCACCCAGTACACCCGCTACGGCACGGTGGTTCTCTCCTCCTTCCAGGCGGTCGGTGTCTCCGTGGCGCTGCAGAGCCAGGTGGTCGGCGGATCGACCGTGGTGATTGCCCCGGGTCCCGCCTTTGTCTTCACCGCGGCGGCCACCCTGGTGACCGGTACCATGTTCCTGGTCTGGCTGGGTGAACAGATCACCGAGCGCGGCGTGGGCAATGGTATCTCCCTGATTATTTTCGGCGGCATCGTCGCCGGTCTGCCTGCCGCCATGGGTGGCACGCTGGAGCTGAACCGCACCGGTGAGCTGAGCGCGCTGGTGATTATCATGCTGATTGTGCTGGCCCTGGCGGTGACGGCCTTCGTGGTATTCGTCGAGCGTGGTCAGCGCCGGATCACCGTCAACTATGCCAAGCGCCAGCAGGGTCGCAAGATGTTTGCGGCACAGACCAGCCATCTGCCCCTGAAGCTGAACATGGCCGGTGTGATTCCGCCCATCTTCGCCTCCAGCATCATTCTGTTTCCAGCCACCATCGGCGGCTGGTTTGGTACCGCCGAGGGAATGACCTGGTTGCGGGACATCACGTCGACCCTGTCCCCCGGACAGCCGCTGTACGTGATGTGCTACGCGCTGGCGATCATTTTCTTCTGTTTTTTCTATACCGCGCTGGTCTTCAACTCGCGCGATACGGCGGAAAACCTGAAGAAATCCGGTGCCTTTATCCCGGGTATCCGGCCCGGCAAACAGACCGAAGAGTACATCGATGGGGTACTCACCAAGCTGACCCTGGCGGGAGCCATGTACATCACGCTGGTCTGTCTGCTGCCGGAATTTCTGATTCTGTACTGGAACGTGCCGTTCTATTTTGGTGGCACGTCCCTGTTGATTATCGTGGTCGTGGTCATGGACTTCATGTCCCAGGTGCAGGCGCACCTCATGTCCCGCCAGTATGACAGCCTGATGAAGAAGGCCAACCTGCTCAATGCGGGCGGGGCTGGTTCGATTCGCTAGGCTGTAGCGCAACTGATCTGTTTGGGAGCAAAGCGATGAAAGTCAGAGCTTCGGTAAAAAAGATTTGCCGTAACTGCCGTGTGATCCGGCGCAACCGTACGGTCCGCATCATTTGCACGGATCCGCGCCACAAGCAGCGGCAGGGTTAATCATTCATTGATTTTTGAGGTTGAACTCACTATATTTGCGCGTTCCGTCGAGCACGGACCCCGCAGGGTGAGGGATCAGGAGTAAGTCTTCAATGGCTCGTATTGCAGGTATCAACATACCGGACAACAAGCACGCGGTTATCGCACTGACCGCCATTTTTGGTATCGGCCGCACCCGGGCGCAGGACATCTGTACTGCCACCGGCATAGCGCCGACCACCAAGATTCGCGAACTGAGCGAAGAGCAGGTGGACGTGCTGCGTGGCGAAGTGGGCAAATATGCCGTGGAAGGCGACCTGCGCCGTGAAATTTCCATGAACATCAAGCGTCTGATGGACCTCGGTTGCTACCGGGGCATGCGCCATCGTCGCGGTCTGCCGGTACGCGGTCAGCGCACCCGGACCAATGCACGTACCCGCAAGGGACCCCGGAAGCCGATCCGCAAGTAAGCGGCAGGCTCCGATCAATCAATTTTAGAGAGACCCGGTTAAGTCAATGGCTAAGGCAAAAACTCGCGTCAAGAAGAAGGTGAAGAAGAACGTCGTCGACGGCATTGCGCACGTCCACGCTTCGTTCAACAACACCATCATCACCATCACCGATCGTCAGGGCAACACCCTCTCCTGGGCGACCTCTGGTGGCTCCGGTTTCCGCGGTTCGCGCAAGAGCACCCCGTTCGCTGCCCAGGTGGCTGCGGAGCGTGCCGGTCGCGTGGCCCTGGAATTCGGGATGAAGAATCTGGAAGTGCGAGTCAAGGGCCCGGGCCCGGGTCGTGAATCCGCGGTGCGTTCGCTCAATGCGGTGGGTTTCAAGATCACGAACATTGCTGACGTGACCCCCATTCCGCATAACGGTTGCCGTCCGCCCAAGAAGCGTCGCGTCTAAGCGGGGAGTATCAAGAAGTGGCAAAGTATATTGGTCCCAAGTGTCGTATCTGCCGCCGTGAAGGCAGCAAGCTCTTCCTGAAGGGCGAGAAGTGCTTCACCAGCAAGTGCCCGATTGAGGGCCGTCCGTTCCCGCCGGGACAGCATGGCCAGCGTCGTACCCGTCTGTCGGACTACGCCGTGCAGCTGCGTGAAAAGCAGAAAGTGCGTCGCAGCTACGGCCTGCTGGAAGATCAGTTCCGCACCTATTACAAGCGCGCCGATCTGAAGAAGGGCGCCACCGGCGAAACCCTGCTGCAGATGCTGGAATGCCGCCTGGACAGCGTCGTCTACCGCATGGGCTTTGCCGCGTCGCGTTCCGAAGCCCGTCAGCTGGTGCGCCACAACGGCATCATGGTCAACGAGCAGCGGGTCAACATCCCGTCGTTCCAGGTCTCCCCGGACGATGTGATCTCCCTGAACGGCCGGGCCCAGAACCAGGCACGTGTGGCCACCTCCCTGGAAATGGCCGAACAGCGTGGCTTTGTAAATTGGCTGGATGTCGACGTGAAGCAGAAAAAAGGCGTGTTCAAGAGCCGTCCGGAACGTGACGATCTGCCGCCCGAGATCAACGAACAGCTGATCGTCGAGTTGTACTCCAAGTAAGCGCCCCCTGAGCCAAGAGGACAGACATGCAATCATCGGTTACGGAATTTCTGAAACCCAGACTCGTCGACGTCCAGCAGGTCAGCGAAGGGCGCGCGCGCGTGGTGCTGGAGCCTCTGGAGCGCGGTTTCGGTCACACCCTGGGTAATGCGCTGCGTCGCATCCTGCTCTCTTCCATGCCCGGCAGTGCCGTGACGGAAGTGGAGATCGAAGGGGTGCTGCACGAGTACTCCACCATTGAAGGTGTGCAGGAAGATGTCATCGACATCCTGCTCAACCTGAAGAACCTGGCCGTGCGCATGCACGCCCGCGATCAGGCGGTGCTGCGCCTGGAGAAGAAGGGTCCCGGTCCCGTCACCGCTGGCGATATCGCCGTGGATCACGACGTGGAGATCATGAACCCGGAATATGTCATCGCCCACCTGACCAAGTCCGGTGAGCTGAAGATGAACATGAAGATCGAGCGTGGTCGTGGTTACGTGCCGGCGCAGTCGGTGGCTTCCGATGAGGAAGACCGTCCGATCGGCAAGCTGCGCCTGGATGCGAGCTTCAGCCCCGTCCATCGCGTGGCCTACAACGTCGAGAGCGCCCGTGTGGAACAGCGCACCGACCTGGACAAGCTGATTATCGATCTGGAAACCAACGGAACCATCGCCGCCGACGAAGCGATTCGCCGCGCAGCGACCATTCTGCAGGAACAGCTCAGTTTCTTCGTGGAACTGAAGGGCAAGGAAGAGGCACCGGTCAAATCCGAAGAGCCACAGGTCGATCCGATCCTGCTGCGCCCGGTCGACGATCTGGAACTGACCGTGCGTTCGGCCAACTGCCTCAAGGCGGAAAACATCTACTACATCGGCGACCTGATTCAGCGTACCGAGGTGGAGCTGCTCAAGACCCCGAATCTGGGCAAGAAGTCGCTCACCGAAATCAAGGACGTGCTTGCCTCGCGCGGGCTCTCCCTGGGTATGAAACTGGAAAACTGGCCGCCGGCATCGCTTAAAGAAGACGACACGGCGACGGCCTGATCGGGCGCGTACCGGCTGAAGAATTAAGGAACTGGAACCATGCGTCATCGCAACAGTGGCAGACAACTGAACCGCAACAGCTCGCATCGCGGCGCCATGTTTCGCAACATGGCCGAATCGCTGTTCGAGCATGAAGTGATCAAAACCACCCTGCCGAAAGCCAAAGAACTGCGCCGCGTCGCCGAGCCGCTGATCACCCTGGCCAAGGAAGATTCCGTGGCCAACCGCCGTCTGGCCTTCAGCCGGATGCGTACCAAATCGGTGGTGGGCAAGCTGTTCGACGAGCTGGGTCCGCGCTACAAGGAGCGTCCGGGTGGCTATGTGCGCATTCTGAAGTGCGGCTTCCGTCCCGGCGACAAGGCCCCCATGGCCCTGGTCGAGCTGGTTGGTCGTCCGGTGAGCGATGACGCCGACGTGGTGGAAGTCGACGGCGAATAGCCGGCGCACTCTCCTGATTGCGCAGAGGCCGGGCTTGTCCCGGCCTTTGTCGTTTCTGGCGCCCCCTTCCCCTTGGTCTGCGGACCGGTCCATGGCCTACAATCGGGGGCATGATCTGCCTCTATTCCGATTTTGGACTTGCGGGCCCCTACGTGGGCCAACTGCAGGCCGTACTGGCCGATGCCGCACCCGGTGTGCCGGTGGTCAATCTCATGGCCGATGCCCCCAGTTTTTCGCCCCGTGCCGCCGCCTACCTGCTGCCTGCGCTCACCCCGCCGCTCCCCGATGGCGCGGTGCTGCTCTGCGTGGTCGATCCCGGGGTGGGCACCAATCGAGGGGGAGTGGTCGCCCGCTTCGACGGACGCTGGTACGTGGGGCCGGACAACGGTCTGCTGACCATCGCCGCGCGGCGTGCCTCCCAAGTCCAGTGGTGGCACATTACCTGGATTCCCGAACAGCTCTCAGCCACGTTCCATGGCCGCGACTGGTTTGCCCCGGTGGCTGGCATGCTGGCGCGGGGGGAGGGGGTGCCGGGTGAGCCCATCGAAGCACCCGCAGTCACCTGCCCGGAGTGGCCCGATGATCTGGCCGAAGTGATCTACCTGGATCACTACGGCAACGCCTTCACCGGCCTGCGTGGCGGGCAGATAGATCCCGCCGCCGAACTGCTGGTGGCCGGTCACCGGCTGCATGGCTGCCGCACCTTCGCCGACGCCAAGATTGGCGAATGCTTCTGGTTCGTCAATGCCCATAGCCTGGTGGAGATCGCGGCCAACCGCACCTCGGCCACCCAGCGCCTGGGGCTGCATCCGGGTATCGCCGTGGCCTGGGCCGACTGAACGGCGTACCGGAACCCGGGCGGGGTGAACACACACTAACGCTTAATCCACCCAGGAGCCAAGCGATGGACAAGATCGACAAGAGCGATGACGAGTGGCGCAACGAGCTGGACGACATGGCCTACGCCATCCTGCGCCGCGAGCACACCGAACCGGCGGGCACCAGCCCCCTCAACCACGAGAAGCGCAAAGGCCAATTCGTCTGCGCCGGCTGCGGCCTGCCGCTCTTCACCTCGGAGATGAAATTCAACAGCGGCACCGGTTGGCCCAGTTTCTACGATGCCCTGCCCGGCACGCTGGAGACCAAGACCGACAAGAAGCTGTGGATGACCCGCACCGAGTACCACTGCGCCCGCTGTGGCGGGCACCACGGTCATGTGTTCGAGGACGGCCCCAAGCCCACCGGCCTGCGTTACTGCAACAACGGCTTCGCGCTGCGCTTCGAACCGGACCCGGAGTGAGTGCATGCTAATATCGCACCCCAATAACAGCCAATAATCGGAGGGGACAAATGGCCACCATGCAGCTGGATCGCAACGGCGAGATCTTTGTGCTCACCCTGACCAACGGGGACGGCGACAACACCTTCACCCCCGAGGTGATGCGCGAATACGACGTGGTGCTGGACCAGCTGACCGCCCACGTGGGCAACACCGCGCTGCTGGTCACCGCCGATCACGAAAAGACCTTCTGCAACGGCATCAACCTCAAGTGGTTTCAGAACGCCACCCCGGACCAGCTGTACGGCATGCTGGAGCGGATCGCGCGCATTGCCTCCCGTTTCGCGCTGCTGGACATGCCCACCGTGGTGGCCATCAACGGCAACTGCTATGCCGGGGGGGCGGTGCTCGCGACCTCGTTCGACTTTCGCTATATGCGCTCCGACCGGGGCCGCTTTTGCTTCTCCGAGGTGAATGTGCCGGTGGCCTTCACCGAGTCCCTCACCGATGTCATCCGCCTGTTGCCCAACCCCCACGCGCTGAACGAGATGGTGCTCACCGGGGTGGCCTTCAATGCCAAGGAGTGCCTGGAACGCCAGGTGGTGGATGCCATCTACCCGCAGGAGGAGCTCTACGCCAAGGCCGAAGAGCGCGCCCTTCACCTGGCGAACAAGGACCGCCGGGTCTACGGCGAGATCAAGCGCCAGCTACGACGCAACCTGATCCGCTGGGTCGGCTGACCGCTTTCCGCCCAACATCCAGCGGTGGTATCTGGCCACCCACTCCAGCAGCTTCTGCGGGGCGTGGGCCCGCTTCCATTCACCGGCCACGTACTTGTTGG
>JBNLBB010000058.1:0-15804 GCA_050302415.1 Gammaproteobacteria bacterium | reverse complement strand
GATAACCACCCCCATGCCGTGGTCGATGAAAAAGCGCCGGCCGATGGTTGCTGCGGGATGGATCTCGATACCGGTGAGCCAGCGGGAGACTGTGGCCACGATGCGGGCCGCCAGCCGCAGCCCCATGGTCCACAACCAGTGGGCCATGCGATGAAAGATCAAGGCATGCACGCCGGGGTAGGTAAGCAGGACTTCCCAGAACCCGCGCGCGGCTGGATCGCGATCAAACACGCAGTTGACATCTTCTTTGATCGTATCTATCCAGCCCATAGGTTTGATTTCAATCGCCGATCCGTATATTCAACACCAAGCAAAACAAGATGTTAGAAAACTATTCCACAAAAAGACCATAATCCAATCATGGTCTAACTGTTGGATATCCTACCGTTTTTATCGGGCAAACAAAAGAGGGAGAGGCAACTATTTTTTCCGGGGTTTTTTGCCACCCTCGGCAGCCTTGAGAACGCCGCGCAGGATGTTCAATTCTCCGGTTTCCAGGGCGCAGCGCCCAAACAGGCGCCGCAGCCGGGGCAGTAACAGACCCGGATTGGCCGGGTCCAGGTATCCGATAGCCGTGAGCGCCCGTTCAAAGTGCCCGTAGAGCCCTTCCAACTCCTGGGCCGTGGCCAGGCGATCTCCCGGCCGACGGTCCGAGACGGCTGCCGGCCGACCGCCGGCCAGAAACAGCTCATAGGCGATGATCTGCACCGACATCCCCAGATTCAGGGAGCTGTACCCGGAGTTGGTGGGGATCTGCACATGATATTGGCAGGCCGCGAGTTCCTCATTCGTCAATCCGGTGCGCTCGCGTCCGAAGACCAGCGAGACCAGTGCCCCTTCCGCGGCGGCGGCCACCGACTGCTCGGCGCATCCCCTGGGACTCAGGGCCGGCCAGGGTAGGCTGCGTCCGCGGGCGCTGGTACCCACGATCAGCTGGCTCTCCGCAGTGGCAGCGGCCAGGCTGTCGACACAGCGCGCACGGTCGAGTACATCGGTCGCGCCCGACGCGCGGGCCACCGCGTCGGCATGGGGAAAATCGCGGGGATTCACCAGCACCAGGCGGTTCAGCGCCATATTCTTCATGGCACGCGCCACCGCCCCGATATTTCCGGGATGGGAGGGTTCAACCAGAACGATCTGGACCCGGTCTGCTAGTTCGAACAACTGACTCACAGGCGGAAGATAACCCAAGCGCGCGCCGATGACACCCGCCTCCCTGCCGTCCCGGGATTCTGGTATCCTTCACCGCCTTTGTTCCCTGGCAGACAAGCTCTCTACCAATGCATCCAATTGTCAATATCGCCACGCGGGCGGCGCGCCGTGCAGGTGACGTGATTGTGCGTCACCTCGACCGCCTCGACTCCATTGAGGTCACCAGCAAATCGGCCAACGATTTTGTCACCGAGGTCGACCGGCTCGCGGAACGCGAAATCATCGCCATTCTGCAGAAGGCCTACCCGAGATTCGGTTATCTCGCGGAAGAGAGCGGTGAAAAAGTGGGCAGTGATGCCTCCTACTGGATAATCGACCCGCTCGACGGAACCACCAATTTTCTGCGTGGCGTACCGCATTTTGCGGTCTCCATTGCCCTGGTCACCAATCACCAGGTGGAGCATGCAGTGATCTACGATCCGGTGCGCCAGGAGCTGTTCAGCGCCAGCCGGGGTTCCGGGGCCTACGTGAATGACCGGCGGATGCGGGTTTCGCGCGCCAAGGGAGTCAACGGCACACTGCTGGCCACTGGATTCCCATTTCGCAACAAACCTCTGACCAAAACCTATCTCAACACCTTTCGCAGCCTTTTCGAAGAGTGCGCCGATGTCCGCCGTGCCGGTTCCGCGGCGCTGGATTTGGCCTATGTCGCCGCCGGACGCTACGACGGCTTCTGGGAATTCGGCCTGGGAAAATGGGACTTTGCCGCCGGCGCCCTCATGATCAAGGAGGCGGGAGGGGTCATTTCCGACCCCTTCGGAGATGACGACTATTTTGAATCCGGTGATGTGGTTGCCGGGGGAATCAAAGTCCATATCGCCATGCTGGCCGCCCTTCGCCCCCACCTGCGCCCGAAATAGGGGCTCAAGTTTCCGGTCATCGGACCGAATCCCTGGATAAGGGATCGCAACCAATGACCAAACCCAACAGCACACCAACCGAAACCGTATTGGGCGACAAGGGCCTTGAGCTGCTGATGCGCGAGGTGCTTGCCGGCCTGGACGACTACGTGACGGAGATAGCCCTGACGCGAAACAGTGATTGTTGCGCCGGCCCGGCCTGGATCGAGGCACCTGGCGACGAAGAGCAGCGGGACTGAACAGTGCGCATCACGGGCGCGACCGACCGACTTACTCGCGGACCGCGGTCTTGCCTGACAGGGCGCTGGCCAGCTGGGAGACGGTGAATGGCTTCTCCAGATAGGCGACAAACCCCAGCTCTTCCGCCGCCTCCGGGGTGAGAGAATCGCTGTATCCCGTGCAGATGAACAGCGGACGGTCAAATCCGATCGCCCGCAGGCGCCTGGCCAGTTCAACCCCCGTCATCCCCGGCATCGCCTGGTCGGTCAGCAGCGCGTCGTAGCACTCCCCGCGTTCCACGGCGGCAAGCGCATTGCGCGGATCGGTGTAGGCGTCGACCTCATAACCAATCTGGCGCAACATCCGGGCGCCAACCTCGCACAGCAGCTGTTCGTCCTCCACATAGAGAAAACGCCCTTCGCCGCGGACGATATCGCTGGTCGGCGCTTCGGTGGTGAACGGTGTGGCCGTTTCGGCGATTGGCAGATAGATGCAGAACCGGGTCCCCTCGGTGATCCGGTCGTCCAGCCAGATCCCCCCCTTGTGGTCGCGCACGATGCCGTGAACCACCGACAGCCCCAGCCCGCTCCCTTTGCCCACATCTTTGGTGGTGAAGAATGGTTCAAAGATATGCTGCCGGATCTCCTGCGGAATGCCCGGACCATTGTCCTGAACCGACAGACAGATATAGGTGCCGGGAATCAAGCCGAGCGCATAGGCCTCATCCTCTGCCAGCGCGACCCGCTCAAGATGGATTTTCACTTCACCGGACTGTTCGCCGATTGCCTGGACCGCATTGGTGCAGAGGTTCATCACAATCTGCTGGATCTGGATGGGGTCGGTATTGACCAGCCCCAAACCCTGATTCAGAAAGGTCGAAATCTGGATGTTGGCCGGTGTGGTGGAGCGCAGCAGCTTGGTGGTTTCGTTGACCAGCGGATAGATATCCAAAGCCTGCCTGGCCTGCACGGACTGTCGGGAGAAGGCAAGCAACTGCCCCACCAGGTCACGTGCCCGGATGCCTGCCTGCTGGGCGTCGTTCAGATAGAGTTCGACCGATTCCGTGTCCCGCAGATTCATCAGGCTGAGCTGCATATTGCCGATGATGATCTGGAGAATGTTGTTGAAATCGTGGGCGATCCCACCGGCGAGGGTACCGACCGCCTCCAGCTTTTGGGCATGGCGCAGCTCCTCCTGCTGGCGCTTGTATTCCGTCACATCCGTAGCACTGACGAAGTTGCACTCCAGGTCGCCGAAATGGATGCGTGACACCCGCACCTCCACCGGAAAAAGGGTGCCATCGCGCCGGCGATGGACCGTTTCGTAGGCACGGCTCACCTGCAGACCGGTATCAATCCAGCGTTGCTCCCACTGCTCGCGCAGCCCTTCGGAATTGATGTCGAAGACGGTCATGCCGAGCAGTTCATCGCGGGTGTAGCCCAGGCGTTCACAGGCGGTGTTGTTGGCATTGATGATGGTTCCATGACGGTCCACCCAGTAGAAACTCTCCTTGGCGTAGTTCAGCGAGTGGTGCGCCAGTTTCAACTGCTCCATCTGCCGGTGACGTTCGTGCACATCGATGTCCACCCCCACCATGCGCTGTGGCTGGCCATCCTCATCCCGGCTGACGACTACACCACGGCGTAAAAACCAGCGATAGCCGCGATTCGCGGTATGCAACCGCAGTTCGGATTCGAATACGCCCCGGTTGCCGACCAGGTGTGCAGTCAGCTCGCTGCCGGTGCGCTCCTTGTCGTCCGGATGAATGATGGATTCCAGAAACTCGCGGTTGCTGGGCACCTGGGCAGCGTCATAGCCCAGGGTGCGAAACCAGTAGTCGTTAAAGAGCACATCGCCGGTTTTCACCATCCATTCCCAGCTGCCGCTCTCCGTGGTATTGAAGATGAGATTGAGCTGCTCCTCGCGGGCGCGCCGCACCTCCTCTTCGTGGCGCTGCACGCTTATGTCCTGCGCGGTACCGAGCAACCGGACAATCCGGCCTTCGGAATTCTTGTCCGGCACGGCGCGCCCCAGCAGAATCCGGTCATTGCCGGAACTCGCCAGACGACAGGTGAAATCCACGCTGATTCCCATTGTGCGGCAGCGGGTGATTTCGTTGAGCACCATATCGCGGTCGTTCTCATGGACCAGCTCGATGAAGGAGCGACTGGTCGGGACATATCCGAGCACCGGCTGTTCAAAAATGCGGTACATCCCCGGCGACCAGCGCACCTCATCGTTGACCAGGTCCCACTCCCAACTGCCACTCTGGCTCACTTTCTGGGCCTCGTTGAGGTGAATGTGATCCTTGCGCAGTTGCTGTTCCAGGGCTTTGTATTCGGTGACATCACGCAGGGTGACCACATGCAGCGGCACAGAACCAGCCGCTTCGCGGTGCGACCTGCAGGTCAATCGGCAGATCCGGGACTTGCCCCCCGCTGCCTGGATGACCACCTCCTGTTCCGCAGCCGAACCGGTGGGTGCCGATTCCACCAGCTCACGCCCGTCGACTCCAGGCAACAGCTCCACCAGGGGTTTGCCTGCCAGGGCATCCACTTCGCAGCCGCAGAGATCAGCCATGGCCCGATTGGCAAACACCACCACACCTTCTTCATCGAGCTGGCAGATGGCATCGGTGACGAGATGGGTGAATTCGCGGGCCAATACGGTCTGCCCCGTGACAGGATCTGCGATTTCCAGGAGGATCAACCAGCCGTCCGGTGGCGCTTTACCCAGACAGCGCAGAGTCAGATGTGTGAGTGGATGGGTGCGCCCATGAAGCGTGACCGCCCCGGGGTGCTTCTCGCCATCTTCGACTGCCTGTAGCAGAAAGCGGGCAAATTTATCCTGGGACTCTTCGGCCAGCAGTTGGGCGAAGCGCCCCCCCGGCATGGGAAGCCTCAGCTGTGACGCCAGGCGCCTGAATACACCATTCGCTTCTGGGATCACCCCGTCGGGGTTCAGGATAAACAGGGGAATTTCAGCAGTTTCCAGCAGCGACCGGAGGTTCAGTGCCAACGCCTGATCCATCCTCCCAGCCACACCGTTGCTGTCCGTCATAGTCGCCACCCCGGTATTATTCTTGCGCCAGCAGGCTGGCGCATTTCGCTTACTCCAGTCTAGTAGCTGGTCGGGCTGACGACAAACCGCCCGGCAATCGGGTCAGGGGAGCGTGTCGAGTTCTGCGCCCTCTTTTTCCGGCGGCAGCATATCTTCCCTGGTAATGCCAAGTGCCAGCGCCGCGGCACTGGCGACATATATAGAGGAGTAGGTGCCGACGACAATCCCGATGATCAGCGCCAGCGAGAAACCATGGATGATCTCGCCACCAAACAGGAAGAGCGCAATCAGCACCAGCAGGGTGGTAAGGCCGGTGACGATGGTGCGGGACAAGGTCTGGTTGAGAGAGGCGTTGACGATCTCCGCTGGCGTGCCTTTGCGCATTTTCCGGAAATTCTCGCGGATCCGGTCAAACACCACGATGGTGTCGTTGAGGGAGTAACCGATGACTGCCAGTACCGCGGCGAGTACCGGGAGATCGAACTCGATGCCGGTCAGCGAAAAAAAGCCCACCGTGATGATGACATCGTGCATCAACGCCAGCACCGCGCCCACGGCGAATCGCTTTTCAAAGCGCAATGCGACGTAGATGAGAATACAGATCAGCGAAATCAGGACCGCCAGTCCGCCGTCCTCCGTCAACTCCTCGCCCACCTGGGGCCCGACAAACTCCACTCGCCGGATCTCGACGCTGACCTGCGCATCGCGGCGCAGTACCTGCAGCACATTGGAACTGAGATCGGCTGATGTGATATCCGCGCGGGGCGGGATGTTGATCAGCACATCGCGCGCCGTGCCAAAATGCTGGACGATTGCATCCCCGAAACCCTCTTTTTCCAGCGTTTCGCGAATCGGTGCCAGAGTGACCGGTTCGGCGTAGCCCATCTCGAGCAGGGTACCGCCCGTGAAGTCGATACCCAGTTCCAGTCCCCGGACAAAGACCGAGCCCAGAGCGATCACAATCACGGCCACCGACAGCAGAACGGCCGGTCGTTTGACTTTCAGGAAATCGAAATTTGGGGCGGTGCGCAGAAATCGCATGTCGGCTTCCTAAATCGAGAGTTTTTCAACACGCCGGCCGCCATGCATCGCGTTGATGATGACCCGGGTACCGAAAATGGCGGTAAACATGGAGGTGACGATACCGATGGAGAGCGTGACGGCAAACCCCTTGATGGGACCGGTACCGAACGCGAACAGCACAATGGCCGCAATGAGTGTGGTGATGTTGGCATCCGCTATGGTGCTGAACGCCTGCTCGTAGCCCCGATGGATGGCGGTTTGGGGACTTGCACCGGCGCGCAGTTCCTCACGGATGCGCTCAAAGATCAGCACGTTGGCATCCACCGCCATACCCACGGTGAGCACGATACCGGCTATCCCGGGCAGGGTCAGTGTGGCCTGCAGCAGCGACAGGACCGAGACGATCAGCACCACATTGGTGAACAGCGCCATATTGGCCACCAGACCGAAGGCACGGTAGTAGACCGCCATAAAGATCAGGACCAGCACGAAGCCGATGACCACCGAAATGAAGCCCTTTTCGATGTTGTCCTTGCCCAGGCTTGGGCCAATGGTCCGCTCTTCCACTATCTCAATCGGTGCCGCCAATGCACCCGCGCGAAGCAGCAGTGCTAAGTCTCTTGCCTCCTGCGGGCTATCCAGGCCCGTGGTTTGGAACCGTTTACTGAAGGCGTCGCGGATGGTGGCAACCGAAATGATCTGCTCGGTGCGCTGCTTGGTGCGCACCGGTTCACCGTCCACCATGCGGGTGATGGTTTTGTTCTCAATGAACACCACCGCCATGGGCTTGCCCACGTTCTCGGCCGTGACCCGCCCCATGCGGCGGGCGCCGGTGCTGTCGAGGGTGACACTGACATTGGGCGAGTTGTTCTGTGAGTCAAACCCGGACGCGGCATCGATGACCTGGTCGCCGGTCACAATGACCGATTTGCGCAGCAGGTAGGGATTGCCGTCCCGGTCACGATAGAGCTTGGATCCGGGCGGTACGCGCCCGTTGAGTGCCGAGGTGACATCGTTGGTCTGATCGACCAGGCGGTACTCCAGCGAGGCTGTTCCGCCGAGAATCTCCTTGGCCCGCACCGTATCCTGCACGCCCGGCAACTGCACCACGATCCGCCGTTCCCCCTGCTGTTGCACCACCGGCTCGGCGACGCCAAGTTCGTTGATGCGATTGCGCAGGGTGGTGATGTTCTGGGCGAGCGCGAATTTTCGGATATTGCGCTGCTCGGCCTCGGAGATGATTCCCACCAACGACGGGTAACCATCCTTCTCCTGTTCCGTGATCACGAGTTCCGGACTGCTGGAACGGATCTGATCGTAGCCCCGGCTCCGGTCCTCCTCGTTGCTGTAGACCACTTCCAGACCACCGGATGGAACCCGTCCGATGCCGCGATAGCGGATGTTCTTTTCTTGCATCTGGGTCCGCACATCTTCCACATAACGCTCTTCCGCCTGTTCGATGGCGGTGTCCATGTCGACGTCCATCAGGAAGTGCACGCCACCGCGCAGGTCCAGACCCAGGTACATGGGCTTGGCATCCAGCGCCCGCAACCAGGCGGGGGTGGATGGCGCCAGATTCAGGGCCACGCCGTAGCGCACGCCCAAGGCATCGCGAACCCGGTCGACAGCCTGCAGCTGGGACTCCGTGTCGTTGAAGCGGACCAACAGATGTTCGGTTCCGGTTTCGAGCTGTTTGACCGCGATATTGGCCCGGTCGAGTACCCCGCTCACGCGCTGGGCCAGCGCCTCATCCACGGGTGCGCCCCGCAGTCCGGAGATCTGGACCGCGGGATCCTCACCAAAAAGATTGGGCAGCGCATAGAGCGCGCCGAAAAAAAGCGAGGCGGCCAGCAGCAGATACCGCCACCAGGTGTTTTGATTAAGCATCGGAGTCCGGATCCGGGCGATTACAGCCCTTTGAGAGTTCCCTTGGGCAGCACGGCGCCGACGGCGTGCTTCTGCACTTTGACGGAGACGTTTTCCGCCAGTTCCACGGTGATCGCCGTTTCACCCACTTCGGTGATTTTGCCGAGCAGACCGCCATTGGTGGAGATTTCGTCGCCCTTGGAGAGGTTTTCCACCATCTTTTTATGTTCCTTGGCCCGCTTGGACTGCGGACGGATGAGGAAGAAATAGATGGCGATGAAGAAAATCACCAGGGGCAGCAGGCTCATGATGCTGTCGCCCTGCGCGGCGGGCGCTGCCTGGGCCATGGCGTCCGAAATAAAGAAACTCATGCGGAAAATCCTCTGTAGGTACCTGTTCTTGGGCTGTGGTTATTGAGGTCCACCCCTAATTTTGGGGCGGTATTATTACATAGCCTCTGTGATTTGGGTGCGGCCCCGGTAAAACTCAAGGGCGAAGTCATCGAATTGTCCCTCAGCAATGGCATCGCGCAGCCCACGCATCAACTCCTGGTAGTAGTAGAGGTTGTGGATGGTGTTGAGGCGGGCGCCCAGAATCTCGTTGGCCCGGTCGAGGTGCCTCAGGTAGGCCATGCTGTAGTTTCGGCAGGTGTAACAGCCACAATCCGGGTCCGGCGGATTGGTGTCATCGGCAAAGCGGGCGTTGCGCACCTTCAGGTTGCCATGCCGGGTAAAGAGCATACCGTTGCGCGCATTGCGGGTTGGCAGCACGCAGTCGAACATGTCGATACCGCGACGGACCGCCTCGACAATGTCCTCCGGTGTTCCCACCCCCATCAAATAGTGTGGCCGGTCCGCGGGCATCAGCGGCTGCAGACCGTCCAAAACCTGCTCGCGCTCGGCTTTCCCCTCGCCCACCGACAGTCCGCCGATGGCATAACCATCAAACCCGATCTCCACCAAGCCGCGCAGGCTCTCCGCCCGGAGGTGGTCATACATGCCCCCCTGCACAATGCCGAAGAGGGCCGCCGGATGGTCGCCGTGCGCAGTGCGGCTGCGGGCCGCCCAACGCAGGGAGAGCTTCATGGAGTCCCTTGCCTGCTGTTCGGTGGCCGGATAGGGGGTGCACTCGTCAAAGATCATGACGATATCGGAACCCAACGCCCGCTGTACGGCCATCGACTCCTCGGGTCCCAGGAAGACCCGGTCGCCATTGACCGGTGACTGGAAGTGGACTCCCGCTTCCGTAATCTTGCGCAGTTCGCCCAGGCTGAAGACCTGAAAGCCGCCGGAATCGGTCAGGATCGGTCCCTGCCAGTGCATGAAATCGTGGAGGTCCCCGTGCTTGCCGATGATCTCCACCCCCGGTCGGAGCATCAGGTGAAAGGTGTTGCCGAGAATGATCTGGGCACCCAGGCCGCTGATCTCCTCCGGGGTCATCGCCTTGACCGTGCCGTAGGTGCCCACGGGCATAAAAGCCGGGGTTTCCACCACGCCTCTCTCAAAGGTGAGCCTGCCGCGTCTGGCCGCCCCGTCCGTGGCGAGCAGTTCAAACTGCACCGTCGGTCTCCCCGGTGGCGAGCTCCGGCTCGACAAACATGGCGTCGCCATAGCTGAAAAAGCGGTAGCGTTCGGCCACGGCGTGCTCGTAGGCGGACAGTACGTTGGTTTTGCCCGCAAAGGCGCAGACCAGCATCAGCAGTGTGGACTGCGGAAGATGGAAGTTGGTGATCATGGCGTCGATCGCCTGGAAGCGGTAACCGGGATAGATGAAGAGGCGCGTATCCCCGCTGAAGGCGGTGATGTGGCCTTCCACGCAGGCGCTTTCGACACTCCGCACCGCAGTGGTGCCGACCGCAATGATCCGCCGGCCGGCACTGCGGGCCTGGTTGATGGTCGCCGCCGCCTGCTCGCTGACTTCGACCCACTCCGCATGCATGTGGTGCTCGTGCACATTGTCCACCCGCACCGGCAGAAAGGTGCCAGCCCCCACATGCAGCGTGACGCGCACACTCTCTACGCCCTTCTCCGCCAATCGGGCGAGCATGCGCTCATCAAAATGCAGTCCGGCGGTGGGGGCCGCCACCGCACCCGGTTTGCTGGCGAACACGGTCTGGTAGCGCTCGGCGTCCTTCTCTCCCGGGCGCCGCTGGATATAGGGTGGGAGCGGCAGATGTCCATGCCGTTCCAGTTGCTCCATGACAGTGGCGCCGGTGAGACGGATGTCGAAAAACTGTCCCCTGCGTCCGACAACTTCCGCCCACGCACCACCCTCGAGCATGATGCGCACCCCAATGCGCGGCGCCTTACTGGCCTTAACCATGGCGAGCATACGGTCGGATTCGAGGATGCGCTCGACAAAAATCTCGGTGCGCCCGCCACTCTCTTTGCGGGCAAACAGGCGTGCGGGGATCACCTTGGTGTCGTTGAACACCAGCAGATCACCGGCGCGCAGCAAATCCGGCAAATCGGCAAACTGCAGATCACGCCGCTGCCCGGTGGCGCCATCCAGGTGCAACAGCCGGCTGGCGGTCCGTTTTGGCAGAGGTTCCTGGGCGATCAGCCCGGCCGGCAGGTGGTAATCAAATTCACTCAATCGCATGGCGCGCGATCATAGCAAAAGGCCGCCGCATGCGCTTGCCGCAAACAGTGTCGATCCCGTATAGTTTGCCCCCTTGCCGAGGTGGCGAAACTGGTAGACGCGCCAGACTCAAAATCTGGTGGTGGTGACACCGTGCCGGTTCGATTCCGGCCCTCGGTACCAGATCTGGAAGGCCCGCTGTACAGCGGGCTTTTTTTATGGGCAATATCATTCGCTCCGCGTGGCCAGCCGGTGACTCAGGGCCCGCGCTGCGGCCTGGATGGCGCGCGTGTTCTCTGGCCCCATGCGCAACATCTGGCGGTGAAGAGGCGGCAATGCCTGGAGCTCCGGATCGGCGAAGTCGTACAACACTTTGGGCCGCACCAGGCGGATGGGCCCCTCAATCACCGGCGCTTCCGCCAGCATGCCCAGTGCCTGCTGGAATCTGGCATGAAATTCCCGATCGGGGTAGCCCAGGTCCTGATACGCCTCCTGCAGCAACGGATAGAACCGCCGATAGAGCCACGCCGCAGAATCCGGATTGACACGCGTGGCAAGCTGCCCCAGTCCGTCAAACCGGTGGTATCCGGCGGGATCCAACTGCAGGTCCGGGGGATCCGAAGGGTGCACCGGGAACCGCTGCTCGAGCGAGGGAAACGGCAGATACCTGCTCACCACCCGACCGTCGGCCAGGTTGTCGACCAGCGCCACTAATCGGCGCACCGCCTGATCGGAGATAAAACGTCCCATCCAGCCGTCACTTCCGAGCAGACCAGTCAGCTGCGCCAACACCCAGGCATCACTTGCATCGAGAGCCGGAAGTGGCGGTTGGTCAGGAACGGGCACGGGGATTGCCGGTTCGATCGTCGGGACCGCACCCGGCGCTGTGGGGGGTCCGGTGGCGTGGTCCGTGGACTGGGGAAACAGAACCGCCAGCGCACCAATGGCCGCCACCACCACCAACAGCGCAAGCCAATGCCTGTGACCGGTCTTTCGCTCCTGCTCCACCCGCCCCCCTCTCTGTTTGCTGTCCTCAGCGATTGGACAGACCCTGGACCATTGGTTCAGAGCTTTCCCACAGGTAGTGTCCCCCGCTTTGCTATATTTGTCCCCAACCCAATTGACGAAAGCGTTCATGATGAGCGGCAGCACCTTCAGACTGGAAGTTCAGCCCAAAATCCCGGAGTCACTGTCGCGACTGCACGACCTGAGTGACGACCTGCTCTACAGCTGGGACCGCTCGGTGCGCGGGCTCTTCCAGCGCCTGGACGCCGAGCTATGGGAGAGCTGCCACCACAACCCCAAGGTGTTCCTGCGCCGGGTCAACCAGAAAACCCTGGAAGCCGCGGCCGCCAACCCGGTGTTCATGGAGGCCTATTCGCAGGCCCTGTCACGGTTTGACGCCTACCACCGCGAACGCGCCAAAACCAACGTGGTGCGACTGCTCGACCCGGAAACCGATCTGGTCGCCTACTTCTGCGCGGAGTTCGGCCTGCATGAGAGTTTTCCGATCTATTCCGGTGGCCTGGGCATTCTTGCCGGTGATCATTGCAAGGCGGCCAGCGACCTGGGGCTGCCGTTCGTGGCGGTGGGCCTGCTCTATCGCCAGGGCTACTTCACCCAGATCATCAACAGCGGTGGCGAACAGATTGCCCAGTACATGCCCACCAATTTTGACGATCTGCCGGTTCGCCCCGTCACCGGTGAAGACGGCAACGAACTGCGCATCACCGTTCAGCTGCCCGGCCGGGGCGTCATGCTCCGCATCTGGCGCGCCGTTGCCGGCCATGTGCAGCTCTATCTGCTCGACAGCGATCTGCCGGAAAACTCCGAAGCCGACCGGGCCATCACCTACCAGCTCTATGGCGGCGACGAGACCACCCGCATCCAGCAGGAGCTGGTGCTGGGAATCGGCGGGGTGCGCGCCCTGCGCGCCATGGGACTGGCGCCCACGGTCTGGCACATCAATGAAGGTCATGCCGCATTCCAGATTCTTGAGCGCTGCCGTGAACTGGTCGACCGGGGAACCACGTTTGCCGGCGCCCTGGAAGCCGTGGCCGCGGCCACGGTCTTCACCACCCACACGCCGGTGCCGGCCGGGCACGACATATTTGCCCACACGCTGATCTCCCCCTACCTGCACGCGCTGCTCGCTCACGCGCAGATTCCCATGGACCAGGTGATGGAACTGGGGAACTCCGACTCGGGCGAATCCCGCTTCAACATGACGGCGCTGGCGCTGCGCGGATCGCGCTTTCACAACGGCGTGAGCAAAATCCATGGCGAGGTGGCCTCGCGCATGGAGTCCTATATCTGGCGGGAGATCGACCCGCCCGAAAACCCCATCAGCCACGTGACCAACGGTGTCCACCTGCAGACCTTCCTGGCCCGCGAGTGGGTCAACCTGTTTGAGCTGCAATGGGGCAGCCAGTGGAACAACGAACTGCTCAATGACGGGTTCTGGGAGAAGATCTACGACATTCCCGACCACAGCTACTGGAGTGTGCGCCAGACGCTCAAGTCCTACATGCTGCAGTCCATCTACCGGCGCAAACTGAACCAGTACCAGCGCTCGCATGTCAGCGCGGCGCAGATCGAACAACTCACCTCACTGATCAGCAATCCGGACCGCGATGTGCTGGTCTTCGGATTCGCACGGCGGTTCGCCACCTACAAGCGGGCCTACCTGCTGTTTAAGGATCCCGAACGTTTGGCCCGTCTGCTCAACAATCCCGAGCGCCCGGTAATCATGGTGTTTGCCGGCAAGGCACACCCCAAGGACGGACCGGGACAGCAGCTGATCCACATGATCCACGATTTCTCCCGGCGCCCCGAATTCGCCGGCAAGATCATCCTGCTGGAGGGCTACGATCTGGCCCTCGGCCGCGAGCTGGTGACCGGTGTCGATGTCTGGCTCAACACGCCGCAGTATCCGCTGGAGGCTTCGGGTACTTCGGGCGAGAAGGCGGGCGTCAACGGCGTCATCAATCTGAGCGTACTGGACGGCTGGTGGGGCGAAGGTTACACCGGGGACAACGGCTGGGCGATCACGCCCCACGATGCCGATGCCGACGAGGACACCCGGAATCGCGAGGAATCGGAAGCGTTGCTCGACATCATCGAACACCAGGTGATCCCCATCTACTTCGCCCACAATGGACGTGGCTACTCCGACCGCTGGGTCCGGATGTCCAAGGCCTCCATGCGCACCATCATTCCGCGGTTCAACGCCCAGCGCATGGTGATGGACTATCTGCGCAGTTTCTACGTCAAGGCCAAGCACCAGGGAGCCGTGCTCGGCGCTGAGGAAGCGCGGGTGGCCGAAGCGCTGGCAGAGTGGAAAAAACTGGTCCGCGAAAATTGGCCGCGGGTCTCCTTCCTGCACGCCGAACGGGCGTTGGAACGCATGCGCACCGGTGAGCAGCTCAATCTGTCACTCAGTGCGCAACTGGGTCAGCTGGGACCGGAAGATGTGATGGTGGAGTGCCTGCTGGGATCGGAAAATGCCCACGGCGGATTTGAGGTGGCTGCGCGCTACGCCTTTGAAATGGTCAGCCGCGGCGACAATGGCGTGGTGAGATTCAGCCTGAAACTGGATCCTCCCGAAGCCGGCCTCTACCACTACAAAATCCGGATGTATCCCTACCACCGCCTGCTCAGCCATCCCCTGGAATGCGGTCTGATGCGCTGGCTGTAAGCGGCCGTCTGGTGCGGTCCGTACTGCTGTTCCGCGTAGGCTCACTGTGACCATTGGGCACGGGCCACACCCGGTGGGCAGGTGCGGGCGTGCGCACGGCATCAGGCTCATTCGCCCCTGACAGAGATGCACGGAAAGCGCCCGCAGCCTGACCAGGCAGCAACAAAGTTCCGTTATCGCCTTGGAATTCCTCGAACCCGCGGTTCGGGGCTGACAAACAGGTTTATCCCGGCAACCGCGACACCAGACAATACCCAATGTGCATTTCAGGTTTTCGGCGGGGTGCGACCCGCCTGGCTGACCAACCGGGTGAACTGCGCCAAATTCGCGTTGTGCAACTGGCTCCAGTCGAACTGCCAACACCAGTTGTCTTCGCGTTTCCCCGGGCGATTCATGCGATGGGTTCCATCCAAAGCCAGGATGTCCTGCAGAGGCACCACGGCCATCCCGGCCACCGAATTCATCGCCCCTCGGATCATCGGCCAGGGCATGGGTTCCATTCCCAGATAATCGGTGACGCGCTTTTTGACGGAGTCGTCCAGACTACGGAACCAGCCCAGCGTCGTATCGTTGTCATGGGTTCCGGTGTAAACCACAAAATCCCCGGCGTGATGGTGCGGCAGGTAGGGGTTCTCCGAGTCCCCGTCAAACGCGAACTGCAGTATTTTCATGCCGGGCAGGCCCGCTTCCCGGCGCAGGGCGCTGACTTCCGGGGTGATCACCCCCAGGTCTTCGGCCACCAGCGGCAGGTCGCCCACTTCCCTGCGGACAGCATCGAGAAAGGGCATGCCGGGCCCCTTGACCCAGCGGCCCTCCACGGCGGTCTCGCAGGCCGCATCGATCTCCCAGTAGGCCTCGAGCCCACGAAAGTGGTCGATTCGCAGCAGGTCGAACAGCTCCAGTTGGGTGCGCAGCCGCAGTGCCCACCAGCGGTACTCCTGGTCGGCCATGGCCTGCCAGTCATAGAGCGGGTTTCCCCAACGCTGACCGGTCTCTGAAAAATAGTCCGGCGGTACGCCGGCCACCACCGTGGGAAGGCCGGTCTCATCCAGTTGAAACAGGGCGCGATTCACCCAGACATCAGCGCTGTCGTGACCCACAAAAATAGGCACGTCGCCAAACAGATACAGACCGCGCCTGTTGGCGTAGCTCTTGAGATCCAGCCACTGCCGGAAAAACAGGTATTGCTCGAACATGAGCACCGCCGTCTGCCGTTCCGGGTCGGCACCTGCACACTTCAGCGCTTCCGTTTCGCGATCGCGCAGCGGTACCGGCCACGCCCACCAG
>JBNLBB010000057.1:0-15993 GCA_050302415.1 Gammaproteobacteria bacterium | reverse complement strand
AAGACTGGGGGATTTGCAATTTATCGGCGTTCGATGGCTTGATGACGGCGGTGGTCAGCGGTCCTAATACGATATTGCCGTCAAGTTGGTTACTGGTGGTGTGGGGGGAGTTCCCGCCGGATTTTGAAAGCCAGGAAGAGGCGGAAGAAATTTTGGGCCAGATGATGGATTACTCGAACAGTATCGTAACGGAATTGATGGAGTCCCCGTATGACTTCGAGCCCTTGTTTGCTGAGTACGACGATGATGGCAGTTTGATTGCCGAGCTGTGGTGCGATGGGTACATGAGGGGGGTGGCGTTGGATGTGGATGCTTGGGCTTCCGCCGGTGATGAGATGACGGAGTTGCTCGAACCCATGCTGATATTTTCGACCGACGAGGGTAAAGCGCTGTGCCAGGAAGCCAGTGAGGAAACCATCGCCACCTGGCAGCAGCAACTGGGTCCTGCCGCTGTGGCGTTGCACCAGTACTGGTTGGCTGTCAGGGCACAGGAGGTTTATCAGGATCCGATTGTCCGCTCCGAGCCCAAGGTGGGGCGCAACGATCCCTGCCCTTGCGGGAGCGGCAAAAAGTACAAGCACTGCTGCCTACAGTGAGGGCGCGGCGGATTACAGCTTGGTGCCCACCACCCGCACCAACGCCCACTCATCCTCGCTGGAAAGATCGTCCAACAGTACGCCGTAAATCCGCGTGATCCTTGGCACGTCCCCAAGCAGCACCACACAGGCCTTTTCCAGGCTCTCCAGGTAGGTGACCGCCAAGCCGGTCTTGTCGGCAACCTGTTCCAGTGTCCAGCCACGGGCCAGACGCAAGAGGCGCAGACGGCGGGCTATCCGCTCCCGCAGTTCCCTGGCCTTGATCAACTCCTGGGCGTAATCGTTCAGGTCCATGGCGCTAATTCCGGAAAGTTTTGTAGGGCGTCAACTTCTCGTGGAGTATCGGCACTGATCGGGGCGCATTGATGGCGATTTCCACCTGGCCATTCACCACGGATTTGACCATGACGCGGATCTGGAGATTGGTGTTGCCCGGCGACTGTGGCGCAAAGGCCAAGTCGGTAGCATCCATCAGAACGCCTTCCCGGGGTTTTCGGGCAAGAACTGACATAGTCGGAACTCCTTTTCATATGGATAAACCTCCATGGTTCACCGGTGCGCAAGCGTAGCACGAAAATGTTCACATGTGAACCAGGATGCATGTTCACATGTGATACATGAATCTACCGGAACAACTGGCCAAAAATCTAAGAAGAAGAAGGGGAATCCTTACTCAGGAGGCGTTCGCCCGTAAACTCGGCATCAGCCGCGCAACGCTTACCCGCCTGGAATCCCGTTCTCAAAATACCACCATTAAAACGCTGGAGCAGATAGCCAAGTCTTTGCGGTGCGGCATTGGGTCGCTTTTCGACTGAGGCAGCCTACGGGCTGGATACCTGGAACCGGTCTGGTGGCAGCGTTCTTTCGCATCAGTACCCAAACACAATAATTCATCCTGAAACGGTGTGACCGCTCCACGTCTGATTGACTGACGACAGGGAGACAAAGGAATGCGCGTCATTAAAGCTTTGATTTTTTCCGCGTTCACTCTGGTTGGCGGACATTTCGTCAACCGCCGGTGGGACCGGGCGCTACTCTTTTTCACACTGGCGCTGGCTTGGTCCGCTGGGGTCTACCCCTTCTATATCTCCGTCATGTCGCAATTCTGGTTCGATGGGTCGCCTGAATCGATGGCGAACGGGATGGATATCGCCTCCCGGATATTGGGCCTGGGACTTGCGCTGCTTTGGTTGGTTAGTCTTGTGGTCACCGGAATTGACGCCCGCAAGCCGCGGGTCGAATTTATCCGGCACTGGACCGCCAGTGGTGTGGTGGGGGCTTTTCTGGCAATTGTCGGTATGGCTGGACTGGGTACCTTTCAACTCCTGAGTACGGGCAGCTCTCAGTACGTAAAGGTTTCCGATGTGGAAGTCAGCGAGCCGGTCACATCGTCTGATCGCACCTGGCGCTTCAGCTCCCACAACTTTTACCACAGTGCCGGGTTTGGTGGTTTCGATCACCAGGCCGCCAGTCACCCGGCGCCACCGACCGGCGAAGGCGTTCTCCGGATTTCGTTCAGCTATGGCGGCGAGCCAGCTTCCGGCGTGCGTTTCACTATGCGCCTTGGCGGGATTTTTGAGACCGCGCAGCTGACCACCAATGCGGATGGCTATGCAGATATCCCATTGCCTCCCGGCACCTGGGAAGTGAATGCAATCAATACCGAAGGCTGGGACAGCCCGCACAGCAATGAGGATATTGTGCTGGTCACCGGGCACGAAGCGGCATACAGCGAGGGGGATTACCGTTCCCGTAGCTGGTTCAACGAAACTGGCGTGTCTGTCACGGTGGGGATAGGTGATGCACTGGGCACTATCCATGTGGACCTGAAACCTCAGATTGCACTGATCTGGCCTGAGCAGGTGGATAAACCGGTGAGTGGTGAGATTGTAGAGCAGCGCATTCAGTGGGCACCCCAGGAAGGTATCGACAGGTACCTGGTGAAGCTCACCCGCATGGAACGCAACGGCAGCTCCATCAGTTTCCATCACGTTGCCAGCAGAGTGGTAGTGGGTGAGTCACAGCTCGATCTGATGGCTTTAGAACATGTCGCCAGTGGTGGGAGTAAAGAGGAGTACCAGGTGGAAGTGTTCGGATTCGATTCCGAAGGGCGTTTCATCAACAGTACTGAAGGTTCCTACCGTACTGCCAGTTTCACCTTAACCGATACGGTACTGGTGGGGGACAAAGAGCGTTCGCGGATGACCGGTAGCCTGAGTTCAGCCAATTTTGCGCGCTACAGGAAGGACAAACAGCGGCTGGAGGCGGTTGAGCTGTTGATTGAGGATGGAATGCTGGATGCCGCGGAAGCACTGCTGAAGCGCGTCGAATCCGGTAGCCGGCCAGAGCTGCAGAAAGCGTTGCTTGGCTACCTGCTGGCCAAACGCGGTGATTGTGCGGGGGCGGAGAGGCTGTTCTCTGAAGTGGGTGGTGATGAGGAGTGTCGCTGCAAGGTGGAAATTTTCCGGGAAGTGTGCCGATAACCATTGAAGGGTGGTCAACAGCGCAGCTTGAATCTCTCAAAGAGACTTGGCTTGTTGCGTTCCATGGGCGCCCATAAAAAAGGCCGCGCAACTGCGCGGCCTTTCTACGAACTAGCCAGTATTCCTACTTGGCTTTTTTCCGGCGGGCCGGTTTGCGTTTTTTCTTCTTCGCGGCAGCGCGTGCGGCCTTGCGGTCGAAATCGCGTTCCCACTTCTTCTCAAACGCTGCCACGGCCTTGGCCTTGGCATCGGCTTTGCGTTTTGCCGCAGCGGCAGCAGCCATTTCGGCCTTGGCCGCATTCTGTGCAGCAGTCAGCTTGGCCTTGGCAGCTGCAGCAGCAGCCTTGGCTTTGGCAGCACGTGCACGAACAGCCGCGATGCCTGCCTTAGCGCTGGCGGCGGCTTTTTTGGCAGCGGCAGTCTTTTTGGTCTTTGCGGTGGCGGCAGCCTTCTTGGCTTTGTCTTGAGCAGCTTTCAGTGCCTTTGCTGCTGCGTTCACCCGATCATTTGCTGCGGAAACCGCTTTGGCGGCAGCTGCGATTTTCGGGTTGGTTGGGGCGGCTGGTTTGCGCTTCGCCGCGGCTTTTTTCTTCACGGGAGCTTTGCGTTTCGGTGCAGCTTTTTTCTTAGCCATTAAGTTCGACCTCATGATGTTGGGTTAGCGCAATCAATAGTAGACAAAAAAGTTAAAAATTTCAGCATTTTCTGAAATTTTATTTTGCGTTGTCGCGAATCGATTTTTACGACTGAAAATGCGCCGTGAACATGATTGGAATTTTTTCGACACAGGGCGGTGTTGATCCGGCGATTGAACTGGGTCTTGCGGCCGCAAACAAGTGCCCAAAACATTCGCTGTCTGCACGCTTCCGGAACCCGTTTTCCTGCGTAAAACACAGGAAAACGGGACACGGATGCGGTCGGCGCGTTCAAAAAATTTTCCGCACGCGGAGGCGCGGGCTGGGTGACCCGGTCACGCAGCGCGCTGCGTGTCGGATCACGATGGCGCAGCTTTTGCCTACTCAACCACCACTACAACCTGGGTGCCATGACGCGCACCAATGCCCACTCATCTTCCGTCGACAGGTCTTCCAGTGGCACACCATAGACCCTCGTGATGCGCGGCACTTCACCGAGGGAGGCCACAATGGCCCTCTCCAGATCGTCCAGGTACGAGATGGCGAGTCCGGTTCTGTCGGCCAGTTCTTCCAGGGTCCAGCCATGTGCGTGGCGCAACAGACGCAGGCGGCGCGCGATCCGTTGACGCAGTTCGCGTGCCTTGATCAGTTCCTGAGCGAAATTGTTCATGTCCACGGGCGCACCTACCTGGGGCAGATGCCGTCAGCGGACAGCTCTTCGCGGATGATGCGCACTGCTCTGGGCGCATCGATGGCGATTTTCACCTGGCCGTTGGCGATGGATTTCACAATGATGCGGACCTGCAGCGAGCAGTTGCCACGTGAATCGGGACCGAACACCAGGTCGCTGGCATCAATCAGCACGCTTTCGCGTGGTTTTCGGGTAAGCACTAACATGTCGGTACACTCCCTGTACGTTGGGTTGGATTGGGCCCGGCGAATCCGGGCGATTCCCGCTTGAGTTCCGGAGCGGCGAGTCAGTATAGTCCGTTTTGGACTATTCCAAAAGTGACTTTAGGCTGCCAGGGAGGTAACCACACGAATCTCCCAGCATGCAGAAGTCCATCAACTCCGAAGCCTATCTCCAGTTTCTGAAAATCCTGCGCGAAACACGTGAGCAGGCGGGGGTGACACAGGTGGAGTTGGCGGAACGGATTGGCGAGTCCCAATCTTTCGTCAGCAAGTGCGAACGCGGTGAGCGGCGCATCGATGTCATGGAACTGCGCGAATTCTGCGATGCCATCGGTGTAAGCCTGGAGCGTTTTGTGCGGTTGCTGGAGTCCAGGCTCAGAATCTGAATTGTCATCAGTCCAAAAGGAAGCGGAGAGGATGCGTTTCAAAACCCTCATTGCGGGATTGATGCTGTTGCTGGTGCAGGCGTGTGCCACCACCAACGCGCCGGTGGGCGGGTACCCGCTCTCCACGGATCCCGCGTCGGACAGCTACATCGTCATCAGCACGCTTTTCGCCACCGATCGGAGTGTTGATCTGCGGGCGGCACCCAATGAGCGATTCGGCAGCGGGCGCTCGGAGCTGAAATACGGTGTCGCCCACGTCAGCATCCCCATGACCCATGAACTGGGCGCCCTGGAATCACCTTCAGTCATGCGGCTGGAGTTTTCCGAGCGTCCGGACCGGCATGTCATGCTCATGGACGTCACTGTCTGGAAGCCAGAAGAGTACTTTGATTTTCTGCGTTTTCGCGTCACTGCATCCGCGCGGCGCAATGTGCTGGTATTTGTTCACGGCTACAACGTCAGTTTCAGTGCTGCCGCCCGGCGTACCGCGCAGATGGCTTACGATCTGGGATTTGACGGTGCACCGATCTTCTACAGTTGGCCTTCCAAAGGAGAAGAGGAGGGTTATTTTGCCGATGAAGAGAGCATCAAGTGGACCGAGGCGCACCTGGAGCAGTTCCTGGAAGAGGTGCTCACCCGCTCCGAAGCCGAGGCGGTCTACCTGGTTGCCCACAGCATGGGCAACCGCGCGGTGACCCGGGCGGTGACCACGGTGCTCAACCGCAAACCGGAACTGCGCCCCAAACTGAAGGAGCTGATCCTGGCCGCGCCGGACATAGATGCCGATGTCTTTCGCGACCGCATCGCGCCCGCGCTGGTGAAGGCAGCTGACAACGTCACACTCTATGCCGCATCGGGCGACCTCGCACTGGCCGCTTCCCGGACGGTGCATCAGCACCCGCGGGCCGGTGATTCGGGGGAGCAGATTGTGGTGGTGCCGGGGATCGAAACCATCGACGCCAGCGGACAGGACACCAGTTTTCTGGGCCACTCCTACTTTGCCGAAACCGGCACACTCATCGCCGACCTTTACCAATTGATCAGTCACGGACAGCGCGCCCACGACCGCAAAAGGCTGGTGCCGGTCGGTAGCGGTGTTCAGCGCTACTGGCGGATGGTGCGCCAATCGGACTGAGTATTCCCAGTCCGGATCCATCGGCCTGCGATGGGGTGTCGCTTCACCGCCGCGGTCAAGGTAACCTTCACTGCAGGATTACGCGGGATGCATCGCCTCATGCCAGGTAGACAACCACTGTTTAAAACACCGGAAGAGGTGGAAGCCGTCTTCTATGAAGCGTTTCAGCGCGGCGATGCCGAGGTGATGGCGGCCTTGTGGGCCGATGGCGATGTGATCTGCGTGCATCCGGGTTACGGGCCGCTGGTGGGATACGACACCGTGACCCGCAGTTGGGCGGCCATCTTCGACAACGTGGAGGGCCACGATGTGGAGGTCCGACCCATCAAGTGCACCGTGTCCGATGAGCTTGCCGTCCACGTGGTAGTGGAAAAGGTGAGCACCAACGAGGTGGTGGCGGCGCTGGTGTTGGCAACCAACATCTACCGGAAGTTTGACCAAGGCTGGATGATGATTGAGCACCACGGTTCGGTGATCGATATGCTGGCAGCGGGTGAAACGCTGCAGTAGGGTGGGTAACCACCCGGCACCGGCTACTCTATAAGAATGGTCGCAGCAATCCGCCCACACCAAGGAGTGAATGCATGAGTGACCTGCAGCCACAAAGCCCCGATAGCGTCGAATCCGCGCTGACCTTTGCGCAGATTGTCTACGCTCTGCACGGCGTGGCCATCGTCGTCGGCATTGCCGGTTCACCGACAGTGGTCGGCAGCTTCATCGGCAGCATTCCCTCCATCATCGCCGTCATTCTCAACTACGCCAACCGCAGCAAGGCTGCCGGAACCTGGATCGACTCCCACTATCGCTGGCAGATCCGCACTTTCTGGTTTGCCGTGCTGTGGGTGCTGTTGGCCATGTTTTTCATTCTCACCTTTATCGGTACGCCCATCGGGTTGATCATTCTTGCCGCCCTGACGGTGTGGCTGATCTATCGCATTGCGCGGGGTTGGTTGCGGTTGCGTGATCAACAGCCGATGTACGCCTGACGGGAACTCGGACCACGTCAGGGCACGCCGTTGTCCTCAGGGTGCCTGTCCGCCGGCCACCCTGACGGCCGGCAGGCGCGACGACCTGTCGGCCATGAGGTGAGGGCTCCGTTGCCGGCGCTTCCTAGGGCTTGCTCGCCGGATTCCACGGATCGGTCCCGGCCGCGTTCTCCGCCCCGTCGGACGCCCCGTCGTTGTCGGAGTCCGGATCCGCGTGCAGGGTGAAGGTGACGGTCAGTTCCGTGAAGTTGTCCAGTCCGTCGTTATCCAGGTCGTCGCTCGGCCCGCCCTGGTCGAAGATGGAGCCTATGGTCCCCCGGGTAAAGACGTCCGAGGCGAGGTTGTCGTCGGTCTCACCGAAGGTCAGGTTGTCGGCGGGCGAGCTGAAACCGGCCCACATCCCCTCGGGCCCCATGAATGCGCCCCCGGAAAAGTCGTTGGCGTGACCCGACAGGTTGGCGCGCGACACGTGGAAGCGTGCCACCGGCGGGCCGATGAACTGCATGAAGACGTCGGCTGCGCCGTTGTTGTCAAAGGTCATCAGGTTGTCGGCCTCCGAGGTGTAGACCACCCGCGTCCCGTCCTGGCTGATCCGGGGCCCGAAGCTTCTGGCGTTGCCTTCGATGACGCCGAGAGTACCGATGGTTTCAGGCATGCGGAGCACCTCGCCCGTCACCAGGTTCTTGGCAAAGACGTCACGGACGCCGTTGGTGTCTCCGGCCACCAGGTTATTGGCCACGGAGGAGAAGACGACCACGGTGCCATCGGCGCTGATGTCGGGTTCAAAGCTGTCTTCGTTGGCGGCCACGCCGGCCGCGTTGTTGGAGATCAGCATGCGCGTATTGTTGATCCGGTCCCAACGGTAGAGGTCGCGCCGGTTGGTGTTGCGCGGAGTCAGGACACTGCCCACCGACTCGTACACCACGTAGCGTCCGTTGGCGCTGATTTTGGGGTTGTGCCGCGGGCGGTGCTGCCCGCCGTCCAGCCCGGGCGTGACATGGATGGTGGTGCCCAGCTGGCGGTCGCGGAGGTAGATGTCGTCGACGAAGAAATCCCCTTCGTCGGCCAGATCCTGATCGGTCATGAAGACGACGAAGCGTCCGTCGGCGCTGATGTCCAATTGTGACAGGTTACTGCCGCCGGTTCGCTCCTGCTCCAGATCGGTGACCGATACCCGCTCGGTGGTTCCGGTCCCGCGGTCGCGCACGAAATAGTCGGGCCCGCCGTTGGTGTCGCCGGCCACCAGGTTGGAGGCGTAGGAGTGAAAGGCGATATAGCGTCCGTCGGGTGTGATGACCGGTGCGTGGCTGCGGTCGTTGCCCTGCACTTCTGCGCTGGAGAGGGATAGCAACTGCACCGTCCCCGAATTGGTGAAGCGGATGAAGATATCGGAGGCGTTGTTGGTGTCGTTGGGTACCAAGTTGGTTGCGCTGGACGCGAAGACGACCATGCGGTTGTAGGCCGACATGCTGGGCGAGAAGCTGTCGCCGTTGGTGAGGGTTCTGCCCGTGGCGGTGACGCTGTCGCGTTCGAGTGGTCCGACCCGCGCGCAGAGCGGCCGGCTCCAGGAGAGCGAAGTGCCCGGCGCCAGACGGAAACAGTAATTGGCGTTGGTTCGGTTGCCGAAGATGTGCGAGCCGAAGGTTGGCGCCTGCGGCAGACCGAGAAGAGCATACTGGTCGGTGATGGTGTTGAAACTGATCAGGTTGGACTCCTGGACCTGGTACTGCCCCAGGCCGCACAAGACCGATCCGGTACACGACCAGGAGAGATTGAAGGTGCCGTCGTTGTCGTCGAAGGGCAACCGGGTGATGGTCACCGCCGGTTCAAAGGCGATGTCGACCACGCGAAAGGCGTCCATGGTGACGGTGCACTCCGCGGGCGTGGCGGTATCGCAGCCCGTCCAGCTGGTGGCCGGGGTGCTGCCCAACTCCGGAATGGCCGCCAGGGTGACCGTGGTCCCCTCCACGTAGTTGAACTGGATCAGGCTGCAGGTCAAATCGCAAACCAGCCTCGGGTCGGTGTCCGGGAGCGTCTGCAACACGGTGCCTGCGCCGAAGTTGGATTTGCGCAGGGTGAGGCGCATCAGTCGCTGCACCGTGACGGTGACGGTGGCGATGTTGGAGTCGCTCACCCCGTCGTTGGCCACATAGGTGAAGGTGTCGGTCCCCGATGTGCCGGCGGGGGCGAGGTAGGTGAACTGGGGGAGCGCCGGGTTGGCGATGGAGGCGGTGCCGAGAGTGCCGTTGGCGACGATCCGGTAGGTGAGCGGGTCGCCTTCCGAATCGCTGGCGCTGAAGGTGCCGCTGACGGTCTGCCCGGCGAAGGCGGAGATCGCCAGATCCTGGGCGTTGGGTGCGAGATTGGGTGCGACCACGTAGGTGATCTGGACCACGGCCACGTTGGAGTCGGAGATGCCGTCGTTGGCAATGAAGGTGAAACTGTCGCTGCCACCGGCGTTGATATTGGCGTTGAAGGTGTAGCTTCCCGTTGCGGCATTGGTGATGGTTGCAGTGCCCTGGCTCGCGTTGGCGCCGATCCGGAAGGTCAGGGGATCGTTGTCGGCATCGGTGGCGCCCAGGCTGCCGGTGGCCGTGCCGCCGATGACCGCGGCGAGGGTTCCGTTGATGGCCACGGGGGGCGAGTTGGCGACCATCACCCCGAAGAGACTGAAGTGGGTGGTGGTGCCGGTCACCGAATTGCCCGCCGCGTCCACCTGACTGTCGGGCAGTGGTTGCCAGCTGCTGCCCGAATAGGTGGCCAGGGCGAGCGCGTTTTCCGACAGGCCACTGGGCAGGCTGGCCGGGTCGTAGGTGATGGTGATGGACACCGGTGCGTTGAAGGTTGTGCCTGACGGACCAAACTCATAGGCGGGGCCCACCAGGTCGCCGCCGGCCGGGGGTGAAGGTTCGGGCGTCACGCTGATGGGGGTGGGTTGTGCCAGGGCCCCTGCGGGGACCACCACCTCGGCCATGCCGTCGCTACTGGCTACCGTTCCGCTGGTGATCTCCGGGGCAGAACTGTCGGAACCGCCACCGCCACCGCAGCCCGCCGATAGGGCGAGTAGGGAAGCGGCGCACAGTGTGGCGATCCGATGGCGGGTGTCGTTGGTGGAAAACGGTTGTGAGCGGAGCGGTAAGGCTGTCGCCAGCCCGGGTGCACGGTTCATCGTTCCTCCCATGCCATCGATACGGATGGCGTTTCGCTGGGAGGAGCGATGCTGCGCATGGGCGACGGGAACAGGCCCATTGTCGTCGCCCGGGGTTGATTCTAATTTTTTTTCGCCGCCCGAAATCTCCACCCAACCTGGGGTAAGTTATTGTTCGGCAACGTTGATGAACACTACACCTACTCCCTCCCCGAGTCTGTGTCAAATTTACGGCATCGCTTGTTCACCCGAATCCGATCCGACACGTCGCTGTTCCGCCCTGTGAATGGCCTGGCTTCATTGTGGTTTTCTTGACGCGCCTCATTCCGACCCCGTGGCTTCCCTCCTAACATGTTGCTTCCGCACCAATTCCGACCGAGGAGTCCGCCATGGGTGAGATGATCAGCTGCCAACGTCCCGACGGACAGTCATACGACGCCTACCTGGCGGAGCCGGCGCAGGGCTCATCGGCGCCCGGTATCGTGGTGATCCAGGAGTGGTGGGGACTCAATGACCAGATCAAGGGTGTGGCCGACAAGCTGGCGCATGCCGGCTATCGCGCGTTGGTGCCCGATCTCTACCGGGGGCAGCTGGCGCTGGATGCGAATGAAGCCGAGCACCTGATGACCGGCCTCGATTTTGGCGACGCAGCGGGTAATGACATCCGCGGCGCCGTGCAACACCTCAAGGCCACGGGCAGCCACAAGGTGGGCGTCACCGGCTTCTGCATGGGCGGTGCATTGACCGTACTTTCGTCAGTGCATGTACCGGAGGCCGATGTGGCGGTCATCTGGTACGGCTATCCGCCGTTGGAGTATGTGGATGCCACCAAGATCAAGATTCCGCTTCTGGGGCACTGGGCAACCCGCGATGACGCATTTGCCATCGCCGGTGTGGATGAGCTGGAAAAGAAACTGACGGCTGCGGGTGTTGCATACACCTTTCATCGCTACGACTGCAAACATGCGTTTGCCAACGAAACGGCGGATGAAAAAAATCTCCCCTTCCTCAAGTACGATGCCGCCGCCGCACAGCTGGCGTGGGACCGAACGGCGGCCTTTTTTGCCGAACATCTGAGTTGACGGTTGGAAGTCGTCATTGCTGCTGAAGCCAGGGCGCGTTCCGCGCCCTTTTCTTTTGCACTGGCCGTCAGTCGTCCCGCTGTTTTGAACGTTGGTGTTTCAGCGCGTTGTGGCCCATGCCCTTGAAGCCGAACAGCATGTCGATCACTCCCCAGATTGCGAACAGGGCGGCCACCGCAACGAGTGACCAGAATCCCCAGCCGGGAAGTAACAGGGCGTCGCTGCTCACCGCGATGACGATCAGTATCGCGATCATGAGGAGTGGCGTGCCCATCTCCATGTGGCCGCGCTGCGAAGTCAGGGTTTTCTTGGTGGGCTGCATGCGGGTATGCCTATTGTCTGTTCGGTTGGCGCTTGGGGCGCCTATCACTCAGTTTACAGCCGAACAACGGTGAAATCGCCCATGGGCTGATGGCGGCTGGCGGGAGCCCGGGTTGAATCGGGTCAGCGGGGCTGGCCGTAGATCAACCACCACCACACCCCTGCAGCCACACCTTGCGCCACCGCGCAGAGGTAGAGCGGCAACCAGGCAATCCAGTAGCGTCGCCTGCGCTTCATCCAGCGTCGGGTGAAAGGAGTGAGCGCGAGCCGGTAGACCCACTCCCGACGCCGGTGGATGCCCAGCGCCACCACCACCGTGAGTACTGCCGCGAACAGCGCGACCAGCATCTTTTCCACCAGCAGGCCACCGGAGTGACCAAAGGCGGTCATCATCCAGCGCATGAGTGGATTGCCCTCCAGCTCCAGGTTGCCCTGCATGCCCTGGAGCGTGAGCAGACCATCCGCCAGGGCGGATGCCAGGTAACAGCTCAGACCGAGCACGATGTGGGTTCCAAGGCGCCGCTCAAAGGTGGTGGCTGGAGTCTCACTCATCGGGCGAATTTCTGAATTTCGCCCACAGGGCACCGGCACCCAGCAGCAGCGTGCCCAGCAATGCGAGCGTCAGGCCGCCAAGCGCGAGCAGCCCCAAAACCTTACCGGCGCCGCCCCACCAGCTCTCCGCCCAGCCCCGCTGCTCCAGTTGACCTGCGCCCACGGCGACGATGATGACGACCGGAATGAGGATGCCGACGACGAAGTCGATGCGGGACATGCCCCGCTGCGAAGCGGATGGATTGTCACCGCCGGAGCGGCGCGCGACCGGAGGACGATGGACAGGGTGGGGGAGCGATCGCTGAATCGAATGGACCACGGTCTGAAATTGCTCCACCTCTCCTCCCATGTTGCGTTGCTCGATGATGAACCCGGGATGGTGGCGTATAGTAATTCGTCCGCTCTTTGCTGGCGCAGCTTTTGGCGGGAGGGCGCGATGATCCGGTTTCATTCCTGGCCCGTGTTTCTAGTCTACCTGATTCACGGTACCTCTCTCGCAGCCTACTCGGTGGTGTTGGAGTGGAGCTGGAACATGGCGCCGGCCGGTGACGCCGCGCCGAATCACGTGGAGGTGATGGCGACCCCGGTCGTGGCCAACCTCAACGATGACAACAGCGACCTGGTGATCGACGGAAACGATATCCCGGATATCGTGTTCATCGCCTATCCCCACGGCAGCCCCACCTGCGATAACGTCGGGGCACTGCGCGCGATAAGCGGTGCCGACGGCTCACCCCTGTTTACCCTGCTCAATCCCACACCGGATACCTCCGGATTCGATTACTGCAGCACTCCGGCCATCGCCGATATCGACAGCGACGGCCTGCCGGAGATCGTGGTGGTGCAGTTGCCCGACGCCGGGCATCCGGGCCTGGCACAGCGAGTCTACGTGATCTCCAACACCGGCGTGGTGGAGGCCGTGTCGGCAAACATCGCCGCCAGCCTGGGCATCGCCACCACCATCGCCGTGGCGGATGTCGACCACGACGGGGACGGGGAAATTGCCGTCGGCCACACCCTGCTTGATCACCTGGGCAACATTCTGTTCACCCACCCGGGCGCGGATCTAGCCAACGGCAACGTGGGTGCCTCGGTGTTGGCGGATATCGTTCCGTCGGGTGACCTGGAGCTGGTGACGGGCAAGCGCATCATCCGGTCCGACGGGACGGATTTCGCGCTCTTTTCCGGCGCCTCGGGATATCCCGCGGTGGCGAACCTGGATGGTGACCCGCAGCCCGAAGTGGTGGTGGTCGCCGGGGGAACCACCACTGCCTACGACGGTCTGACCGCGGCCATCGACTGGGGCCCGGTGGCGCACTCGGGCGCCTTCGGCAATGGCGGCCAGCCCCTGATCGCCGATCTCGACGGTGACGGCCTGCCGGAAATCGGCGTGGCGGCGGGTACCACCTACGACGTCTACGAACACACCGGGGCGCTCAAGTGGTCCAACCCCATTACCGAATTAACTTCCGGCATCGGCGCGTCGAGCGCCTTCGATTTTGACGGCGATGGGGCCTTCGAGGTGGTCTACAACGACCAGGATTCGCTCTGGATTTTCGACGGCACCACCGGCGTGGTACTGGCGCAGGTGGTGAGCAGCAACTGCCTGTTTATCGACAATCCGGTGGTGGTGGACGTGGATGGCGACGGCGAGGCGGAGATCGTGTCGGCGCGCAACCAGACCTGTCCCGCCTCGCCCAACCCGGCGGAGGTCGGAATCGCGGTGTGGGGAGAGCTGACGGGCGCCTGGAAGCACGGGCGCAGCATCTGGAATCAGCAGGACTATCACTTCAGCAATATCAACGACGACGGCAGTCTGCCACTGAATGAGGAGGCCAACTGGACGGTGGCCGAGCTCAACAGCGTGCGGGCCGGCGGATTGATCGACAACGACGGCGACGGTCTGCGCAATCGCGCCGAGATCGATATCCATGCCACCGATCCCAACGACGCCGACAGCGACGACGACACCCTCGACGACGGGCAGGAGATCAACACCCTGGGCAGCGACCCGCTCGATCCGGACACAGACGGCGATGGTATCTGCGACGAGGTGCGCGCCGATAACGACGGTGACGGTCTAGCGCCGGTGAGCAGCTGCGGTGGCGGTGAAGTGTCGGGCGGGACCCTACTCCTGGACGATGACAGCGACGACGATGGGTTGATCGACGGCGCGGAAGACCTGGACCGGGACAATGTGGTCGATGCCAACGAGACCAATCCGCTCAACGCGGATACCGACGGCGATGGTGTGCTCGATGGCACGGAGGTGGGATTGGCTGCACCGCAGGGTGCGGATACCGATCTGGCGGTGTTTGTGGCGGACGGTGACAGTGGTCTCACCACCACCAATCCGCGTTTGGCCGATACGGACGGAGACGGAGCCATCGATGGTGAAGAGGATGTCAACGCCAATGGCGTGGTCGATCCTGGAGAGACCGACCCCAATATCGCCGATCAGGGCAACCCCGGGACGGGTGGCAGTTCGGGCGGTGGTGGTGGCGGTTTTGGCCTGGGTTTGGTTTGGTTGTTGTGGCTCCTGGTTGGGTTCGGTGGTTGGGGTGGACAGTGCTCATGGCTCAATCCGCAAACAGATCGCTGCGGGCCGCTTCAGTGATCGTGACCACACTCGGGTGTTTCAGTTTGCGTTCCGGTGAGATGGCGTAGTAACTCTCTACCAGTCCATCCACCTCCCCGATCAGCCGCGACTGGTACATGCGTTCAACTTCCGACGCAATGGCCATGGGCGCCGGATAGACGCCCGCACCCGCGGCACCGAAGGCCTTGAGCAGGGCGCTGTCTTCGCATTCGGCCACGATTTGTAGGCTGATTCCCCCGGCTTCGAACCAATCGTCCAGCGAGCGGCGCAGCACGCTGGAGTTGGAGGGGAGCAGAAAGGGTGCGTTGTGCAGCGAACAGGGGAAATTTTTCCGGTAACGGCCGGCCAGCTGGCGATGCGCGAAGATGCCGATCCGGCTCATGCCCAGGGGGTGTGTGTAGGCCTTGATATTTAGGCCGGGCGGCAGGGGGCGGTCTGAAATCACCATGTCGAGTTTATGTACCGCCAGATCCGCCAGCAGGTACTCCAGGGCCGCCTCCTGGCAGTTTAGTTGAATGGGGGTGTCACCCGAAAATGCGGGTTCCAGGATTCGATGGGCAATCAGTTTGGGAATGGAATCCACGATGCCCACATGGAGGTGTTCCGGTTTGCCCGACTGGCGACCGCGCACCCGCTGCGCCAGCTCGGCGCCGGTATTGAAAATCTCCCCGGCGTAATCGGCCACCATTTTGCCGGTTTCGGTAAGCGCCAGTCCCCGTCCGACCCGCGAAAACAGCGTGTCCCCGATGGCATCCTCCAGCAGTTTCAGCTGACCGCTGATGGTCTGTGGCGTGAGGTGCAACACTTTGGATGCCTTGGCAATGCTGCCTTCCCGGGCGACCGTCCAGAAATAGAGCAGGTGGTTGTAATTCAGATGGCGCATGAGGGTTGCTTCACTCCAGGGGCGCCCGCCGGGCGCGCGTGCTGTCCAGGGAACGTTTGGGTTCCATTTTCAGGAAGCGATGCCGGGCAGCCAGGGCCAGGCCCATCAAGCGCAGGGCGGAGAGCGTCAGGAAAGGAATGGATTCCATGGTGGCACGCCTCGTCTGGATAAAAGATGCCGGTCCTCATGAGTGACCAATGAATACACATTTACCCGATTGATCCTGAAGGTGCAGACGGAAATGCCGAATGGTCTGAGGGCATTGACCCGTTCGC
>JBNLBB010000056.1:0-16160 GCA_050302415.1 Gammaproteobacteria bacterium | reverse complement strand
GGCGATGGCGGGAACGCGACGGAGATCTGCGTGTTCTGCCACACTCCACAAGGCGATGACCGCACTGCGATGGTGCCTCTTTGGGCACCCTCCGAGCGGAAACCAATCTCCTACGCAACCTACGACACCCTCGGCCGCACGGCATTGGGGACTACCGACTCCATTGGTTCGGTTTCGGTAGCCTGCCTCTCCTGCCACGACGAGACCCAGGCTCTGGGCATCACCAATCTGGCCTATGATCACCCCTATGGCGTTGCCTATCGCGGCGAGGCAGACCAAAATAGTTACGAGGCAGCCGCCGCGAGCGCGGAACACCAGGCGACACCCTACCGAAGGGCAACCAGAATCATCGACACGGAGTTCAAGAGACCGGAATGGGCGATTATTGACGATGCGCCTATCTGGTGGGTGGACACCGGGGAGGAAGGTCGGCAGCGTACCGACATACAGCTGTTTACACGCCATATTCCGGAACTGGGCACCACGCTTCCCTATATCGAATGTGCCAGCTGCCACGATCCCCACAACAGCAATACCACCTTTTTGCGAGTGACCAATGGCGCCAGCCAGCTTTGCCTCACCTGTCACGAAGGCAAGCGATAGGCAGTGCAATATTCTCTGCTGCAGGCAAAAAAAACCGCGCCTGGGCGCGGTTTTTACAATTTCAACCTTTGATTGACCGGATACTAGTGCCCCACTTCCTCGTGGACCTTTTGCATATCCAGCGAAGCAGCCTGTTGCAGCAGGTCATCCAAAGCGCTGCCCGGCAGAACACCCGCCTGTGAAAAAACGATTACCTTTTCCCGAAAAATCATCAGAGTCGGAATGGAACGAATCTGGAAGGTCGAGGCCAGATCGGGTTGATCTTCGGTATTGACCTTGGCAAAGCAGACTTTCTCATGGCGCTGTGCTGCCTCTTCGAATATGGGTGCAAAGGTTTTGCACGGCCCACACCAGGGAGCCCAGAAGTCCACGACAACAATATCGTTGCCATCAATGGTCTCTTTGAAGTTCTCTACATTGAGTTCTGTTACCGGCACAGTGTCCTCACAAATATTTGAAGCTTCACTTACGCATCAAGTGCTGCAAAAATCCGGTTGCGTATGTCATCGACAGAGCCGGTGCCATCAACCTTCACATACTTAGGTGCGGGATTTGCCTGGGAACCCGGTCCAGAAGAATAGAACGCCACCAGCGGCTCGGTCTGCTCATGATACACCACCAGTCGCTTGCGAACCGTCTCTTCCTGATCGTCGTCACGCTGGATCAATGGCTCGCCCGTCGCGTCATCTACCCCCGCCTGCTTGGGTGGATTGAATTCTACATGGTAGGTTCTGCCGGAGGCCAGATGTACACGCCGCCCACTCATTCGGCGAACAATCTCCTCATCCTCCACGTCAATTTCGATCACATAGTCAATTTCTACCCCGGCTTCCATCATCGCTTCAGCCTGGGGGATGGTCCGCGGAAATCCGTCAAACAGAAACCCTTTGGCGCAGTCGGGTTGCCGGATACGGTCCTTCACCAGATCGATAATGATATCGTCTGAAACCAGACCTCCCTGGTCCATGATCTCCTTGGCCTTCAAGCCAACCGGCGTTCCCTGTTTGACGGCAGCTCGCAGCATGTCCCCGGTAGAGATTTGAGGAATTCCGTACTTTTCCTTGATGTAGTTTGCCTGAGTTCCCTTGCCGGCTCCGGGCCCTCCCAAGAGGATGATGCGCATCAAAAATTCTCCCGTCAGTTTCGGATTGAGGCAGAATCATGCCACAGTGCGTCAATCAGATTCCACTTATGCTTTTTAATCGCAAGATTCACGTTGTTTATGATTTGCAAACCGCCATCCACCATCCAGCACCGTGATATCCAAGTGTGGCAGTAAGTTAAAATGGGCGACATGACCCGGATACCTTCCCGCCCGCAGCCTCCCTACTGGCTCGATCCCTACGATCCAGACGCCCCGTTTCCGGATCCTGAACGCGCCTGTATAGAACCCAATGGTCTGCTGGCGCTCGGGGGGGACCTCCACCCCACCAGATTGCTCAACGCCTATGCCAACGGTATTTTCCCGTGGTACAGCCGGGAGCAGCCCGTACTCTGGTGGTCGCCGGATCCCCGAACGGTACTGCTTCCTGATCAGATCCACTGCTCACGCAGCCTAAAAAAATCCATTCGAAAGCGGGGATACACAGTTTCATCTGATCGTGCATTTGATGCGGTGGTCGAGGCATGCGCGGCACCGAGACGCGATACAGCTGATACCTGGATCCACCCGGAAATGAAATCTGCTTACCGAACACTACACCGGATGGGCTGGGCCCATTCGGTGGAAATTTGGGCATCCAACAAGTTGGTGGGTGGTCTCTACGGGATTGCGATCGGCAATGTGTTTTTTGGTGAGTCCATGTTTTCCAGACAAACTGACGCCTCCAAATGTGCCTTGGTTTCGCTTGGTGCCAACCTCGCGCGTAGCGGCTTCGTGATTATTGATTGCCAGATGCGCAGCAATCATTTGCTGACGATGGGGGCCTTCGAGATTGCACGGAAAGATTGGACCGCTCTGTTGCAGCGTGAATGCCAGGGTGCCAGACGTGTCACTCATTGGCCGGCCAAGTGGATCCACAACAGTGAACGTTCCTGATCAGGCTTCACCCCGCAGCTTGGCGGTCTACCGCAGTGAGCCGCACGCGTGCAGCTACCTCGCCGAGCAGATCGCGCAATCCCTGTTTATTCCGGCCAGCACCCGCATTCAGCCATCGGAGTACCAATATCTGCTGGGATTGGGGTTTCGCCGCAGCGGCCCTATTGGCTATCGCCCTGCCTGCCCTGATTGTCACGCTTGCCAGTCGCTGAGAGTTGCACCCGATTCGTTTACGATGAACCGCTCCCAGCGGAGGAACTGGGCGATGAATCGGGACCTCAGCCGTCACCTGGTTTCGGGTGAATTCCACCAGGAGCACTATGATCTGTTCAAAAGGTATCTACAGCAGCGGCATACCGGTGACATGCTGGATATGTCCGCGGAGGACTATTTCCACTTCCTCTTCGCAACGGATATCGAAACCAGATGCCTTGAGTTGAGAGACTCCGTTGGAAATCTCGTCGCTGTGGCGGTCACCGATACCATGGAATCTGCTTGGTCGGCGGTCTACACATTTTATCGACCCGATCTGAGTGCCCGGGGATTGGGTACCTACGCCGTACTGTCGCAGCTGGCAGAGGCCAAACGGTGCCAAATAGAGTGGCTTTACCTGGGTTACTTTATCCGGGAGTCACCGAGAATGCGCTACAAGGCGAGATTTCTTCCCCACCAGGTTTTCAAGGACGATCAGTGGGTTCAGTGCCATCATAAATAGACCCACCGGCTTCTATGCTGCCGGAAAGGCCAAATGGCAGTTGCACACTGGAAAAATTTCACCATAATGACGCAATTCTGAATGGCTTCAATAGAATAGGTTTGCATGGCGAAAGAAGATCATATTGAGATGGACGGTACCGTCGTTGAGACGTTACCCAACACCACATTCCGCGTGGAGTTGGAGAACGGCCACGTGGTCACCGCCCACATTTCCGGAAAAATGCGCAAGCACTACATCCGCATTCTCACCGGCGACAAAGTCACGGTCCAGTTGACTCCCTACGATCTGACCAAGGGTCGGATTACCTACCGGGCCAGATAACCGCCTCTTCAGTCGGCCGGAACTTAGGCCGCCCCGATCTCTCAGTGCACCTTTTCGCTTTCGGTCTCCAGGACCAGTGCGTCGTCTTCCACGCGTACCGAGACTGAGCCCCCGTTCGCCAATTCGCCGAATAACAGTTCGTTGGCCAGCGGCCGCTTGATGTGCTCCTGAATTACCCGGGCCATCGGACGGGCGCCCATTTTCGGATCGTAACCGTGCTCGGCAATCCAACATCGGGAGGCCATGTCAAAATCGATGCTGACGCTCTTGTCGCGCAGTTGTTCTTCCAGTTCGATAATGAACTTGTCCACCACATTCAGGACGTGGTCGCGACTAAGCGGCGCGAACTGCACAATGGCATCGAGTCGGTTGCGGAACTCGGGCGAGAACATCCGCTGAATGTGTTCCATGCCGTCCGTGGTGTGATCCTGAACAGCAAACCCCATTGATCGGCGGCTCATCTGTTCCGCACCTGCGTTGGTGGTCATCACCAGGATCACATTACGGAAATCGGCTTTGCGCCCATTGTTGTCGGTCAGCGTTCCATGATCCATTACCTGGAGCAACAGGTTGAATACATCCGGGTGGGCTTTTTCAATCTCGTCGAGCAACAGCACGGCATAGGGGCTTTTGGTGATCGCTTCAGTCAACAGGCCGCCCTGGTCGAATCCCACATATCCCGGGGGCGCTCCAATCAGGCGGGAAACGGTATGCCGTTCCATGTACTCGGACATATCGAACCGGACAAGTTCCACACCCAGTATATGAGCCAGCTGCCGGGACACTTCGGTCTTGCCCACCCCAGTCGGTCCGGAAAAGAGGAAGGACCCTATCGGTTTCTCATCACTGCCCAGGCCGGAGCGTGACATGCGGATGGCCGTGGTGAGGGTTTCGATGGCGGTGTCCTGGCCAAAAATCACCATCTTCAAATCACGGTCCAAATTCTTGAGCTGTTCTTTGTCGGACAGTGACACGTTTTTCGGCGGAATTCTCGCCATCTTGGCAACAATATTTTCCACATCGATCACACCGATCGATTTCTTTCGCTTTGAGACAGGCAGCAGGCGCTGACTGGCCCCCGCCTCGTCAATTACATCAATTGCCTTGTCGGGCAGGTGGCGATCATTGATGTACCGCGCGGCAAGTTCCGCGGCGGCTTCCAAGGCCTTGTTGGTGTACTTGACCTTGTGGTGATCCTGAAAGCGATCCCGCAATCCCTTCAGGATTTCTATCGTCTCAGAGACACTGGGTTCCACTACGTCGATCTTCTGGAACCGGCGGGCCAGCGCCCGATCCTTCTCGAATATCCCCCGGTATTCCTGATAGGTGGTGGAACCAATACAGCGCAATTCTCCGGATGCCAGCACGGGTTTGATCAGATTGGAGGCATCCATTACGCCGCCACTGGCAGCGCCAGCGCCGATCACATTGTGGATTTCATCAATAAACAGGACGGCCCCCGGCTGCCGTTTGAGTTGATCAACCACCGCCTTGAGCCGTTTTTCAAAATCGCCACGATACTTGGTTCCTGCGATCAGGCCACCCAGATCCAAGGCGTAGATGGTTGCGTCCGCCAGGACCTCGGGAACCTCTTCATCCACTATTTTCTTGGCAAGGCCTTCGGCGATCGCGGTCTTGCCGACGCCGGCCTCTCCGACAAACAGGGGATTGTTTTTCCGTCTGCGGCACAGAATCTGGATGGTGCGCTCCAATTCATCCCGCCGACCGATCAACGGGTCGATTTTGCCCCTGCGGGCCATCTCGTTGAGATTGGTGGCAAACTCTTCCAGGGCCGACTTGCTGGTCGAAGCCGCCGAATCATCTTCGACGGCTTCGGCATTGAACCCGTCGTCTGAGCCTTCGACTTTGGAAATCCCATGCGAAATGAAACTGACCACATCCAGGCGCGTCACATTCTGCTTGTTCAGGAAATAGACCGCCTGGGATTTCTGCTCGCTGAAAATGGCCACCAGCACATTGGCGCCGGTCACCTCGCCGGTCCCTGAACTCTGCACCTGGTATACGGCACGCTGCAGCACCCGCTGGAAGGCCAGCGTCGGCTGCGTATCGCGGGTCACGTTCGGCGGCAGCACGGGCGTGGTTTCCTCGATGAAGCCAACGATATCCTTGCGCAGCTTCTCAATATCCGAACCGCAGGCTTGTAGCACATCGGTAGCGGCCCGGTTGTCGAGCAGCGAAAGCAGCAGGTGCTCGACGGTGATAAATTCGTGCCGCTTCTCCCTGGCAAGCTTAAACGCATTGTTCAGGCTGACTTCTAGCTCTTTGCTCAGCATTGGGGCAGCACTCCAGTCGGTTAACTCACGCCTCTTCCATCGTACACATTAATGGGTGTTGATTGCTGCGCGAAAACTGATTCACCTGACTTACCTTAGTTTCGGCGATCTGGTGGGAAAACACGCCACACACCCCTTTCCCCCTGGTATGCACATGCAGCATGATTTGGGTGGCTTTTTCGCGGTTCATACCGAAAAAGACCTCCAGTACCTGCACCACAAAGTCCATGGGGGTAAAGTCGTCGTTCAGCAACACCACTTTGTAGAGTGGTGGCTGCTTGATCTCCGGTTTGGCCTCCTGAACCAGCAGGCCATCACTGCGTTGAGTTTTTTCTCTGTCGGACATACGGTCAATTTTAGCCAAATCGGAACGACAACAGTAGACAGCCATCCGGTGGATGTGTTGCACGGAATCCGACAAATCGAACCCAACCGCCAATATTTAGATATCAAACAAAGAGTTAATCCAGGCCACCCCGCCCCTCAAAGATTTACACAGTTGCCGGATTCGAAGGCAATTCTCCCAACCATGGTTATTCCGGGAATTGTGACCGAATTTCCGCCGGGCATTAAAAAAGCCGGAGCAGCCCACGCCACCCCGGCTCTCCCGGCTTGCAGGGTCTGTCGCGTCAGCCCAATGCAGCAACGATCTCGTTGAACTGGGCGCTCGGCCGCATGGCAGCCGCAGCCAGGTGCGCGTCCGGGCGATAGTAGCCGCCGATATCCACGGGCTTGCCCTGCACTGCGTTCAATTCCGCCACAATCGCCGACTCCCTGTCTGCCAGGGCCTTGGCCACCGGCGCAAACTGCGCCTTCAGTTCTCCATCAGCGTCCTGCGCGGCCAGGGCTTCGGCCCAGTACATGGCCAGATAGAAATGGCTGCCACGGTTGTCCAGCTCCCCAGTCCTGCGCGAGGGCGACTTGTTGGTATCCAGGAACTTACCGGTTGCCTGATCCAGGGTGTCGGCCAGCACCTTTGCTTTGGCATTCCCGGTAACGGTGCTGAAATGTTCCAGCGATGCCGCCAGTGCCAGAAACTCACCCAGAGAGTCCCACCGCAGGTGGTTCTCTTCCAGGAACTGCTGTACATGCTTGGGCGCAGATCCACCGGCTCCGGTCTCAAACAGGCCACCACCGTTCATCAGCGGCACGACAGAGAGCATCTTGGCGCTGGTGCCCAGTTCCAGAATCGGAAACAGGTCGGTCAGGTAGTCGCGCAGGACGTTACCGGTCACCGAAATGGTGTCTTTACCGGCCTTCATCCGTTCCAGCGAAAATCGGGTGGCCTCTTCCGGCGAGAGGATCTGGATGTCCAGACCGCTGGTGTCATGATCCTGCAGATAGGTTTCGACCTTCTTGATCAGTTGTGCATCATGGGCACGGTTGCGGTCCAGCCAGAATATGGCCGGCACACCGGTGGCGCGGGCGCGGGTGACCGCCAATTTGACCCAGTCGCGGATCGGCGCGTCCTTGGCCTGGCAGGCGCGCCAGATATCGCCGGCGTCGACGGCGTGTTCCATCAGGGTGTTGCCTGCGCTGTCCACCACGCGAACGGTGCCTTTGGCCGGAACTTCAAAGGTCTTGTCGTGCGAACCGTATTCTTCAGCCTTCTGCGCCATCAGCCCCACATTGGGGACACTGCCCATGGTCTTGGGATCAAACGCTCCGTTGGCTTTGCAGAAGTCGATCACCTGCTGGTAGACACCGGCGTAGCAGCGGTCGGGGATAACGAATTTAGTGTCTTTCAGCTTGCCGTCCGGCCCCCACATCTGGCCCGAGGTGCGCAGGGCGGCCGGCATGGAGGCATCGATGATCACATCACTGGGAACGTGTAGATTGGTAATCCCTTTGTCGGAGTTGACCATGGCCATGGCCGGGCGTTTGGCATATACCGCCTGGAGATCAGCCTCGATTTCCGCCCGTTGGCCCTCCGGCAGAGATTGAATCTTGTTATAGACATCGCCGATCCCGTTGTTGGGATCGATTCCCAACTGCGCGAAGGTGGCGGCATGCTTCTCGAACACGTCCGCATAGAAAACCGACACCGCATGGCCAAAGATCACCGGATCTGAGACCTTCATCATGGTCGCCTTCAGATGCACGGAAAAAAGCACGTCCTTGGCCTTGGCATCCTCCACTTCCCGGGCCAGAAATTCACGCAGTGCCTTGGCGCTCATGGCGGTGGCGTCCATGATTTCACCGGCCTGCAATGCCACCTTCTCTTTCAGTACTTTCTCGCTTCCGTCCGTCCCGATGAAGCGGATGCTCACGTCGGTGGCATTGGCCACGGTGACGGACAGCTCGTTGCCATAGAAATCGCCTGCCGCCATCGTCGCCACATGGGACTTCGAATCGGCGCTCCAGGCACCCATGGAGTGCGGATTGTTGCGCGCGTACTGCTTCACCGAACCCGGAGCCCTGCGGTCCGAATTACCCTCGCGCAGCACGGGATTGACCGCACTGCCCAGAACCTTGGCATATCGGGCCTTGACGGCCTTCTCGGCGTCATTCTTCGGCTCTTCGGGATAGTCCGGCAGGGCGTACCCCTTGGTCTGCAGTTCCTTGATCGCCGCCTTGAGCTGCGGGATGGAAGCACTGATGTTGGGCAGTTTGATGATGTTGGCCTGCGGTTGTTTGGCCAGCTCACCCAATTCGGCAAGCGCATCACTCTGCCGCAGGCTGTCGGGCAGAGAATCAGAAAAATTGGCGATAATCCGACCGGCCAGGGAAATATCCTTGGTCTCCACATTGATCCCGGAGGAGGCCGTAAACGCCTGAACGATGGGCAGCAGCGAATATGTCGCGATGGCTGGTGCTTCATCCGTCTCGGTATAGATAATTGTCGGCTTTTGATCTGACATGCTGTTGACCTATTGTTGCGTTTACTGGATGTGGAAGCAGGCGTGAATCGCCGGGATACCGTGATAGGCGGCCGATTGGCGGTGCTTGGTGGCGCGTTGTTACCCGCTCGAGGAGGGATGCGGTGTGCCAAAGCCCGGAATCAGGTATATTTATCACAGCATCAAAATTTTGGAAGAAGTCTACCCTTAAATGGCGTTCAAGAAAAGCCGGGATCTCCCTATTTTTGGCGGCACCGGCCCCACTACTAACCGTTCGATCAATGCCCCGTATTCTGCTCTTCAATAAGCCCTTTGGCGTCCTTACCCAATTCTCGGATCAGCAGGGCCGAGCGACGCTGGCGGACTATATTCGCCAGCCTGGACTCTATCCCGCCGGCCGTCTCGACAGAGACAGTGAAGGTCTGCTGCTGTTGACCGACGACGGCAGACTGCAACACCAGATCAGCCATCCGCGACACAAGCAACCCAAAACCTACTGGGTGCAGGTGGAGGGACGCATTGATGATCGGGCACTGGATACCCTGCGCCGGGGTGTTCAGCTGAAAGATGGCCCAACCAGGCCAGCCAAGGCACGCGCCATGGCAGAACCGGAGCTTTGGCCGCGTACGCCACCAGTTCGTTACCGGGCATCCATCCCCACCAGTTGGCTGGAACTGGTCATTGCCGAAGGAAGAAACCGACAGGTACGGCGGATGACCGCTGCGGTGGGCTTCCCCACCCTGCGCCTCGTGCGGTGGCAGATCGGCCCCTGGTCGCTCGGGAACCTGCCATCCGGCGAATGGCGTTGGGCCCAGGATTGACCGCCCAAAACATCGGCCTGCACACCGTCGTAGAATCTGATATTTTCCCCACCCCATGACCAGCCGCCCACAACTGACAGTCGCAGCCATTATCGAACGCAACCGCCGGTTCGCGGTCGTAGAGGAGTTGGTGGAGGGTGCCGTCCGATTGAATCAGCCGGCCGGACATCTCGAATCACTTGAATCCATTGCGGAGGGCGCCATCAGGGAGGTCAAAGAGGAGACTGGGTTGACGTTCGTTCCCACCCATCTGGTGGGCGTCTACACGTGGCATGCACACCAACAGACCGTCGTTCGTATCTGCGTGTGTGGGGAGACCACCGGTGAATTGAATTTTGCCCCGTCCGACCCCGATATCGTGGCCTGCCATTGGAAATCGTGGGACGACTTGCGCGCCGATCAAGCATTGCTCCGCAGCCCCCTGGTACTGGCTGGGGTGGAAGACTATCTGAATGGCATTCGCTACCCACTGGCTTTGCTGCAAACCCTGAATTGATGTCGGAATGAACACACCCCACCACTCCATACGGGTCATGGTCGGACTCTCCGGCGGCGTGGACTCTGCCGTTTCGGCCCTATTGCTGGTTGAGGCCGGCTATGAGGTCCACGGCCTGTTCATGAAAAACTGGGAAGAGGACGACCGGGACGGCCACTGCAGTGCCGCGGTCGACCTGGAAGATGTGGAAAAAATCTGCGCAAGGCTGGACATCCCGCTGCACACGCGGAATTTCTCCGCCGAGTACTGGGACAACGTATTCGAGGAGTTTCTGGCTGAGTACCGCGCCGGTCGGACACCCAATCCCGATGTCTTGTGCAACCGGGAAATCAAGTTCAAGACCTTTGTGGAGCACGCTCAGGCCCTGGGGGCCGACCTGATTGCCACCGGACACTACGCCCGAATCTGCAACAAGGATGGCGAACGCCAGCTCTGCCGCGGACTCGATGCGAACAAGGACCAGAGCTACTTTCTCTACGCCATCGGTCAGTCACCCTTACGACACACCCTCTTTCCCGTGGGCGAGTTGCCGAAACCCGAAGTTCGAAAACTGGCAAAGAAGGCCGACCTACCGGTTCACGCCAAGAAAGACAGCACGGGCATCTGCTTTATTGGTGAACGTAACTTCAAGGATTTCCTGGCGCAGTATCTGCCGGCGCAACCGGGCGATATTGTCGATGCCGACGGAAAAATCCTGGGAAGCCACCAGGGTTTGATGTACCACACCCTGGGACAGCGCAAGGGGCTCGGCATCGGTGGAATGGCCGATTCCGGGGGCGACCCCTGGTATGTGGCCGCCAAGGAACTCGAAACCAACCGGCTGGTGATTGTCCAGGGGGATCACCCCCTGCTCTACAGCGAAGCACTGGAGGCCAGCAACCTCCACTGGATTGCAGACAAAGAACCCGGGTTCCCGCTACGCTGCACGGCCAAAACCCGCTACCGGCAACCGGATCAGGCCTGTACCATCCACCCATGCGCCGATGGCAGGCTGAGGGTCGAATTTGAACAGCCGCAACGAGCCGTAACCCCCGGACAGTCCGTCGTCTTCTACACGGGCGAAATCTGTCTGGGCGGCGGCACCATCGAGAAAACTTTCAGATTCCAGACCGATTGTTGAGCAGCATGAACCATTCGGACACAGACAGAACGCTGGCCTTGGCCGGTATTTTCCAGGCCGCCAAACTGGTGCAGTCGGCAGCCTATACCGGCACCACGGACACCCAGCCGCAGATGCAGTCACTGCAATCCGTACTGGCACTTGAGAGCGTGGATGTTGCCGGTATCTATGGTGGTGAAGCCGGGGTAATGGTAGGACTGGAATGCCTCGGCCAGCACCTGCGCGGCAAAGCCAACAGGGATGTGGAAATATCCCGTTACGCGATCCTGCTGATGCATCTGGCCCACAAACTGATGCGCCAACCCGAGATGCTCGAATCCATCAGGCGCGGCATTGCCCGCGCGTCGGAGCAGATAGTTCACTATCCCCTGGATCACCCTAACGTCATTGCCGGTCTGGCCGACATCTATGTCAATACCATCAGTACCCTGCAACCCCGAATTCTGGTGAATGGCGAGCAGGAGTACCTGCGCAACGACGACAACGCCAATCGCATTCGCGCGCTGCTCCTGGCCGGCATCCGCAGTGCCGTCCTCTGGTTTCAGACCGGAGGAAGCCGTTGGCGCCTGCTATTCCAGCCAACCCGGTATGCGCGGGAGGCGGAGCGGCTGCTGGCCAGCCTGCAGCGCACTCACACCGAACCTGTCCACTAAACACGGAACGATTTCAGTGCTCAAACTTCTGTTTCCAACCCCCATCCAAGCCCTGTTCGTTACACTCTGCTGCCTGCTGACGCTCTCCTGCGCCAATCGCTCCGCTGACACGGAAGTGGAAGTCACCCTCCTCTATTCCGGGAATCTGGATGGAGAACTCGAACCCTGCGGGTGCAGCGCAGAAGGTGATCTCGGCGGTATTCAGCGACGGGCAACTGTGGTGGATAAATTCCGGGAATCCGGGCTGCAGCCCATTCTGATTTCCACGGGCGGACTGTTCAAACCTGAAATCGAAGCCGACCAGATCAAGGACCGGTTCATTCTCACCGGATTGCAGAACCTTGCCTATGACGGCATCGGCGTTCAGTGGCTCGACCTCGCACATGGCGAAGGACTGCTGCTGGAGTCAAAGTTGCCGTTTGTCGCCTCCAACTGGCACTCCACACAGTTTTCCGCATCGCGCAGTTTTAAACGCCAGGGTCAGGTATTCCACTATTTCCATTGGCTCGACCCGGACACCTCCCCTTACAAGAACATGACCGGCAGCACGCTGAGGGTATCCGGTGATTCCGCACCCATAGCAGACCAGATGAAGGCCGCCAAATCCCGGGGCGAAGTGGTTGTACTCGGCACTACTCTCGGGTTGTCCCAGGCGCAGTCCCTGTTTCCCCTGGAGTCGATCGATATTCTGCTGGTGCAATCACGCTATGAGTTGCTGGGCGACCCGCAACTGGTTGGCAATACCCTGGTACTGCAGCCCGGCTCGCGTGGCCAACGAATGGGAAAGGTGAGCCTGAAACTGTCCGGCGGCCGCATCAATGAATGGTCTCACGAAGAGATTTTGCTCCCCGCCAGCGTTGCGGATGCACCCAAACTGGCCAACTGGTACGACGAGTACAATGACGCCCTGCGCGTGGACTACAAGGAGCGGGTTGCCAAGCGCCAGGCCCTGGAGGGCTCCTCGCCTTTCGCCGGTGATGCGGTGTGTGCAGGTTGCCACCAACAGGCGCACACGGTCTGGTCAGGATCCAAACACGCTGCTGCTTTCTCGGCCCTGGAAAAGGTGGGCAAGACCTTCGATCCCAATTGCGTGGGATGCCATACGGTGGGTTACGATCAGCCGGGCGGGTTTCTGGATATCGACCTCACGCCACACCTCACCAATGTCCAGTGTGAAACCTGTCATGGCGCCGGCAAATCGCACGTCGACAGCGGGGGCCAATCACCACTCCCGGTCCGTACCGCTGAACCTCAGGCGGTCTGTGCGCGCTGCCACTATCACGAACACAGCCCATCCTTCTCATTTGAGACCTACTGGCCCCAAATCAAACACAGTCGCGAACAGAAAGGGTGAGCGTCAGACAGGCTCGGGGACGCGAATTTTACCTTCCGCTCCCTGCGCCAGGAGAAGGTGCCCCTGGTGCAAACAGTAGCTGAGCCATTTGTAGAGAAACCGGTTGCGGCGCCAGCGATCATATACCGGCGCGGGTGCGCCGTGGCGCCTGCCCGCAATCCAGCGGACATCACAACGGTACCATGCCATTGCCTCGGCCATGCGTGCGTCGTGATAGACCCTGACCGTCAGATCGGGTTCTGACACAATCTCACCGCTGCGCTCAAAGCGGTAGGAGAGATTGAGTATGGTGGTAAAGGGCGCCTGCTCGAGAATATTCAGATAGAGCGTCAATCCGTGTTCGATCCGGGAGACCCGAATCCCCTCAGCCGATTTCAGCCCCGGCACCAACTCGTGCAGCAACACAAAATTTTTCTCATAGAGCTGCATCAGGCGGGCGAATGCCCGCGGCTCGGATCGATCAAATCGTCGCATGTGACCGGTGACCATCATGGTTCAAGAATACCATGCCGACAGGCGTCGGTTGATTCAGGCAACGCGATCGAAAAGCCGCGCGAAGTTGCGTTCGGTCTGGGCCGCAAACGCGGTCACCGACTCCCCGCGTAACTGGGCAATCTTCTCGGCCACATGCCGCACATAGGCGGGTTGATTGCTCTTGCCCCGGTATGGCGCGGGCGCCAGATAGGGTGAATCGGTTTCCACCAGAATTCTGTCCTGCGGAGCGCGGGCGGCGACATCCTGCAGTTCTTTGGCAGAGTTGAAGGTGACGATGCCGGAAAAAGAGAGATAGAATCCCAGGTCCAGATACTGTCTGGCCGCTTCCCAGTCATAGACAAAACAGTGCATGACTCCCCTCAGCGAGCCATCCTGCGCCTGGCGCAGCATCGCAACAGTATCCTCGTGTGCATCCCGGCTGTGCACAATCAGCGGCAGATCCGCCTCCCTGGCGGCCTGCATATGCACTTGAAAGCGGTTGCGCTGCCACTCCAGATCACCGGTGGAACGGAAGTAGTCCAATCCGGTTTCGCCGATGGCCACCAGCTGTGGATTGGACTGGTATTTCAGGAGATCTTCAACGGTGGGTTCAAGGTCGCAGCGTGCGTTGGGATGGACGCCCACTGAGACGAACACTTCAGGAAATGGCTCACAGAGTGAAAGCATTCCCGGCAGGGATTCCAGATCAATGCCCACACAAAGAAAGCGCTCCACCTGCTCTTCGCGCGCCCGTTTGAGTGCGGCTTCGACGCTGCCACCGCACTGGTCCAGGTCCAGCCGGTCAAGATGACAGTGGGAATCGCTCAGCACAGCTACATGGTGTGCGTGGATCGATCGGACTGCAGCATGCCTGCCAGGTAGGTTTCGATCTTGTTGCGCGCATTGCCGCCATCCTGGTCACTGAACTGCACGCCGATACCGGCTGCACGGTTCCCTTCGGCACCCTTGGGGGTAATCCAGATAATGCGCCCGGCAACCGGGATTTTCTCTTTTTCATCCATCAGCGTGATGAGCATGAAGACCTCATCGCTGATCTTGTATTCCTTGTTGGTGGGAATAAACAGGCCGCCATTCTTCACGAAGGGCATATACGCGGCATAGAGCGCGTACTTGTCCTTGATGGTCAGCGAAAGAATTCCTTGGCGCGGTGGCATGGTTTAACCCGAATAAACGTCAGTCCAAGCTGAAAATACACGTTCCAACTGCATCTGTCTATTGTAGCTGGGGTTCAGCAACAATCTCCTCGATTCAAGCAGTTGGTCACGAAAGCTAAACAAAACAGAGAGGTCTTCCTTCGCTCTGGAAGCCGACGTTGACCCGGTACCGGCATCCGGCTCGAATCTCCGGCGAATCTGTTCCTCCACCAGCGCGAGCAGCCACCGGCTGCAGCGATCCACGTCCCGCTTTGCCCACGCGCCCGCCACCGTCGTAACCGCCGCTTTACCGGCACCCAGTGCGGCCAGATCTTCCTGCAGCTGCTTGAAATCGTCGGCGACCGATGGGTCGGCCAATTTGGCCAGTTCGAGTGGCGCCCCTGCCGCGGCAGCCACCAACAGCAGGGGCGGCTCACTGAGGCGCTCCTGGGCAAGCCATGCCCGCGCTTCCTGCATTGTTGGTGGCACGAAACGCAGGGAGACACAACGACTCCGAATGGTAATCGGCAGCACACCCGGGCGCGCAGTTACCAACACCAGTATCGTATCCGGTACCGGCTCCTCCAGAGATTTGAGCAGACTGTTTGCGGCAAACAGATTCATCTGGTCGGCGTGGAGGATCAGTGCCACCTTGAATTGCGCCTGGTGGGGCCGATAACCCAAATTGCCGGTCAATTCGCGGATGGTGTCGATCCTGATGGCGCTATTCTCCTCTTCCGGCTTCACCACCAGAAAATCGCCGTGGGTACCTGCCGTGAACAACCGGCAATGTTTGCAGTGGCCACAGGGACCCATGACTTCCGGCTGAGCGCAGAGCAGCCACTGGCTGAAGCGGACTGCAAATGCCTGTTTGCCCAGCCCCCGTCGGCCATGTACCAGAAAAGCATGGGGCAGGCGCTTTTCCGAACGCATGGTCGCCACCTGCTGCCAATAGGCCGCATGCCAGGGATAAAACATTCCCTGACGGCAGACATCGACGGTGGCCGGGTGCTCATTCACTGGCGCAACAACTCTTCAACAATCCGGGAAACCTCCTGCTGGACCTGCTCTATCGGCCTGGAGGCATCCAGCACCCGATAGCGATTGGGCGCCTGGCTGGCCTGCTGCAGATATTTGGCGCGGACCCGTTCGAAAAATGCGATCTGCTCCAGTTCAAAGCGATCTGGCGCACCACGCTGTTTCGCCCGTTGCAGCCCCTCGTTGGGATCCAGATCCAGCAACAGCGTACAGTCCGGTCGCAGTTCCCCCTGCAC
>JBNLBB010000055.1:0-16236 GCA_050302415.1 Gammaproteobacteria bacterium | reverse complement strand
CTTGGGCACCCCGGTGGTACCCGAGGAGAACATGATGAACAGCGGATGGTTGAACGGCAGCTGTGCATAGTCGATGTCGCCTGGCGTAAAGCCAGCCACCGCATCTTCCCACCAACGCGCATGGGGGATATCGCCGATATCCGCGCCGCTGCCGATGTAGGGAACGACGATCACTAGCTCAAGGGTCGGCAGACCGGCGACGATATCGCGTACCTTGGCCAGCGAATCGTGGGCCTTGCCGTTGTAGTGGTAACCATCCGGGCAGAACAGCACCTTGGGTTCGATCTGGCCGAAGCGGTCGAGTACCCCCTGGACGCCGAAGTCCGGGGAACAGGAGGACCAGATGGCGCCGATGCTGGTGGCCGCCAGCATCCCGATAATTGCTTCCGGCATATTGGGCAGATAGGCGCCGACCCGATCGCCGCTCACCACGCCCGCCGCGCGCAGTGCTTTGGCGAGGCGCGCCACCTCATCATGCAGTTCATTGAAGGTGAGGGTGCGTTGGACCTTGTCCTCGCCGCGAAACACCAGCGCCGGGGAGTCATCGCGCCGCCGCAGCAGATTCTGGGCAAAGTTGAGTCGCGCATCGGGAAACCACTCGGCCCCGGGCATCCGGTCGCCATGCAGCAGCACCCGCTCGCCCCGGGTCTCCGCCACGACGCCGGTAAAATCCCAGACCGCGCTCCAGAAGGCTTCCGGCTCCTCCACCGACCAGCGGTGCAGATCGGCGTAATGCGTCATGGCGCGCCCGGTCGCCAGTGCCTGTTGGCGCATGAAGCGATGGATCAGGGTCTGTTCGATTCGCTCTGCCGACGGCGTCCACAGCGGCTGCATGCGGCTCTCTCCCGTAGCTGGGGCGGGCGCGTGGCGCCCGCCTATTCGTATTTGCGGATATCGTCGATCACTTTGCCGTCGTTGGGCAATGTGCCGGGCGCCACGAATTCCACGGCGCCGCGCAACTTGCAGATATCGCGGATGGAGGTGGCAATGGCATCGGCCAGACCGTCCACTGAATCCTTCGCTAGTTCACAGCGCAGCGTCATCAGATCCGCGTTGTCCTGCTGGTCCACCACCAGCCGGCCCCTGCCCACTTCCGGGTGGCGTTTGAGCACGCTGGCAATCTGCCCTGGGTGGACGAACATGCCGCGCACCTTGGTGGTCTGGTCCGCGCGCCCCATCCACCCCTTGATCCGGGTATTGGTGCGCCCGCAGGGACTCGTCCCCGGCAGCACGGCGGTGAGATCACCGGTGGCAAAACGGATCAGCGGATAGTCGGCATTGAACGTGGTCACCACGATCTCCCCCACCTCGCCTTCGGCCACCGGATCTCCGGTACCGGGGCGCACGATTTCCACGATCACGCCTTCATCCAGGATCATACCTTCGCGGGCGGACGACTCGTAGGAGATCATGCCCAAATCCGCCGTGCCGTAACACTGCTGCACCGACAGGCCCCGTTCCTCGAACCAGCCGCGCAAACTGGGCGGCAGGGCCTCGCCGGTCACCATCGCTTTGGTCAGACTGCTGACATCGGCCTGCATCTCGTCGGCCTTTTCCAGGATGATTTTCAGAAACGACGGCGTGCCCACATAGCCCGCCGGGCGCACATCGGCAATGGTGGTCACCTGCAGTTCGGTTTGCCCCACGCCGGCCGGAATCACCACGCAACCCAGAGCGTGGGCGCCGGTCTCCATCATCGAACCGGCCGGGGTGAAATGATAGGCAAAGCAGTTGTGGACGATTTCGCCGCTGCGGAAGCCGGCGGCATACAGGGCCCGGGCGAAGCGCCAGTAGTCCGGACGCCGCGACTGCGGCTCGTAGATCGGGCCGGGCGAGGCAAACACGTGGGTCTGCTCGGGGGGGCTCACCGCAGCCAGACCGCCAAACGGGCGCGCCTTCAGCTGCAGCTCCATCAGCTCCGACTTGCGGGTCACGGGCAGCTGTGCCAGTGCCTCCCGACTGTTGACGGATGCCGGGTCCACGTTCGCCAGCAGGTTGGCAAACGCCGGTGCATTCGCCTTGGCGTGGGCGATCTGCCGGGGCAGTTCAGCCATCAACGCCTGTTCACGCTCGACGGACGTCCTGCTCTCCAGAGCATCGTAGAAATCTGTCATGGGGAAATTCCGTTATAGCCAGCGTTTGCGACGGCGGTAGGACTTCAGGTTTTTGAAGGACTTGCGTTCCTCATTCCCCCCGCCACCGAGATAGAATTCCTTCACGTCCTCGTTGTTGAGCAGCTCTTTCTGGTTGCCGTCCAGCACCACCTTGCCCGACTCCATGATGTAGCCGTAGTTGGCGTGGCGCAGTGCCATGTTGGCGTTCTGTTCCACCAGCAGCATGGTGATGCCCAGGTCCCGGTTGATGGTACGGATGATGTGGAACACCTCCTTCACCAGCAGCGGCGAGAGGCCCATGGAGGGCTCGTCGAGCAGCAACATTTTGGGACGGGCCATCAGGGCGCGGCCGATGGCCAGCATCTGCTGCTCGCCACCGGACAGGTAACCGGCCAGGCCGGTGCGCTCCTTGAGGCGCGGAAAGTAGTTGAAGATCATCTCGATGTCGTTTTTGACCCCTTTGTCCTTGCGCGTGTAGGCGCCCAGACGCAGGTTCTCGATCACCGTCATGTCTTCGATGATGCGCCGGCCTTCCATCACCTGGAAGATGCCCTTGCGCACAATCTCTTCGGGGGCGCGGTTGCTGATGGTCTCACCCATGAAGGTCACTTCGCCCCGGGTCACGTTGCCGTTCTCGGACTTGAGCAGCCCGGAGATTGCTTTCAGCGTCGTGGACTTGCCGGCGCCGTTCGGCCCCAGCAGGGTGACGATTTCGCCTTCCGGCACCTCGAGGCTGACGCCCCGCAGCACCAGGATCACCTCGTCGTAGACCACTTCGATGTTGTTGACCGTGAGGATCGGTTCCCTGGTGGCCGTCTGTGTCGCGGGTTCGCCCATGCGTACCTTCCCCTGTTGTGAATCGTTCAGTGTGTCAGAGAGGCTCCCCCGCCCCGCAGGACGGGGGAGCGGTACTGATCAACCGTCAGTCAGACGATCAGATACCCAGCCATTCGGCCTTACGCGGCAGCTGTGCCTTGTAGACCTCTTCCATGCCGATGGTGCCATCGGCCATCAGTTCGGCAATGGAGGCGCCGGCAGGTGCGTCGGCCTTCACCTTGCCGCGATAGACGAAGACGTCCACGAAACCGCGGTGGTCAGACTCGGTCCAGGTACCGTTGGGGCAGACGCCTTCCAGGCCCTTGGGCACCCAGTTGGCCTTCTGATACATGCCCTTCTTGATGTTGGGACCGGAGATACCGCCGTTCTTGTCGGCCCACTCCATGGCTTCCTTCATGTAGAAAGCGGAGCAGACACCACGCATGTAGTGCACGGTCTGGTAGGTGACGTTGGGATCGGCGTTCTTGGCGATTTCGTGTACCAGCTTCATGCCCGGAGCATCGGAGGTCCAGGCGGCAGCGCCCATCACCCATACCACGTTGTCAGCTGCCTTGCCGGCGGCCTTCATGGCGTTTTCGTCAAAGCCCCAGATGTTGGCCATGAACTGGGTGTCGACACCCACCGTGGCGCAGCTCTTGAGCAGGGAGATGTTGGAACCTGCGGTGTTGGCCAGGAAGGCGTAGTTGGCACCGGAGTCCTTCAGGCTCAGGCATTGGGCCTTGAAATCACCCGGCTTGAGGGAGTACTGGATCGACTGGCTCACTTCGAAACCCATTTCCGCTGCATAGCCTTCACCGGCAGCTTTCGGCGCATTCGGATAGGGGTGGTTGTCGCCCATGTGCACGAACTTCGGTTTGCCCTTGCCGCCTTTGGCTTTCCAGTCGGCAGCCGCCCACTGAATCAGCGCACGCACGCCGTCCGAGTAGGAGGGGCCCATCGGGAAGTTGTAGGGAGCGGCCTTCTTGGTGTTCGGACCCTTGCCCTGCGGATCGGTCAGATGGGCGGAGTAGGATGCGGAGAAGTAGGGCATTTCGTCTTTGGCGACGAAACCGACCATGGCCTCCGTATCACCTGTGCCCCAGCCCTGAATGGCCAGCACGCCGGCCTGGGTCCACTTCTTGTACTGGGCAATGGCACGCGGTACTTCATAGGAATAGTCGAAGGTCTCCATGTCGATCGATTTGCCGTTGACCCCGCCGTGGGCATTGATCCATTTCACGGCATCGACTTTGGCCTGGCCGTAGGGTTTGCCCACGGTGGCGGTTGCGCCGGTGAAATCCACCAGGTTGGCTACCTTTACATCGGCAGCCGTTGCACTCATCGCAGCACCCAGCGCGGTCGCTGAGAGTACGGTGACTAACGTCTTCTTCATCGGTTGTCTCCTCCCATACAGGGCGTTTGTTGCTCTAGTCGCTCATGGATGCACTGGGCCGTGGCTTGCTGCATCCGGTTTAAAAACAGTCCGTCGAAAACTCCTGGTGCGCGCGTCACCATGCCGTCAATAGGAAAACGGGTAGAGCTTCCAGTAGGCCTTGATCATGCGCCATCGATGCGCCAGCCCATCGGGCTCGAACATCAGAAACAGAACGATGGCCAGTCCAATGGCCGCCTCGCGCATGTAGGCGAGACCATCGGTTACCGCCGGGATATTTCCCCAGCTGGTCTGTTGCAGGGCACCCACCATGCTGTTCATCAGTTCCGGCAGCAGCACCATGAACACGGTGCCCATCAGCGAGCCCATCACCGAGCCGAGCCCGCCGATGATGATCATGCCGAGAAACTGGATGGAGAGCAGGATGTTGAAACCCTCGATTGAGACGTACTCCAGGTAGTGGGCATAGAGCGCACCGGCTATCCCCGCAAAAAAGCTGGAGATGCCGAAGGAAAGTACCCGGTACTTGGTCAGGTTGATCCCCATCACCTCCGCCGAGAGATAGTGATCGCGCACGGCAATGAAGGCGCGCCCGTCCCGCGTCCGCAGCAGATTGGCGGCGAGCACGTACATGAGCACCATGTAGACAATCACTACGTAGATATATTCCCGGTCGCCCTGCACGGTGTAGCCAAAAATGCTGAAGGGATTGGCCAGCGATCCGGCGGCACCGCCGGTAAACCAGTCGGCCCGCGCGAAGAAATCCTCGAGGATGAACTGGGAGGCGAGCGTGGCGATGGCCAGGTAAAGCCCCTTGATCCGCGCTGCCGGCGCGCCGAACACCATGCCCACCGCCGTGGTCAGCAGACCCGCCAGGGGAATGGTGAAGAAGACGGGAATCCCGGTGGTGTTGTTGAGCCAGGCGGAGGCAAAGGCGCCGACGCCGAAAAACGCCGCGTGACCAAGCGAGATCTGGCCGGTAAAGCCGACCAGTATGTTCAGCCCCAGCGCGGCAATGCTCAGGTAGCCGATCTGGATCATCAGGTTGATGAAGTAGTCGCTGACGAAAGAGAACTCGCCGAACTGTATGGGCACGATCAGCAGCAGGGCCACCCCCGCGATGGCGAAATTACGCGACATCGGCGTCGGGAATATGGTCGTGTCTTTCTGGTAGGTGGTGCGAAACTCACCACACCGCATTTGCGAATGTCCGCCTGCCACTGTCTAGATCCTCTCGATATCGTGGGTACCGAACAGACCGTAGGGCTTGATCATCAGAATGATGACCAGCACGTAGAACGGTGCGACGGTGTAAAGGTTGCCAATATGGAGCCATTGGCTGTCGACAAATTCGGCCACGTTTTCCAGAACGCCGATGGTGAGTCCGCCGACGATGGCGCCGACCACCGAGTCCAGACCGCCCAGGATGACTGCCGGAAACACTTTGATGCCGAAGAACGAGAGCGCCGAAGAGACGCCGTTGACCATGCCAACCACCACCCCGGCCAGCGCGGAGACCATGGCCGAGATGGCCCAGGCCATGGCAAACACCATCTTCACGGAGATGCCGAGGCTCTGCGACACCTGCTGGTCGAAGGCGGTTGCGCGCATGGCGAGACCGATGCGCGAATACTTAAAGAAGTAGGCAAATCCGACCATGATGATGAGTGAAATGATCAGACTCATGACGTAGGGGGTCTGTACCTGCAGCCCGAGAATATCGATGGCCTTGGTTTCGAATACCGCGGGAAACGGCTGCACGAAGACGCCGAAGAAAAACTTCATCATCGCCTGGAAGAAAATGGAGAGGCCGATGGTGACCATGATGACCGAGATGATCGGTTCCCCGATCATCGGCCGCAGCACCACCACCTGCAGCACCACGCCGAATATCAGCATGAACAGAAAGGTCACCGGAAAGGCCACATAGAAGGGCAGCTGGAACGAGGTGACCAGCCACCAGCAGGTCCAGGCACCAATCAGCAGAAACTCGCCCTGGGCAAAGTTCACCACCTGGGTCGACTTGTAGATGAGCACGAAGCACATGGCCACCACGCCGTAGAGCGTACCGACTATCAGCCCGTTGACCACCAGTTGCATGAGCAGATCAAAATTCATTTTGGGTTACCTCTCCTACGCGACCGCGCGGGTCTCGGCGTTGTCATCGTCGGGGCGGATCAGGGTCACCACCCGCAGGTCGGTCACAATCCGCGACTTGGTGCCGTCCTGGAAGGTGATCACCGTATCCACGTGCACCGAATCCCGGTCGGAATAGAGCGTGTCGATGATGTCGCCATACTTGTCGGCAATGACGCTGCGACGCACCTTGCGGGTCCGGGTCAGTTCGCCATCGTCGGCGTCCAGCTCCTTGTAGAGCAGCAGGAAACGGCGGATGCGATGGGCCTCGGGCAGCGTCTCGTTGACTTTTTTCACCTCTTCCTCGATCAGCTTGTAAGTCGGATCGAGGGCCGAGAGGTTGGTGTAGTTGGTGAAGGCGATCCCCTTCTGCTCCGCCCACTTGGCCAGAATGCCGTAGCGGATGCAGATGATGGCCGACAGGTGCGGCCGCTCGTTGCCCAGGATCACCGCCTCGGCGATGAAGGGGGAAAACTTGAGCTTGTTCTCGATGAACTGCGGCGAGAAGCGGATACCCCGCGAGGTGGTCGCAATATCCTTCACCCGGTCAATCACCACCAGATGGCCGTTCTCCTGCTTGATGTATCCGGCATCCCCGGTATGCATCCAGCCGTCGTGCACGTCGGCCCTGGTCGCCTCCTCGTTCTTGTAGTACCCCAGGAACATGCCGGTGCTGCGCGCATGGATCTCTCCAACTCCCTGGTCATCCGGATCGTGGATGCGGATTTCGGCGCTGTCGAAGGGGATGCCCACGGAGTCGAAGTCGATGTCGTCGGCCCGGTGAATGGTATAGGCGCCTCCCATCTCCGTCTGGCCGTAGATCTGGCGCAGCGGCACACCCATGGCCTGGAAGAAACGGAAGGTATCGGGTCCGAGCGCGGCGCCGCCGGTGGCCGCCGAACGCAGGTTGGTGAACCCCAGGCGATCCTTCAGGGCGCGAAACAGCAGCCAGTGGGCGACCTTCGAGCGGCGTCCCTCGCTGAGCGCCTTCATGGCCAGGTCGTAGCCGATCTTGTACATGCGCCGCTTGAACGCCGTGGCGTCCATCATCCGCGCCTGCACGTCGGCGGATATCGATTCCCACAGGCGGGGCGCCAGCAGCACGAAACTGGGGCCGATCTCGCGCAGGTCGCTCATCATCGACTCCGGCTCTTCGACGAAGTTGACGGTGATGCGGCTGAGCAGCGACTGGGACAGGGCATAGACCTGCTCCATGATCCAGGGCAGCGGCAGCACCGACACGTAGTTGTCGCTGGGATACTTGGCGTCGGCCCGCAAGTAGGCCAGGCAGTGATCGAGAAACGGACCAGCCTGCAGCATGGCCATTTTCGGGTTGGAGGTGGTACCCGATGTGGTACAGAGGATGGCCACCGCCTCGGCTTGGGTGGCATCCACCAACTGCTGATAGAGCGCGGGCTGCGACTGTTCCAGCGCTTCGCCCTTGGCGAGCAGGTCGCGCAGGTCCATCAGCCGCGGGTCATCGTACTTGCGCATGCCCCGCGGATCGCAATAGATGATGTGTTTGATACAGGGACACTCGTCGGAGATCTCCAGCAGCTTGTCCACCTGCTCTTCATCTTCGGCAACCACGATTTTTGCCTGCGCGTAGTTGATCAGGTAGACCACTTCCTGGTTCAGCGAGTCCTGGAACATGCCGAGCGACATGGCGCCCAGCGCATGGGCCGCGACTTCGCTCGCCACCCACTCCGGCCGGTTGTCGCCAATGATGGCCACCACGTCGCCTTCACCGATGCCCACTTCACGCATGCCCAGCGCCATGCGCCGTACCATGGTGTTGTAATCGTCCCAGGTGAACTCGTTCCAGATCCCGAACTCCTTCTCCCGCATGGCCACTTCACCGGGCCAGTTGGCGGCGTTGTAGGCGAGCAGTTTGGGAAAGGTGTCGTACTGCTTGATATCCGGATATTGCGTCTGCAACTCAGCCATCACGCAACTCTCTCGCTGTCTGTGGTTTCTTCATCGCCCACCTCTTCGCCCAGGTAGGCGGTCTTGACGTGCGGATTGGCCATCACCTCGTCGGGCAGCCCCTCCGCAATCTTTTTGCCGAAATCGAGCACCATGACGCGGTGTGAGATATCCATCACCACGCCCATGTCGTGTTCGATCATCACCACGGTCATGCCCCACTCCTCATTGAGGTCGATGATGTAGCGGGCCATGTCCTCTTTCTCTTCCAGGTTCATGCCGGCCATTGGTTCGTCTAGCAGGATCAGATCGGGGCGGATCGCCACCGCGCGGGCCAGCTCCACCCGCTTGCGCAAGCCATAAGAGAGCGTACCGGCCTGGGCTTTGCGGATATGGGTGATCTCCAGAAAATCGATAATGTCTTCCACCGCATGGCGGTGGGCCAGTTCCTCTTTCTGGGCCCCGCTGAACCAGTAGAGCGGTCCGGTGAGAAAGTTGTTTTTCAGCAGGTGGTGACGGCCCACCATGATGTTGTCGAGCACGGTCATGTGACCGAACAGCGCCAGGTTCTGGAAGGTGCGCCCGATGCCCCGGTCGCAGCGCTGGTTGGGTTTGAGCTGGGTGATCTCCTCGCCCTTGAAGATCACCGCTCCCTGGTTGGGCGAATAGCGTCCCGACACGCAGTTGAGCATGGAGGTTTTGCCCGCGCCGTTGGGGCCGATAATGGAGAAAATTTCGCCCGGCTTGACGTTGAAGCTCACGTCGGAGAGGGCTCGCACCCCACCGAACGAAAGCGATACGTCGCGGACCTCGAGTATGTTTTGCTGTTCGCTCATGCTGCGTACCCTGCATCACTCCGGGTGGTGACAGTGGCAGGATGGCAGCCGATGTGACCCGAAATCCGGGACGCACCTCTCCTGTGATCAGTACCAAGGGACATGGTGACCCTACCTCCGTCGTTCGCTTCAGTTTGGGCGGCGGACCCCTGGGGGCCACGCCGCCGATTTATTGTCGGGCCACTCTACGGCAGCCCCCAGCCGACTGTGGATCGGCGAATTCTTTAATGGGCCATCAGCACCGGCACGGTCATGTGGCGCAGGATCTGGCGGGTGGCGCCGCCCAGCACCACTTCACGCAGCCGCGGCTGACCGTAACCGCCCATGACCAACAGATCGACCCCTTCATCAGCCGCCATGGAGAGCAGCATGTTGCCGGCGTCGATATCCTTCGCCACCAGGTGCTGCGCCTTGGCGTTCACGCCGTGGCGTGCCAGGTGCAGGCAGATATCGGCACACGGGATTTCGCCATGTCCCTTGCCATCGCCCTGATCCGGATTGAGCGCCAGCACCGTCACCGTTTTGGCTTTCATCATCAGCGGGATGGCGTCATTGACTGCGCGCACCGCCTCGCGGGAACCATTCCAGGCCACCAGCACGTTTTCGCCCACCGTTTCATATTTGCCGGTGTAGGGCACGATCAGCACCGGTCGCCCGGCCTGCAGCATGACATGCTCCGCAAGATCCGCGGGAACGCCAAAGGCCGAGGCATTGGCGTCGTACTGCCCGAGCACCAGCAGATCGGCGTAATGGGCATTCATCACCAGCGAGTCGATGACGTTGATCTTCTGCCCACGCTGGGTGGCAATGCGCCACTCCACCTTGGCGCCGTCGCCGGCCACCGCCTGCTCGAAGCGCTGTTTCGACTCTTCAGCGGCCTTGTCGAAATCGGGCCCGTACTTGCGCGAAAAGAGCACGGTCAAATGGGCACCCTGTTGCTTGGCCAGGGCCAGGGCGAATTTCATGCGCACTTCGCAGGCCTTGGAGTTATCCACATGCACCAGCAGATCGCGATATTCCATGATTGTTGTCCTCAGTATTTCGTGGTTCGGTGTCGGTTCAAACGTAGCTGCTGATCAACGGTTTTTGAACTGCGCCGCCCTTTTTTCCACGAATGCACCCATCCCCTCTTTTTGATCTTCGGTGGCAAAACAGAGTCCGAACAGCTCGGTCTCCAGTGCACATGCGTTGCCCAGGTCCAGATCCTGGCCACGCTGCACCGCCTCTTTCGCCACCCGTACGGCGATCGGTCCCTGGGCCGCCACTTCACGCGCCTGGGCCAGGGCCGCGTCCATCAGGCTGTCGACGGGATGGATCGCGTTGACCAGTCCGATGCGCAGCGCCTCGTCGGCTTTGACCTGACGGGCGGTGGTGACCAGCTCCAGGGCCCGCGCCTTGCCCACCAGGCGCAACAGCCGTTGGGTGCCGCCGAAGCCGGGGGGCACCCCCAGTTTCACCTCCGGCTGGCCGAACACGGCGTTGTCACCGGCAAGCACCCAGTCGCAGGCCATGGCCGTTTCGCAGCCGCCACCCAGGGCAAATCCGTTGACCACCGCGATAACCGGCACCGGCAGGCGCTCCAGTTTGCGCAGGGTCGACGTGCCGAGTTCGGAAAAGAGCTTCCCTTCCATGGCATTTTTGCCGGCCATCTCCTTGATGTCGGCACCGGCGATAAACGCCTTGTCGCCGGCGCCGGTGATCAGCAACACCCGGGCGTCCGAATTGGCGCCCACCGCGTCGATGGCCGCTCCGATTTCACGCAGCGTCGCTTCGTTCAGCGCGTTGTAGGCCTTGGGACGGTTGATGGTGAGGACGAAAATCCCGGCTTCGCGCTCTTCCAGCAGTATGTTTTCGTAACTCATGATTTACGCTCCGCTGTAGTCGTGAAAGCCACGGCCCGACTTGCGGCCCAGGTAGCCCGCGTCCACCATCTGCTTGAGCAGGGGACAGGGCCGGTATTTGGAGTCGTTGAAGCCGTCGTAGAGCACCTGCATGATCGCCAGACAGGTGTCAATACCGATCAGGTCGGCCAGCGCCAAGGGGCCCATGGGATGGTTCATGCCCAGGCGCATCACCGCGTCGATGTCCTCCGCCGAGGCCATGCCTTCCATGAGGGTGAACGCCGCTTCGTTGATCATCGGGACCAGAATCCGGTTGGAGACGAATCCAAAATTGTCCTTCACCTCTACCGGTGTTTTGCCGAGCTTGCGGGAGAGATCATCGACCAGGGCATAGACTTCGTCGCTGGTCTGCAACGCGCGAATCACCTCCACCAGCGCCATCACCGGTACGGGATTCATGAAATGCATGCCGACGACCTGTGCGGGACGCTTGGTGGCACCGGCAATCTTGGTCAGCGAAATGGAGGAGGTGTTGGAAGCGAGCACGGCCTCCGGTTTGCAGACCTCGTCGAGCTCGCGGAAGATGTTGAGTTTCAGTTCCTGGTTTTCGGTGGCCGCTTCAACCACCAGATCCACGTCGGCCAGGGCCTTGATGTCGGTCGCACAACTGATGCGTCCCAGGGTAGCTGCCTTGTCGTCGGCCGAGATTTTCTCTTTCTTCAAAAGGCGATCCAGACTTTTCTCAATGGCGGCCAATCCACGCTGCACTGCAGCATCGGATATGTCGCGCATCACCACCTCAAAACCCGAGGCTGCGAATACCTGCGCGATACCGTTACCCATCGTTCCGGCGCCTACGACGCCCACCTTCGAAATAGTCATTTGTTCTCCTGTCCCCGATTGTTTGCTACGGCGTTGAACTCAAGGGTTTGAGTTTGACCCTCGCCTTCGATCCCGGGGATCAGTGTCAGTCAGCCGACTGTCTGTTGCTTCAGATAAAACGCGGCCGGTACAGCCGCTTTTACTCCGGGAATCTTACGGGGTATATTCGCTTCGTTCTGTCATTCAACCGACAATTACCAAAACGAATGCAAACCCTTGATCAAATGCTCGCCTCCAGCCCCTGGGTGACGGGTCTGAACGACGAGCAGCTGGATCGTATCAAATCGACCCTGGTCGCGCGCACCTTTCCCGCCAATGCCATCGTCTGCCGTAAAGGCGATCCGGTGGACGCCTGGGTAGGCGTGGTCGATGGTCTGATCAAACTCAACGCCTACTCACAATCGGGCAAATGCGTCACCTTCACCGGCGCCCCAACCGGGAGCTGGGTGGGAGAAGGGTCCGTATTCAAACGTGAGAAACGACAGTACGACATCGTCACCCTGCGCGATTCCTGCATCGCCTTTCTGCCCTCGGACACCTTTCACTGGCTGCTGGACACCAGCCTCAGCTTCAACCGTTTCATCATCACCCAGCTCAACGAGCGCCTGGGGCAGATGATCGGCACCATCGAGACCGAGCGCCTGCTCTCCCCGGACGGCAAAGTCGCCAGATCACTGGCCTCGCTCTTCAATCACGTGCTCTACCCGGGCGCCGTAAAGCAGTTGCAGATCTCCCAGGAAGAGTTGGGATTTCTGGCCGGCGCATCACGCCAGCGGGTCAATCAGGCGCTGCGCGTGTTGGAGAAGGAAAAACTGGTCAAGGTCGAGTACGGCGCGATCACCGTGCTCGACGTCGACGGGTTGAGGGCATTCGAGTCCTGATCGATCAGTGATGCAGCAGCGCGTCGAGCTCATCGACCGCTTCACACCAGTCAGAATCTTCAAGCAGCGATTCCGCCAGAAACGCCTTCTGTGCCGGTGACCAGAATCGGGCCTCCGTCACGCGGACCGCGCGATTCAGCGGCCGGTGCTCGCGGATGAACTGGGCGACTGCTTCGTCGTTGTCGGGCAGACCCAACTGGGCAAACAACGTATTGAGCGTGTGGGTACTGGTGTCCATGAACAGGCTCCGATGTTTTGGCGTGATGGGAAAGGTTCGGACTCGGATGGGAAATGGAAGTTCATTGGCGTTCTGGAGGAGGAAAGCACATTATATTTGAGCGTTTTTCTCTCCACGTGAGGGCCTTTCGCAGGTTGGGAGGACGATGGAATCCCAACCTGCGAAAGTGGACCCTCGTCGCAAGCAATGCACCAGGACAACCTCGTCAATCCCGCCCTAAGGGCAATAAATCCTCCCGCCTCTGGTTGGCCCCCCACTATTCCGGGCTAAAATACCGCGATGCAAAATCCACCCTCCTATCCCCGGGCCGGGCTTCTGCGCCGTCTGGCCGCGATCTGTTACGACTCGCTGCTGTTGGGCGCGGTGCTGTTTTTCACATCCTTTTTAGTGGTGCTGGCCAATGGGGGCCAGTCGGTGAAGGGCTACAACCCGCTGGTCTCCACCCTTCTGTTTATTGTCGCCTTCTTCTTCTTTGCCTGGTTCTGGATCCATGGCGGCCAGACGCTGGGCATGCGCGCCTGGCGCCTGCGGGTGCAGCGTTTTGACGGTCAGCCCATCAGCTGGAACCAGGCCCTGCTGCGCTACCTGGTCTCCATCCTCTCCTGGCTGCTGCTTGGTCTGGGTTACTTCTGGCAGCTGGTCGACCGGCAGAGTCTCACCTGGCACGACCGCTACTCCGAATCCGAACTGGTGCTCCTGCCCAAACAGTCATGAGCAGCACGGAGGCTACCGACAAACCGCGTCACCACGCCACCAGCTACACCATCGGCGGGGTATTGCTCGTCGTTGCGATCGGTGTCGTGGAATGGGCCTGGGGCTGGGCCACGGTACTCGCCCCGTGGCAGCGCTTCCCCTGGCACACCGGGCTGATCGCCCTCGCCCTGGTGCTGCTCAGCTATGCCCTGCGCGCCTGGCGCCTCTACGACTATTTCCGCTTCGGAACGCTCTCCGCCTACACCACCTGCGTCCGCCTGATGCTGATCCACAACGTGCTCAACAACCTGCTGCCGGCACGCAGCGGCGAAGTGAGCTTCCCGGTGCTGATGTGGCGCTATTTCGATGTCCCGGTGAAACGCTCGGTGCCCGTGCTTCTCTGGTTCCGGCTGCTGGACCTGCATGCCCTGGGGCTGATGGGACTGATCGCTCTCTCCGGCCTCTGGGGGAACACCCTGACGCTACTCGGCCTTGCGCTGGTGGCCCCGATTCCGGTGCTGGCCCAGATCGGACAGGCGGGACTGCGTCGGCGCCTGACGGCAGACAGCGGCTGGCAGCCGCGCCTGCGCCAGCTGCTGGAAGCCCTGCCGGCCAACCGCGGCATGTTCCTGCGCAGCATCGCCACCACCTGGTGCAACTGGACGATCAAGCTGCTCGCCTTTGCCTGGGTGCTCTCGCTGTTCGCCGAAACCGGCTTCGTGGCCGCCCTGGCCGGCGCCATCGCCGGTGATGCCACCAGCGTGCTGCCGATCCACGGGCCGGCAGGTGCCGGCACCTACGAGGCGGGGGTGCTGGTGGGACTCGCCCCCTACGGGGTCGAGGTGACGACGGCCCTGCAGGGGGCGATCAACCTGCACATCTTTCTGCTGGCCTGCTCGCTCATCGGCGGCGCGCTCGCCTGGCTCATCCCGGTCCGATTCACCCCACGGCCGGAGGAGGCCTGAATGGAGCAACTCTCCGCATGGGTCAGGCAGCACCGCGCCGGCGCCTTCGCGCTGGTGCTGGTGGGCTGCTTTCTGCTCAACCTGGGCGGCTACGAACTGTTCGACGTGGACGAGGGGGCGTTCAGCGAAGCAACCCGCGAAATGGTGGCCAGCGGCAACTACCTCACCCCTCATCTCAACGGCGAGCCCCGATTCGACAAGCCCATTCTCATCTACTGGCTGCAGGCCGCCTCGGTGAAGCTGCTGGGGGTCAACGCCTGGGGCTTCCGGCTGCCCTCGGCCCTGGCCGCCATCTTCTGGGCGTGCGCGGTTTTCCTCTTCACCCGCCACTACCGGGATGAAGCCACGGGCCTGGTCGCCGGCCTCATCACTGCCACTACCCTTGCGGTACTGGTCATCGGCCGCGCCGCCACGGCGGACGCCCTGCTCAATCTGTGGCTGACGCTGACCCTGTTCACCGTCTTTCGCTACTACACCGACGGTGATCGTGGACTGGTGCGCCTGGCCTTCCTGCTCATGGGCCTCGGGTTCCTGACCAAGGGCCCGATAGCCGTGGCGGTACCGTTTGCCGTCAGCGCCCTCTTCTTCTGGCTCAATGGCCGAACGCGGGACTGGCTGCGCGCCATTCTGGATGTACCCGGCATCCTGCTCTTCCTCGTGCTGATCACCCCCTGGTACCTCATGGAGTATCTCGATCAGGGCCAGGCCTTCATCGACGGCTTCTTCCTCAAACACAATGTGAGCCGTTTCTCCGACACCATGGAGGGCCACGGCGGCCACCTCTACTACTACGCGCTGGCGCTGCCCCTGGTGCTGCTGCCCTACACCGGGCTCTTTTTACATGCCCTGTGGCGCATCCGCGCGCTGCTGCGTAACAGCCTGGAGGCCTATCTCTGGATCTGGTTCGGCGTGGTGTTCGTGCTCTTCTCCGCCTCCAACACCCAGTTGCCCCACTACATCCTCTACGGCTGTACGCCGCTCTTCGTGCTCATGGCATTGCAGCGTCCGGCCCTGAACTCGCGGCTGCTCGGATTCCTGCCCGCGCTGCTCTGGGCCGGCCTGATGGCGGGTCTGCCCTGGCTGCTGGGTCTGGCCCTGACCCGCACCAGCGACCCCTTCGCCGCCGAGGTGCTGACCCGCGGTACGCAGGTGATGCAGGGCAATCAGATGGCCGCGTTCGGACTGCTCTCCCTGGTGATCGCGGTGCTGCTGGTCTGGCGCCGCTGGCCGGTGGTCAACGGTCTGATCGGCGTGGGCATTGCCCACGCGCTCGCCTTCATCCTGGTCTTCGCCCCCAACCTGGCCACCTGGATCCAGACCCCGGTGCGGGAGGCGGCCCTGCTGAGTGCGGGTGAGCAGGTGGTGCTCTACCGGGCGCGCAATCCCAGCTTCTCCATCCACCGCCAGGCCATCACCCCGAGCCGTCGTCCCGAGCCGGGAGAGCTCTTTTTCAGCCGGCTGGACAAGGCGAAACTCGATTTCCCCTATGCAACCCTCTATCGCACGGGTGGCTAC